>JAUNRE010000136.1 GCA_030535795.1 Akkermansia sp.
GGTTCCATGTGCGGTTATTATAGCACAATTATGTTTCTTTGCCAAGTCAATAAAAATCGAAACGTATAGCAGAAGAGAACTGCCATCCGGTAAAGCCCTTATTACCCTTGGTATCCGAGCCACCGGAATTAAGGTATTCAGCTCCTACCATAAGTTTGAGCATGTGCGGATTGGACGGGCACACATAGTAGTTAGCGCCAATATACAAGCCTTGCAGGCAATCACTCGTACCTGAGTAAGTGGAGTTGGTCGTATAGTAGCGACTATCGCTCTTTACGGCATTACCCCCGCTTGCCAGCTGATATCTTATAACACCCTCCCAATTCGGTGTAAACCGATAGCTGGGCATCAATACCAGACCGTACACATTCTCTGCCCCCGGTGCTCCGCCGTACACATTAAAGCCGGCTATAGCTTCAGCCAGAATGGACAGCTTTTCCTGCTTGCCTTCCCAACTCAGAGCGATCACATCCTGAGCACCGGGGCCGGCATATTCGGAGCCTTCGTTTGTTTCGCCATCCTTGTGGAAACTGTGCATGTAATCAAACTGAATCCGCCCATTGCAACCTGTTGCGCGAGAAACAGACATGCCCAAGGTGATGTTATCCGCACCGTTGAATGAGGGTTCCAACCAGGTATTGTCGCGTTGGCCATTCACCCAAAGACCGGCATTCCAGCCCCATTCGGCTTTCTTATCGGAATTTGACACAGAGATACCGTAAAGCTTTTCAGCTTTAAGCTGGTTCACCAGCATCGAGCGTTCCAGGGTAAGCAGCTTTGCACTTGAGGTACGATATTCTGCCATGTAGGCCGGCTTATGTTTACCCAGCGTCACTGTAACCGGATCCCATGTGGCGGAGATAGTCAGCTCATCCAGTGAGCCCTCAGTTTGTGAGCGATGCCATTCACCATCATTGAACTTATTGCGAGCATCCAAGCCGCCGATATTCCATATCCCCTTCAGAGTGAATTGATTCAGCACCTTTGCCTGTATCCCGAGGCGAAAACGCCTCCACTCATTGTTATCGTTGCGATTGCCCTTAACTCGGTCATCACCTCCGGCGGGATCTAGATATCCCCATTGGTACTGACCACGCATTTTAATGGACAATTCCTGCAAATAGGGATTTTCTGCATTATCCCGCTTGGCATCAAACACCTTGAACGCATCCTTCATGTGTGCGCCAAGATCGAAATCAGCAGCTTGTGTTACAGAAGCGGCTCCTACTGTCAGAGCCAGCGCCAGAATGGTATTCGTATTCATATTGTATTTTGTTGATTAGATGTCGCCTGTTGCGGTCGACACGTTTATTAAATGGCATTTTTTATTTTTTTGCAAGCATCCTATTGTGAATCAAAAGCCACACATATTGTGGCACTTTCGACACATAAAAAAACTTCCATCCCGTTTGCTTTTATGCTCTACTTTCTTTATTTGGGACATGCAAAAAGAGACGATGAAAGGCTTTTTGTTCGCCGCCTCCGTGCAGCATCGACAAGCTCCCACGCATTCCGTTTTGGGGGTTATTCCGACTCGTTTCACCCATGCCGCGGAGGTATGGAGACCCGGCGTAACACAATCCGGCGGATGGGTCGATTACAACAAAAGTGAAGCCGATAGCACATTGGACACAGTAGCCGGCTGCGCGAAAAAATCCCCCCTGCCTGCGCGCGGCGCCCCGAGCGAGGAAGCGGCGCGCGCCGCTTGTTTTTGAGCATTTGAGCTCAAAAAGGTTGCAATTTGCAGGATATAGTGTATACTACCCGCGCATGCTTACCATCAAGAAACTGACGAAGGCACACGCGGGGCGTACCCTGTTTTACGAGACGGAACTCATCGTGAACTGGGGGGAGCGCATAGCTCTGGTAGGGCCGAACGGCGCGGGCAAATCCACGCTGTTCCGCATGATACTGGGTGAGGACACGCCCGATGAAGGTCAGATTGTGATGGATGAATACGGCGTGGTGGGCTACCTGCCGCAGGAGGCAGGCGACCCGAGCGACCGCACCGTGCTGGAGATTGCCATGAGCATCACCCCGGAGATGGGGCAAGCCATTCGCACCATTCAGCTCTGCGACGCCAAGGGCGACAACACCAGCGATGACTACGCCCACGCCATGGATATTTTCATTGCCAACAACGGCTACCAGCTGGAGCCCAAGGCCAAGCGCATTCTGAAAGGCCTGGCATTCAAGGATGAGGACTTCCACCGCCCTGCCCGCGAAATGAGTGGTGGCTGGGTGATGCGCGCCCACCTGGCACAGCTGCTGGTGGCCGAGCCCGACCTGCTGATGCTGGACGAGCCCACCAACCACCTGGACCTCATGAGCCTGCTGTGGCTGCGCCGCTACCTCATGAACTACCCGGGCGCCATCTTCATGATTTCGCACGACCGCGACTTCATGGATGAACTGGTGGAAACCGTGTACGACATCGAAAACCAGGAGCTCGTGCGCTACACCGGCAACTACTCCAAATTCCTGGAGCTCAAGGAGCAGCGCTACGAAATCCTGCTGGCAGCCTGGCGCAACCAGCAGCGCGAGATTGCCCACATGGAGTTCTTTATCGAGCGCTTCCGCTCCGTGGCCTCCAAGGCCGCACAGGTGCAAAGCCGCATTAAGCAGCTGGAAAAAATACGCCGCATCGAAAAACCCCGCCAGGCTCGCCGCGTGTTCAAGTTCATCTTCCCCCAGCCGCCGCGCAGCATGCAGCGCGTGATGGAGCTGGAGAAAGTGGGACAGAGTTACGGCGACAAACGCATTTACAAAAATCTGGATTTGCTCATTGAGCGCGGCGACCGCATCGTGCTCGTCGGGCCGAACGGCGCCGGAAAATCCACCCTGCTCAAGATATTGGCCGGTGTCGTACCCATCGATGAAGGGCAGCGCATCCTCGGCACCACCACACGCATCGGCTATTTCTCGCAGATGCGCTCCGAGAACCTGACGCCCAACTTCACCGTGTTGGAGGAAATCATGAACGCCGATCCGGAGCTGCGCGAGGAGGAGGCTCGCGCCGTGCTCGGTTCCTTCATGTTCCGCAAGCTCGACTGCGAAAAACGCGTCGAGGTGCTCAGCGGTGGCGAAAAATCCCGCCTCAGTCTGGTCAAATTCCTGGTGAACCCGCCCAACCTGCTGCTCATGGATGAGCCGACCACGCACCTGGACATCATGAGCGTGGAGGCTCTCTCGCAGGCGCTCAAGCGCTATGAGGGCACACTCGTCTTCATCTCGCACGATGTGCACTTCATCCGCGCTCTGGCCGAGAAAACCCTGCACATCGCCCACGGCACCGTGACCCCCTACTCCGGCGGCTACGATTATTATCTGGAAAAATCAGGCCTGCTGGATAACCCCGATGCCATGAACATGTGACGCTTAATAGCCCCGCCCTGCGGGGCTGTCGAATCTACAATTTACAATTGACAAAGTTATGTCTAGGCGTGCTGACGCACGCAGTATAAGCATAGCAAGTACCATAGTTGTCGCTCCGCGCCCACAAGGCGCGGGCACAAGCGGTTGCATGAGCTACGGCATCCCCGCGGGCGAAAGCCCGCCGAATTGGAAAGCCCCGCAACGCGGGGCGAAAGTATAGTAGCCCAAGGTGACGCTGCATAGCAGCGGAAACCTTGGGATGGGTGAAAAAAAAGAAAATCAGAGCCCGACGAAGCGAAGCTGAGGAGGCCGACAGCAGTGTGGTTCTCAGTCATTTCAGGGTGTTTTTTTGGAGCAAGCGCGGCCGTCTCCGGGCTCACGCCCTACGCCGAGGTGGGCTGTCGGCCTCGGTGCCGACGCTGACGCGCTGACTCCTCGGGCTCACATTTATTTATGATACACTTCCCAGGGCCGCGCCACTGCGTGGCTTGCCCTGGGCTATTGTACTTTCGCCCCGCCGGTTGGCGGGGCTGGTTATATC
The DNA here is from genome assembly GCA_030535795.1 of Akkermansia sp. GTDB lineage: Bacteria > Verrucomicrobiota > Verrucomicrobiia > Verrucomicrobiales > Akkermansiaceae > Akkermansia. The sequence continues at coordinate 3,917 of JAUNRE010000136.1, forward strand.
GCCCATGCGGGCGGTTATATTCGGGCGTTGCCCGAGTGATATCGTGTTGGCTGCGCCGGCTCGGTTATATCGCCGCTGCTGCCGCAGCGGCGGTGGAAAGAAAGCCCCGCAAGGCGGGGCGAAAGTATAGTAGCCCAAGGTGACGCTGCGCAGC
>JAUNRE010000137.1 GCA_030535795.1 Akkermansia sp.
GTAGATTGTAAATCACTTACGGTCTCTCGCCATGCTTGTGGTACGCACGGAGGTGGAGAGCAGCTGGGGCAGGATGTACTTATGCAGTTCCACCTCGGCGCGCAGGGCTCCGAATTCCTGCACACAGCAGTTGGCCAGTTTGCAGGCCAGGGTTTCAATGAGCACGGTGGGCTCCGCCGCAGCGATATCGGCGAGGCGGCAGGCCAGGGTGTCGTAGTTGATGGTGCGCTCGATGTCTTCACCCATGGCGCCGAAGGTGCAGGGGGGCACCAGGGTGATATCGGCCGTGAGGCGCTGGGGGGTGGCGCGTTCTTCCTCGGGTACGCCGATGCAGCAGGAGAGCTCCAACCCATTGAGGCAGATGCTTTCAGCCGTGGGGGGCTGGCATTTGCCGAGCAGCTGTTGCAGGGCGCCGAGGTGGGGCACGGTAAGCTCGGGCTCGGCTTCGGCCAGCTGGGTGGGGTTGTTGTAGCCGGTCAGGGTGCCGATGCCGGTGATGCCGGCGCAGTGGGCGGCGCGGATGTCGTGTTGCATATCGCCGATAAAGGCGGTCTCGGCGGGTACGAGGCCGTGCTGCTGCATGAGGGTGGCGATGTAGTGCTCTTTGTTGTGAATGCCGGAGTGTATGTGCTCGAAGTAGTGGTACATGCCCAGCTGGTGCGCTTGTTCCGCAAAGGCTTTGGGATCCATGCTGGTGAGGATGAAGCAGCGTATGCCACGCTCGCGGCACCACTGCACAAACTCGCGGGCGTGCGGTATCAGCGTTACCCCCACGGTTGAGGCGGCAAAGGCCTTGCGGTAGTAGTTCTCTAGGTCTTCCAGGCGTGCCTCGGGTATTTTCACCGCGTAATAATCCGGGTAGGGCAGCTGAAACTCTGCGCGAAAGGCAGCACGATCCAGCGGTGCGCGGCCGTATTGCTCCAGCACATAGTTTGTCGCCTCGATGGTGAGTGCCATATCATCGCACAGCGTGCCGGACCAGTCGAATATGAGATTGCGGAACATGAAAGACCGAGTTTCGAGTTTCGAGTTACGAGTCTTGGGGGGGGTGCGCTTGCGTCTTATCTGTGGCCGGAGGCGGTACTGACGCGGTTGATGTGGCGGCTGCGCTGCTGGAATTTGCGCACGGCGTGCTTGAGCGCCGGATTCACAAAGGGGTTATCCTTGCCATAACGTGCCCAAGGGCCGCCCGGTACCAGCGCAAAATCCACGAATCGCCAGTGCACCGTTGCCATGCCGCCCTTGATGCCCAGGTAGTCGCGCACGGCGGGGGATATATCGATACCCGCGCCTTTGTTAGCATGGTTCTTGGGGCGGGCATTGCCGAACACATACTGCCAGTCATCCGTCACAAAGGGGCCGCAGTCTTCCCACTGGGCAAAGCAGTAGCGCCCGTTGTAGTATATCTGCACCCACATGCCGCGGCATACGGACTCATACTTGCCATCCTTGTCTCGGCGGTACCAGGGTATCACCTTGGCAGCCTCGGGCTTAGGGCCGCCGCGCTGTATGTCATTGTAGGGCAACGCTACATAGAAGGGGTTGAGCTTGGGCGTGAACGCCAGCGGGGCATAGGTGCGCGGGCAGCGGTTGGCCGGGTTCGGGTCGTCAAACCCGCCGTAGTTGTCATCCCACGCGCTATCCCAGCTGCTGGCTGTGTTGGGCGTGGGGTTGTTCTTGCTCGGTAGCTCGCCTATGTAGAAATAAGTGGCGGTGATGTCGAAGTGCCACGGGTAGGCCCCGGGGCGTTTGGCGGTGGCCTTCAGCTTAGGGTCGGGGAAGTTCTTGCGGTGGCTTTGGTCGATACTCGGCTTGAGCGGGCCGGCCTTGATGGAGGCCTCCAGCGCGCGCTTGCGCATCAGTTCTTTCTTGGCGGCGGAGATTTCGCGGCGTGCCAGCTTGGGCTTGCGGGTAGCGGCAACGCGCTCCAGCGCACGGGGGGAGACTCCGCCGGCGGCCTCAGTCTCCGGCAGCAGGCAGAACAGGGGGAGCAGTAGGGTGACGAACAGATATCGCATGGGGGCGGTATGGTGCAGCAGGGGGGGGGTTACCAGTTGTGAATAACGCTGGGACGGGCTACCGGCAGCTTGTCCGGCGCATCGAGGGTGAAGTGCAGCCCGCGGCTCTCCTGGCGGCGGATGGCGCAGTCCACTATCAGCGACGCTGTGAGCGCCAGGTTGCGCAGGTCGATGATTTCGGGGGTCACGCGGTAGCCCCAGTAGTATTCGTTGATTTCGCGGTTAATGTTGCGCAGGCGGGTGGCGGCGCGTTGCAGGCGGTGGTTCGTGCGGACTATGCTCACATAGTCCGTCATCGTGCGGCGCACCTCGTCCCAGCAGTGGTACAAAATCGCCAGGTCATCGCGCTCGGCCTTCTCGCCGTGCACCCACTCCGGTATGGGGTAATCCTCCATTTTGTGGGCCAGCGGCAGGCGGGTCAGCATGGTGCTCAGCGCGCGCTTGGAGATAACCACGCACTCCAGCAGCGAATTGCTGGCCAGGCGGTTAGCCCCGTGCAGCCCCGTGCAGCCGCTCTCGCCGGCGGCAAAGAGCCCGCGCAGGCTCGTCTGCCCGTTCGTGTTGGTCTGGATGCCGCCGCACTGGTAGTGCGCCGAGGGCACCACCGGTATCATATCCTTCTCCGCATCTACCCCGTAGCTCTTGCACGTCTCATAGATGTAGGGGAAACGCTCCTTCATGAACCCCGCCGGCTTGTGCGTCATGTCCAAGTACATGCAGGGGTGCCCCGTGCGCAGTATCTCGTGGTTGATGGCGCGTGCCACAATATCGCGCGGCGCCAGGCTCTTGCGGCTGTCGTACTTGTGCATGAACTCCCGGCCATCCGGCCCGCGCAGTATACCGCCCTCGCCGCGCACTGCCTCCGATATGAGGAAGGTAAGCCCCTCGCGGTCAGAGGATTTGGGATTGTAGAAAGTTGTGGGGTGGAACTGCACAAACTCCATGTTGGAGATGTTGGCCCCGGCGCGCCAGGCCATCGCCACGCCATCGCCCGTAGAGGTAGCGGGGTTGGTGGTGTACATGTACGCACGCCCCGTGCCGCCCGTGGCCAGCATCACGCGGTCGCAGCGGAAGATATCCACCTCGCCCGTGGCGGGGTTCAGCACATAGGCTCCCAGCACGCGGTCCTCGGTCACGCAGCCCAGCTTGGCTGTCGTAATCAGGTCAATCGCGATGCGGTGGTCCAGCAGCTCAATGTTCGGGTGGTGCTGCACACGCTCCAGCAGCTTGGAGCTGATTTCCAGCCCCGTCGTGTCCTTGGCGTGCAATATGCGGCGCTTCCCGTGGCCTCCCTCGCGGCCCAGGTCGAACTCGCCGCCCGCCTCCTTATCAAAATCTACGCCCCACTCCAGCAGCTCGCGTATAGCCTCCGGCGCCTCCGTCACGATGGTACGTACCGCCTCCTCATCGCACAGCCCGGCACCGGCATCCAGCGTATCGGCCACATGCTCCTCGAACGTATCGTTCTTGTCAATCACAGCGGCAATACCGCCCTGCGCCTTTGCCGAGCTGCTTATCAGCGGTTCGCTCTTGCAAAGGATGATTACCTTGCCATGTTCGGCTGCGCGCAGGGCAAAGCTCAGCCCCGCCACGCCGCTGCCTATCACGAGAAAGTCACTTGTTATCATTGTAGGTCAATCTACGTCTGTGCGCACGCCATTTTACCACATTTTTGACCGCTCGTCACGCACAATATCCCGATTTTTCGTAAAAAAAAGAAACAATTCCGAGTTTCCATCAACACGCCCGGCGGGCGTGTTCTTCACCATGAGCCTGCGGCTCATTCTTCACCACGGCTTGCAAAGCCGTTTTTCACCACAGGCGCCAGCCTGTTTTTCACATGCCCTCCCTGCGCCGTAGGCGCCGAATCCAAAAGCCCCGCTCTGCGGGGCGAAAGTATAGTAGCCCAAGGTGAAGCTGCGTAGCAGCGAAACCTTGGGATAGATGGAAACAAGAAAATCAGAGCCCGACGAAGCGAAGCTGAGG
>JAUNRE010000138.1 GCA_030535795.1 Akkermansia sp.
GCGGCTCCGCGCGGACTTTCACCGCAGTGCGCATATCGCGTCGGTCGTACCAAAAAAGCCCCGCATCTGCGGGGCTTTTAAGTGGTTCGGAGGCTCTTACCTGAGCTTAATCGTGTAACGACCGTTCGTCATGGAAAGCGCGTTGGCCGCTTTCATGGTCTTTTTCTCATGGCCTGCACCCCAGGAGTCGGTATAGATGATTGTCTGTTCTTTCATGTTATAACCGATAATGAGGCGCATGTGACCGCCTTGGGCCTGCGGAATAGCAGGATTCTCAGGATAGAGCCCCAGTGTGGTGCTCCATACTACGGGGCATCCGTTGTCGATATTCTTCTTGATGGCGCCAAGCCACTTCTTTACCTGGCTTTTCTTGCCGGCACGCGCTTCGCGCAGCAGGTTGGGGTCAGCAGAAGCCATTGGGTTGCTGTACATGTTCAGAGAGGGCTTTCCCTTGCGTGTGGCGACCTTGTTGTAGAGCGGCACCAGTTCGGTGATGGTGCTCATGTAGTTCTCCAGCACCGTGAACTTGACGGGGAACTTCTTGCAAATGGCGGTCATGGCATCCTCCATATCACCATTACTGGTGCCACCATCGGCCGAGGAATCACAAAGCGCGGCCAGAGCATGCTGATCCACACCATCCATGCCGTAGAACGCAAACACGCGGGCAAGCGTCGCCGGCACACAATAGCCTTTCTGTCCCTGGTCAACCATAGGCATGCCATCCAGCCACACGTTGCCTTCTTCGTCTCGCTTAATGCTGCTCTTAATATCCTTGCGTGTGGCCTTGTCCTTGGCTCCGCCTACGGAAATAGCCTCCGCATCGGGGCCGATATCCACGCGAATAAACTCCGCTTCAAACACTTCCTCTACCACCTTCTTGCGGCGGCGAGCCGGTGCCTTGCCTGCTCGTTTGCCGCTGTACCCGGCATCCAGTCGCGCTGCTCCGCCGTCCCAGATCCATTCCCAGCTGTCGGTCTTAATGCCGGTCTTTTTAACATCGGCTTTCAGCTTGCGGGGCTCCACTCCGGTCAGTTCCGTCAGAGCCTCCACCGCTTTGTCCAGTCGATTAAAATAATCGCTCTGGCTGGCAACGCCGTCATCGCCCTTGTTATACACCATCAGGCGCAGGGACGCCACGCTGTCCTCCCCCCAGTGCACCAGCACCTCACCGGTGCGCAGGCTGCCGAATGTCAGCGAACAAGGCTGGGGCAGACGCCAGGTCGAGGCATCTACAGGGGCGTATCGTACGCCGATAAAGTACTTCTGTTTGGCCGCATTCAGGGAATCTTTCCAGAATTCGCCACTGCGAATTGCCTGCGACACGTCACCGGCAAGACAGGCCATGCTGCACAGAACAGAGGCCACCAATAAACGGATGGACTTAATCATGCCTTTATAGTATATATTTCTTCCTGATGTGGCAAGCATAAAAATGAGAGGCGGTTGATATTTTTCCCGAATCTGAGCCGAGAATGCCCGTCGTGCACGGATTTTGAGCTGGACAAAATTTGTTAAACTGCTATAATGCGGTTCGTATGAATCCCCCCGCCATAGCCATAGACGGTCCCGCAGCCTCCGGTAAGTCCACGGTGGCTAAGCTCATTGCCCGTGAACTGGGTTACACCTTCATCAATACCGGCGCCATGTACCGAGCCGTCACCTGGTATGCGCTGCAGCAGGGCGTTTCTCCGGCCGACACGGAAGCCGTCAAGGCTCTGCTGGCGGGTATCCCCCTTTCCTTCGGTAAGGATGGCTCCAACTCAACTGTCATGTGCGAGGGTAAGCAGCTCCGCGACGAGCTTACCGAAACGGCGGTGAATGACAACGTGTCCGCGGTGGCGGCTATCCCCGAGGTGCGTGCTCTTCTGGTCGAAAAGCAGCGTGAATACAACCTCAGCGAGCCGGTCGTGATGGAGGGGCGCGATATCGGCACGGTCGTTTTCCCCAACACGCCGTTCAAGTATTTTGTCACCGCTTCCGAAGAAGTGCGCGCGGCTCGCCGTGCAGCTCAGGGGCTTACCGATTCTATCGCCGAGCGCGACCGCAAGGATTCCGCCCGCGCATGTGCCCCCCTTGTTATGGCTGAGGACGCCACGCTGGTGGATACCTCTGAGCTGTCCATCGAACAGGTTGTCGCCCGTATCGTGGCCGACATTAAGAGCAAAATCTGATTCACGGGAAAGGAGTACGACATGAATCTCTTCAAGATGAATCCCATCTACTTCATCACCATCACGCTGGCGCGTGCACTGGCCAAGGCTTTCTTCAATGTAAAGGTCATCAACCACGAAAAGCTCATTCAAAAGGGTGCCTGCATCTATGTAGCCAACCACCAGAGCTTCCTCGACCCGCCCATGATTGGGCAGCTCTTTGAGGATGATATCCACTTTTTTGCCCGCAAAACACTCATGGACCACCCGTTCATGAACTTTGCGCTCCCCTACTGCAATGTCATCCCCATCGACCAAGAGCGCCCGGATCCGGGCAGCATCCTCAAGGTGCTTCGTCTGGTGCGCAGCGGCAAGGGTATCATCATCTTCCCCGAGGGCTCCCGTAGCACCGATGGGCAAATTCACGACGCCATGCCCGGCATCGGCCTGATTCTCAGCCGCCTGACCGGAGTGCCGGTTCAGCCCATCCGCATCGAGGGGGCATACGATTGCCTTCCACCGCACCGCAACAAAATTGAGCTCCACCCCATTACTCTGAGTGTGGGCGACCCCATCGAGTTTACACCCGAGGAGCTCAAAAGCAAGGGGCGTGATGCCCAGCTCGCCATTGGCCGCAAGATTATGGATGCGATTAAGGCACTGCCGCTGAATCCCTGATATCTCGCTATGCTTACGGCTCTGCGCTTGCGCAACTTCAGGTGCTACACAACCCTCAACTGGCAAATACCGGCTGAGGGTGCGTTGCTTCTGGGGGACAATGCGCAGGGCAAAACAACCTTGCTGGAGGCCATTTGCTTCGCGCTTACCCTCCACTCACCCCGTGCCTCCAAGCTGGAGCGCCTGGCCACCCACGGCAGTGCAGACTTCGGGTTGTCTCTCAGCTCTGACGCCGATACCCGCAAGCTCGTCTGGCAACAGCGCAAACTCACTCTGCATGTCGATGGCGCCCCCAGGCACGATTACGCCGATTATCTTGCACAGGCTCCGCCTGTCGTCTGGCTGGGCAACACGGATATTGCTCTCGTAACCGGCGGCGCCGAAGAACGCAGGCAGTACCTCGATTTCGTGGGCTCCCAGTGGCACCCTGCCTACCGCACAGCCCTGCGAGAATACCGCAAAGCGCTCAAGAGCCGCAATCTTCTGCTGCGCCATCCGCGCCGTTCGGCTGCTGCTCTTCGCAGCTATGCCGGGATTCTCAGCCGACACGGCGAGGTGCTCATATCCCTGCGGCGCCAGCTGCTGGCGCTGCTTCATCCCCATATCCTGCGCTATCATCGCGACATTGCAGGCGGAGGCGAGGATATTTCACTGGCCTACCGCCCCTCGGCAGAAGCTCCGCTCATGGAAGCCTATGATTCCTGCGCCGCAGCCGATGAACGAGCCGGCTTCACGACCGTAGGGCCGCACCGTGATGACATTGAACTGATGGTTGCCGGCGCCGCAGCTTCCGACTATGCCTCCGAGGGGCAACAACGAACCCTCGCTACAGCTCTGGTTCTGGCTCAGGCAGGGCTCTTGCAGGTCGAGACAGGGCATGCTCCCATTCTCCTGATAGATGACATCTTCGGTGAGCTGGATCCCGCTCGTCGAAAGGCCTTGCTTTCCCTCCTGCCGGAGGATTCCCAGGTCTTCATTACTACTACCCACCTCGATTGGCTTGGGGACGCCCCTGCTCCTCTGCCGGTCATTGCGCTGTCGCGCCAAGGCATGAAAGCGCTTTGAGTCAGCAGCGGCCTCTCAAGTTCAAGAAATACAAATGATATACGCGTTGGAATAATTAGGAAAACACCAATTTGTCGGGCAGAATCTACAATCTACAATTTACA
>JAUNRE010000044.1 GCA_030535795.1 Akkermansia sp.
CAGTATGCAGCAGAAGAAGAAAACAACAACCAACTATAATTGCCAGAGCAATAAGCGGGGGGATACGCTCGAACAGATTGTAGCTCTTTTTGATGAGGGACCTGAGGTCAATTACAAAGTTACCCTGTTGCCGGGCAAGGAACCGGCACCTCTCATCTGCGCACTGGCAGATGATGCTGTGTATGGTTATTCCGATGAGTATGAGGGACTGAATTTGCCCTACAACCAGGCGGAGGCCATGGAGGCACTGCTGGATAACGGAGCCGACCCAAATGCCCGCGATGCTCAGGGGCGTACGCCTCTGCACCTGACCGGGCATTCTCTGGCTCAGCACGTCCTTCTCCAGAAAGGAGCGGATCCCCGGTTGGAGGACAACCTGGGAAATCTACCCGTGGTGCCCGAGGCGGAGGGAATTGCTACGGAGGGACAGGGTAGCGATATCTCAGATGAAATCATAGGACTGAGCCCGGTTGAAATCCGGCAACTGGGTGTAAGCTATGCCGAGGGCAAGAACGGCAAAGAGGTGGACGAGGCGCACGCCATCGTGTTGTATGAGGAAGCTGCCGAGCGTGGGGATGCTACGGCGGCCCGCTGGATGGGCTGGCGCTACCGCCAGGGGCGTGGCGTTCCTAGGGACAAGGCCATGGCCGATTATTTCTTCAGCCTGGCCGCAGCGGCAGGAGATGAAGCCGCAGCAAAACTCGTGCCCGATATGGCGCCCGAACAGGCAGGCGGCATGGTGTTCCAATTCCGCTGCGAGGCGTCCCGCGTGGAAGCGCCGCTGCCGAACCCTGAGCAGTACAACATCCTCGACCCAGAGGACAGCGGGGTATACTACCTTGCCCAATGGCCCGAAGGCAGCAACAAGTTTGTGTCTGACAGCAGGATAGATGGCACCAACGGTGTGCGTCTTTCCAACACCTATCAGAAAATCAACAAGAATACCGCCACCGTAGTGACGGAGTTCGAGTCTGTATCCTCCGATTCCGGCAACGGTTGGTACAAGCGCTCGTACAAGCTCATCTTCACCTCTCCCACCGAGGGGAAGGCCTCCTGTACCGTTACAGGAAAACCCACAACCATCGGGGCACAGTCCATTCATTATGAAGGCACCTTTACGCTGAAACATGACTGAACCGTTTCCCGGAACCAACTGAAATCACAAAACAATATCATACGATTATGGCAGTTACTGAAACAACAACGGAAAGCTGGGGGAGTCGCCTCGGCGGCTCCATTAAAGGAGTCGCCATAGGTGGTTTGCTCTTCATTGCGGGCATCCCCCTGCTTTTTTGGAACGAAGGTCGCGCGGTAAAGACCGCCAAGGCTCTGGAAGAAGGCGCATCTGTTTGCGTACCTCTCCCCAATGCAGACACGATAGACGCCACCATGGACGGCAAGCTGGTGCATGTGAATGGCACGGCTGTCACCGAAGACGTGCTCGCCGATGATATCTTCACCGATTTGGCACCCAAAGCCATTCGCCTGACTCGCAAGGTAGAATTCTACCAGTGGGTAGAGAACCAAAAGACAGAAAAGAAGAAGAACGTGGGTGGCTCCGAGACCACTGTGACCACCTACACCTATTCCAAGAAATGGGTAAGCTCCCCCGTGGATTCCTCCTCATTCCGCGAGGCCGGCCACGACAATCAGGTATTCTTGCCTGAGGCCACGGCCAGAACCCTTGTGGCCGAAAACGTACGCTACGGTGCATTTGAGCTGACCAACAGCCAGATTGGCCGCATTTCCGGGGCCAAGAACGTGGAGCTGAAGCCCGAGTACATTCCGGAAGGCCTGAAAGGACGCGTCACCCTCTCCGGCAACTATGCTTATGTAGGCTTCCCTGTGGGCGGCATGATGCAGCCCGGTATGATGAATAATATGACTCCAGCTCCCGGTATGCAGCCCGGGGTGGTGCCGCCCGGCATGGTTCAGACTGTAGCCACGCAGCCGGTACCTGCTGAGAAGATTGGTGCTGTGCCGCAGACCACCATGGGTGGTTTCGTGACGGTGCCCTCCATCCAGCCCAACCGCATGCCTGTGACGAATGTGGACGGTGTACCCTTTGTCATTACGCCCGATGGTACGCCCACCCCGGTGATGCCCAACGGCATTTACTACGCAGGCAACCTGCATGCCATTACTGCTACGGTTCCCGGCAATGGCTTTGTGTACCCGGCCGCTCCCGTTGTGCAGTATGCAGCCATCCCCGGTTATGGTTCTCTGCCGCTGTTCACCATCGAGAATAAGAGCTATGTTCGCCTGGCTACCGGTGCTCTGGCTCCCTACATCCGCCAGGCCGCATCTGCCGGTCAGATTATCGTGAACGGCACGCCCATCGCCGTGACCGTGAGCACCACAGCAGCTCCCGCCCCGGCATACAACACGGCACCTGCCGTGCAGCCCGCCATGGTGCAGCCCGGCGCAGTAGCCACCACCATGGGCACCGGCAACACCATGCCCGCCACCACCGCAACCGGCGCTGTGCAGGGCACGGCCAACCCCGGCAACCCGCAGGTGGGTGATGTGCGTATCTCCTGGACCATGATTCCCGCCGAAATGCCTGTGAGTATCATTGCCGTGCAGACCGGCTCCACCTTTGCCCCCTATGTGGCTAAGGACTCTGCCGCCGATGGATACACCGTAGACCTGCTCGAAACCGGCACCAAGACCAAGGAAGAAATGTTCCAGAATGCTGAAAACGCCAACACCATGATGACTTGGATTCTCCGTGTCGTGGGCTGGCTGATGATGTACATGGGTCTCAAGATGATTCTCAAGCCGCTTGAGGTTCTGGGCGATGTGCTGCCCATTCTGGGCGATCTCATCGGCATCGGCACCGGCATTCTTGCATTCCTCATCGCCACGCCTGTAGCACTCATCACAATCGCTATTGCCTGGCTGTTCTACCGCCCGATTCTCGGCATCATTCTGCTGGTATTGGCCGGTGGCCTGCTCTATCTGCTCATCAAGAAGCGCGCAGCGGCCAAAGCTGCCAAGGCGCCCAAGGATGAGCCGGCTCCTGCTGAGGAACCAACTCCAAGCGAATCCGCTGAGTAAACATTACGAAAAAAAATCAACCATATTCTGCGGGGTGCTCCGGCACCCCGCACTTTTGAATCCAAAAATTATTGTTCTTCCATGACTCCTTTTCATGCGTATTCTTTCCTGCTTGTTGCCAGTGCCGGCATTGTTTGCACCTCGTGTTCCTCTGTGGTAACAGAAAAGCAGTCATTGGTAGCACCTGCCGCGCTGGATTATTGCACCATCAGCCTGACAGGTACAAAAAGCGGGCAAGCAAGCCCCGTGACGTATACAATGGGCGAAAATGCACCCATGCCCAAGCTCAAGATTTTTGCCTACAAAGCCATGGGCAAGCAAGCCGAGATATCCTTTGATGGCGTAGGCGACAGCAAGGCCGTTCACTTCAATGGTCACATGGAGCTTATTTCCTGCTCCGGCAACAGTTATGTATTCAAACTTAACGGCGAAATGCTTGGCTTCGAAGGCGATGCAAAGTTTGAAGCCACCCCCCATACTGCGACCATCAAAATCGTACCCGCACCATGATTGTCTACGTCAACAATACCACCGTCCGCATTTTCACCGGAGCCACCGCGCTTGATGCCGTGCGCCGCTACTGCACTGATGCGGGGCTCCCGCTCTGCGAGGGGCCGTTCTATGATGCTTGGGGCAACCAGATTGCGACTGATAGCCCCATGTGCGATGGTCGCCACATTTTTACCACCTCACCTCGCTGATTTCATTCATTCTCATCCTCCTCCACCAAACTTATGAAGAAAACCTGTTTCGTTTCTCTCCTCGCACTCCTTGGCACTGCTCTAGCCGAGCAGGTGACAATCCTGGGCATCAACGACATGCACGCCAACATCGACAGTGTGCCGCAGTTATCCACCTGTGTAAAACAGGAGCGGATGAACGACCCCGGCTTGCTCCTACTGGCTGCCGGTGACAACCGCACCGGCAACCCTTATGTGGACAACGGCAACCGCCCCGGTGTACCCATGATAACGCTCATGAACCATCTGGAGTTCGACCTGTCCACCTTCGGCAACCATGAATTCGACTCCGGCCCGGCTGCCTTGCGCGACTATGTCAACGCAGCGGACTTTGATTTCGTTTGTGCCAACGTTTTCACGACCGACACGCAAGGCATCAACGTGAAGCCGTACAAGATTTTCGAGCGCAACGGAGTACGCATCGGCGTACTGGGCTTGGTGCAAGTGGGGGAGACCGGCATACCCGATGCCCACCCGGATAAATGCGCGGGCATACAATTTGCCTCTCCCTTTGATACCGCAGCCTGCTACAAGCACCTGCGAGCTCATTGCGATGTGCTCATTCTGCTCACCCACCTGGGCTTTGAGGACGACATCAAACTGGCTCAAATGTTCCCCGAAGCAGACGCGATTGTGGGGGGGCACTCCCACACACGCGTGGAAAAAGGGCACGTGGAAAACGGCGTGCTCATCACCCAAGCTGAAAACAAGCTCAAATACCTTACCAAGCTGACGTTTGATGTGCAGGACGGCAAGGTGATAAGCAAGAAATCCGAGCTGCTGCCCTTGGCAGATTTACCCGCCGATAAGGCTGCGGCCGACCTGGTGGAGAAAACCAAGAGTCTGCCTTTCTTCAAGCGGCAACTCACCACGGTAAAGCGTAAAATTACCCGCCGTGAGAGCCTGGGCTGCATGATGGCCGATGCCCTTTGTGTGCGCGCTATCACGGATATCGCCATTGTCAACATAGGCGGTGTGCGCCTGGATGACTTCCCCGCCGATCCCCTTACCGTGGCCGATGTCTACCGCATGGACCCTTTCGGCAATGCCATCATCCGCAATACCATGAGCGGCAAAGAACTCATTGCTATGCTGGAAAGCCTCACCGGAAGCGACCACCACGGCGCACCCTGCGTGTCCGGCATGACCTACAAGGCCATCAAACCTGCTGCAGAGCTCAAGCCCATGCGTATTACCGAGGCCAAACTGGCCGATGGTACACCCATTGACCCCGCAGCCCGCTACACGGTAGCCTATAATTCTTACATAGCCTCCACCACCTCCGCTCCGCCGGAAACTCCCGGCGTTGCCATTGACAGCGATGGTGCCGAATGCCTTATCCGCTTCCTCGAAAAGCAAAAAGAAGTGGATTATGAAGGCGTTTCCCGCATAGAAGTTCAAATCCAAGACTAACACCTACTACCTACACGCATGAAGAAATCTCTTTTATTCACTCTCCTCGGATTGCTCGGCACAGCTTTTGCCGAGCAGATTACCATTCTCGGTATCAACGACATGCACGCCCATATAGATGGCGTGGCGCGTCTGACCACCTGCGTGAAACAAGAGCGTGAAAAAGCCCCGCAGCTGCTCCTGCTCTCTGCCGGCGATAACCGCACCGGCAGCCCCTACGTGGACTGTGGCGACCACCCCGGTGCCTCCATGATTCAGCTCATGAACCACATTGGCTTCGACCTCTCGGCTCTGGGGAATCATGAGTTTGACAGCGGCCCCACCGCCTTGGCCTACTGCATCAACGCCGCCGATTTCGACTTTGTGAGCGCTAATGTCTTCCCCACAGACAAGCATGGTATTAACCTGAAACCATACAAGATTTTTGAACGCAATGGTGTGCGCATCGGTGTGCTGGGCTTGCTGCAGATAGATGCCAACGGTCGCCCGGATGCCCACCCGGACATGTGCAAGGGCATCGGTTTCATGGATCCGCTCAAGGTGGCCGAGCACTATAAGTATCTCCGCAGCCAGTGCGATGTGCTCATCCTGCTCACCCACCTGGGCTTCGAGACCGACATTGAGCTTGCCCGCCGGTTCCCGGAGGCAGATGCCATCATCGGCGGCCACAGCCACACCAAAGTGGAAAACGGCCACACCGAGAATGGTGTGCTCATCACCCAGACGCAAAATAAGTTCAAATACCTGACCCGCCTCACCCTAGAGGTAGAGAACGGCAAAGTGTTGAGCAAGAAAGCTGAATTACTTCCGCTGGGTGCCTACGAAGCAGATACCGAGACTACTGCCATGGTGGAGCAAATCAAAGCCCAGCCCTTCTTCAAGCGTGTGCTCACCACCGTAAAACGTGATATTCCCCGCCGCGAGAGTCTGGGCTGCATGATGGCTGATGCCATCCGCAGTTGCGTCGGTACAGAAATCGCTATCGTCAACATGGGTAATGTGCGTCTGGATTCTTTCCCCGCCGGCCCCCTCACCGTGGCTGATGTATACAGCCTGGACCCCTTCGGTAATGATACCATTCGCATGACTGTTACCGGTGCCGAGCTTATCCGCGTGCTGGAAAACATCACTCAGAACGATGACCATGGCGCGCCCTGCGTGTCTGGCATGAGCTATAAGGCCGTATGGCTCAAAGGAGCCGACAGAATGCGGGTGATTTCCGCTTGTCTGCCGGACGGCACACCCATTAACCCGGAAGCCCGCTACACGCTGGCCATCAACTCCTATCTCTGCGCTACCACCGAGGCAATGCCCGCAGACCCCGGTGTTTCGGCCAAGATTGATGGCGCAACCAGCATGATACGAGCTTTTGAAGCCATGTCGGAAATTGACTACGCCGATATTTCCCGTGTTGAAACGAGCAAGGAATAAGTGAATACAAAAAAATCAGCCATGATATACAGAACCCTGCTTCCAACCCTGCTGCTTGCTCCCCATCTGCTATGGGCAGCACAGCCGGAGTCCACCATGTCAGGCCGGTGTATCCGCATTGCCATGGCTGATGCCAGTGTGGCACGTGTTGGACTGAACCAACCCGCCAAGGGACCTTGGTACAGACTCTCCGACCTTACTGAATTTATACTGGATTTCCCCACAGCGGATACCTTTACCGCCGTGACCGATTACTGCCCGAATCTCCAGGCCAACGTCACTGTTACCTACGATGCAGGGCAAAGCAAGGTAAAGCTGCAGAGCGAGGATTTCAGCGTGGATATTCTCCTCAGCTTCACTGGAAAAGACTCAGGATCTGCTGAGATAGTCTGGCACGAGGCCGGCAATACCCGCTACTTCCGCGGTGCCGGCTTTACGGTGCAGAGCGAGACAGACGATGTAGCTCATCTGGAGCTACCCATGGAGCAGATTGCCCGCGATCCGGAGATGCTGGATGACGGTCTTCAGGAAATCCTGTGGGAGATTGAAAAGATGGTTCCCCGCAATGCCACAGAGAAGTTGTATAAGACCCGCCTGATTACGCTCCTTCCCCTCGTAATGATGTCTCAGGACGCATCCTATACCAACCCCGATTACAAGGGCAATACCGCCCTGCACTATGCCTGCGGCCTGAGCCATGTGGAGCTGGTGAAATGGCTGGTGGAACACGGCGCTGACCTGCAGGCGTACACTGATAAAGGCGCCAGCATCGATGCCTGCATAGGGGGCAAAAATGCGGCGAAAATTAAAACGATTCTGAGAGAGGCTCGCGCGTGGCGAGACCGTCCTTATGAAGGGCCCGCCATTGATGTAGCAGAAGCGCGCGATGCCGCAGGTTATCTCGATGTGGCCTTCAGTGGCTATGAGATGGAATCACCCGATTACTCTATCCCGGCAAAGGATGAAAGGGCGAGGGAATGTGCCCGTCTGCTCTATCGCTGCGTGAAATCCGGCACCGGGCCGTTTGCTCTCGGTATGAACATGACGGAGACACCCGCGATACTGCTTACCCGTGTGCTGAATGCCAAGGTGAGCGAAGAAATGTTCGTGGAATGGCTTCTCCGCGAACTGGAGCAGCGCCGTATGTATCAGCAGGTGGAGCGCCGCAAGGATGGGCTTTCCCTAGCCGCCCTGCCCCACATGATTCTCCATCGAGAGGAAGAAGGCATGCCCTACGATGGCAAGTCGCCCCTGTACCGCGCGGCGGAGGAAGGAAACGTGGAGTTGGTGAAGTGGCTGCTGAAACATAGCCCCAACCGCCGTATCACCAATGAACGGGGCGAATCATGCGAGCTCCCCGCCGATGCGCCGCATGCTGCTGCTATCAAAGAAATCATCAGCCGGGCGAGTGCCGTTGGTTCTGCTCCCGCTTCCGTAGTCGGCAAGACCCTCACCTTCACCGCCCCCACGCTGGCGGAGCCCTACTCGGTGACGTGGAAGAAGGCCAATGTGGAGAAAGAGGGGGCCGTGGTAGAGGATGAGGACTGGAGCATCATCGAGCTGCGCTATACCCGCACCGGCAATGCGACAGCCACCGTGATTCGCCGCGCCCAGTGGTCACCCGGCGGCCACTATGCCTCCGGCTGGTCGGAAAAAGTTTTCACCCTGCAATTCAACACCCCTGATAGTGGCACGGCCACCTACTCCGATACCAGCAAGACGGGCACCCCCATGATGCATTACGGAACCTTTACACTCAAATAATCTCTATGGCTAAGAAAAAGAAATCCACCCCCCAGGAAGAGGAAATGACCGGCTGGCAGGTATTCACCCACTACATCAAAGAGATAGCCGGTGCGCTGGCACTTATCGCCTTTGGCTGCATCCTGTACCGCTATTCCGATGACATCAGTGCCTGGTTCGGCGATATGGTTCAGGAGGCCTTTAATTCCCTCATACGCTCTCTCGGTTACTAACCAAACTATGTTTCTATGATGAAAAGTTATCTTTCTGTGATACTGCTTCTTGCAACGGCTCCGCTTGCTCTTTGCTCCCAGACGGTGGAAAAGATATCTCACGCAGCACCCATTTCTCTGGACGGCAAACTGGTGGTGCTGAACTTCTACTCTGCAGAAGAGGCCAGAGCAGAATGGGGCGAGCAGCCGGAAGTTTGGAACAAGCTCGCGGCCTCTCCTATGGCCTTGCAGTTCCCCATCAACGGCAACAATACATATAGATACCAACTCTATGAGTCAACTCCCGACTCTCCCTGGCCGCCGGTCAAGGTGACATACGACCCCTCCGAGGGCTGCATCCACATCACCGGCAATGATATGCACGTGCGGGTTGTGCTCAGTTTCCATTCTGCCACAAAGGGCACGGCCAGTATCGAGTGGCATGATGAGGGCGGCTCCTGGTACGTCCGCCATGCAGATTTTGCAGTGAGCCCCTCCTCTTCTACCGCCGGGCTTGTCACTATGCCTCAGGTGGAAGAAACCGATGGTGCCATGCAGAGTGTGGACGATGGTCTGGGCGAGCTGGTGCGTGAGCTGGAGAACCGCAAGTACAAGACTGCTGTGGAGCGGCTGTACCAGAAGCGCCTGCTCACCGTACTTCCCCAGATTATGGAAGGGAGCGATATCAACAACGTCCTTTCTAACGCAAACGGCACCACCGCGCTGCACAACGCCTGTGGCCTGAGCCACGTGGAGATTGTACGCTGGCTGGTAGAGCATGGTGCCGACCTCGATGCCAAAACCGCCAAGGGTGCAAGTGTAGATGACTGCGTGAGCGGCCCGAATGCCAAAGCCATACGCAACATACTGAATAAAGCTCGACGCAAACGATAAATCATTTTATTGTACTCATACCGCAAATTATTTGACAACCATTTTATTATTATTAATTAAAATATGAAGAAATCCCTCCCCATGATAGTGACGCTGCTGGCACTGAGTTTCAATGTTCTTGCAGCTCCGCAATCGGCTCCCAAAAAAGATGTAGACTTTGCCAATTACTACCTGAAGGAGTTTGAGGCAGAAGTGAAGCGAGCTCAGGGCAATGCCAACACCATGTTCCGCAACAAGAACGAGGCCCTCAACCGCATTCAGACTCTTATGAAGGCCTACCCGCAGGATGCTGCGGTGCAGGCTCTCTATGAGCGCGCTCGCACAGCGCTCATGATGAGCAAGGGTAACTACAACCAGATTACCCCTGCCATGGTGGCCTACCTCAACAACGAAAAGCAGCTGCGCGAGAAATATGCCCAGCTCAGTGAGACCAAGTGGAAGGAACTGCAGCAGGGACGCGACCTCCTGGCCAAGGTGTTCCCCACGGTGGACCCGCTGAAGAATACCCCGGAGACCGACCCCACCGAGAAGACTATCGTGCTGCCGGATGTCAAGTACCCCGACAACCAGTTTGTGGGTGCCTCCGGCGAATACATTGTGGTCGGCAAGCCCTCCACCGGTTTCTATTTCGTGAATATCGGTGGCCGCGAATGGCTCGGGCCGTACGAGGCCATCAAGCGTTTCCGCCGCGAGGTGGATGGCTCGCTGGGCGATAGCCTGAACTTCACCGTACTGGGTAAGATTACCGGCCCGGCTTTCGAAATCCCCGGCAACCGCCGCACAGCCATGGCCTGGGGCTGGGTGGTGGAACCGGAGGCTCTCTACATCGATGGCCGGGTTGTGGCCACATTCGATGCCAATCATGATAAGAGCGGCTCCTTCGTAGAGGAAGACAAGGTAGCCGGCATCAAGGAAGGCTGGTATACCGAAAAAGACGTGCCGGAGAACGCCACGCCCGAGCGAGTTATGGAAATCTTCCTGGCTTCCATCAAAGAGAAGAACTACGACCTCTATCTCAAGTGCATCAACCCCGAGCGCTACAAGACCGAAACGGCTGAATCCCTGGTGCGCTACCACTGGGACCTGCACCAGCAGCGCCTGCATGGCGAGTATGTGCACGCCACCTTCAGCGATACTAAGATAGTTGTGGCCAAGGGGCACGATGACAAGAACGACCTCGAGAACTTCTTCCTCGACGATGCTCAGCGCGACCACCTCATCAAGATGCAGGGTGAAAAAGTAGAGCATGCAACAGTGAAGAGTCAGGCATTTGACGAGAACGGCAAGCAGGTGGGCGGCAAGAACGTTCACAAACTCATACGCAAGGGCAGTGGTCGCTGGTATGTGGATGACTACGAAATCCGTTTCTGATGTCAGGATCGAAGGCCAAACGAGTTGTTTAAAAATGAAATTGAAGCATATTTTGTACACCGGGACATGCTTCGGCTTGCTGATGGCGCCGGCCATCGCAGCCGAGGAAGGCTTCGTGTTCACAGAAGAAGATGTAGCCGCGGCAGAAGAGGAAGCCAACAAGCTCCAGAGCGTTATCGGTAGCGAAGCCACTTACGTTACTGAATGTTTCAAGGTCTATAGCGACGTTAACCTGATTGTGGGCAACTGTTTCCGCGCAATTGGCCGGGAAGTTGATTACACGGAATGTGCCGATGCACGAACCTTCGCTTCCATACATAAAGAGGCAGTGGAGAAGCTCGTCACCAAGTACGGAGCAGAAGCCGCCAGCGGTCAGCTCACGAAAGGAGCCCTCAGCCGGGCGGCACTCAACATGGCCAAACCGAACATTACCCCCGGCGCCTATAACGCCATGGAAAAGCAGCTGGAGCGTACGGCGGTCATGCTCCGATGGTTCATGGGCTCTTTTGCCAGAACCTGCGCGCGTTATGATTCCGGCTTCTATAAAGAGGTGCAACAGGTAGCCCGTTTCAAAGAACTCACTCAGTCCAGTGAGTACAAGCGAATGGAAACGGAATATCCTGCTTTGTGGAACTACTTCGATGAAGGCAGAGCGCTGAGGCGCTTCTACGACTCCCTCGCGGAGTTCCGGGGGAACATTTCGGAAAATGCGTATAAGTTCTTCGAGCGTTTTCACAATGAATTGAATTATAATGAACGTGAGACCCTATACAATGAAATGGCTCTCGGTGCGCCGGATAGCTTATTCAGCAAATACGTAAGGATGAGGGAGAATGCCTCCATCTGGGGCTCAACATCGCAGGGTGCTATGCTGGCCAATTTCGAAAGCAGGTTTGACTACTGGACCTCAGACAGAATCAAAACGGTAAAGGAGTTGGGTTTGGCCGTCTATCGCTCTGCCATGTCGACCCACGAAGATGCCGCATACAACGAATACATGAATGAAGCCTTGAATGGCAAGCAGGATTTGTATACCAATACGTATCAGGCCTATGTGGATCGCACTTTGCCCAGCTTATTCAAAATGAGTGAAGTACTCTGGGGCCTGGAGGACTACCTCAAAGCAGAAACCAAGTATTTCCATAATTTGGAGAAAAAAGAAGAATACAGTATATGCCAATGGGCAGATACCATCGTAAAATCCATCAAATCTAGAGTCATGGATATGCGTGAGCAAGCTGCCCGGGTAGTTCCTCAGTCACATCCCTCTCGCAGTCGGAATTAATGTATTGACTCATCCTTAACAAAACGACTTTAACACACAATGAAAACTCAATATCTCTTATTTTCCCTGCTACTGTGCGGACTGACAGCTACGGCTCAGGATGGTGCAGGTTATGACTTCACAGAAGAAGAAGCCGCAACCGATGCGCAGCTTGCCAAGCAGCAGGAACTGCAGGCTCTCATCGGCAATGCCCCCAAATATGAGGCTGCCACCCACGAGGCGTACGCTATTGTGGTGAATGCCATTGCCGGTTGCTGCAACCAACTCAGGGGACACAAGGACCTGGTGGATTGCTCCAATTACCCGGATGCGGACACGCTGCACAAGGAGGCTCTTGCCAATCTGCTCGCCAATTATCCCTTTGATGCGTCTTCCGGTCAGTTCACGGAGGGGGTGTTGAGCCGGGTGATGCTGAGCAAGGCCAAGCCGAATATGACCGGCGACCAGGTGACCCGCATCGAGCACATGATTACCCGTGCCGAGGCTATCATGCGCTGGTTTATCGGTCCGTTCCGCTTTCTCTGCGGTCTGCACAACCATGATTTTCAGAAGGAAGTGCAGCGCGTGGCTCGCTTTATTGAATACACCAAGACGGATGAGTTCAAGTCGGCAGACGAGGCTTACAGAGCCCTGGTAATTTATTTTGACAGCAACGATGTGCCAAACCGAGCCATGACCGCCGAGCGCAGCTTTGGCTACAACCAGCAGCAGGCATACGTGTTCTACAATTATTTCCACAACCGCATCAGCGACCAGGAACGCGAGAAGTGGCTGAACTTTGTGCTGATGGGGCGTTCGATACGCTACAGGTACGATGGCCCTATTCTGAATCTGAGCAACGAAATCACCCTCCGTACCGGTAAGCCGGTGTACTGGTATATCGATATTCACGGCACAAAACCCCGCATGGCCGCAACAGAGCTTGCCAGCAAACTGTCTTCCTACATCAACACCTTCCAGCGCTGGAACGAACGGCGACTCATCGATGTGGCGGGGCTGGGCAAGAATGCCTTTGAACAGCTGCATGATGCCATCAGCCATTCGACGTTCAACAAACTCGATACGCTTGCCGGTGAGACACTGGTCAAGGAGGATATTGATTTCAAAGAGGCCATCCAGAAAGCAATTCCGAATGGGCTGCAAGCCTTGATGGAAAAGGATGATCTGCTGATGGGACTTCCGGATTATCTGGCGGACAATACCAAATATGTGGATAACTGCAAGTTCGAGTCAAAGACATCCTTGCGGGCGCGTGTGCTTAGGCGCATGGAAATGGCAAACCGTATCCTCGACAATATTGCCTCCAAAGCAGCCAAGATTGTTCCGGCGTATCATCCCTCCCGCCAGCGTGATTAACAACCAACAACAGAACAGATACGAAACACAGACTGACAAGCATCATGATAGGTATTTTCGCTCAGTTCCTGCGAAATCCTGTTGGAAGACTTGATGGCAGACGGCTTCTATACGCCTACAACCTGTGCTCCGGCAGATTGCTTCCACCTGAACCTACAGGATTCTGATGGCAAGTGGCTTATGTCTCTACCAATGCAGTATACCCCGGAAGGCATTGTGCTCCTTTACCTCAATCTGCAGGGAAACAACGCGGGCGCCCCGCTGCAAGACTGGTGGCAGGGTGTAGCCAATCGTTTGAGCCTCTGATAATACGTCAACATGGCAAAGGCAGCAGAAAAGGAAGGGTGCGCCATGAAAGCCGGCAAAGGCTGCCTGGGATTTTTCCTGGGACCGTCCATCATGGTAATGGCTGTATACCTCTTGTTCAACAATGAGGGCGACTACCTCAACACAGCGCAAGCTCTGGATGAATTGCAGCCCCTTGTGCAACATGTGGAAAATACAGCAACACCCGATGCAGCCCTGGAGGGTAAACCCGTGCACCTGAGTGGTACGGCTACTACCGAAGATGTACTGACAGATGACACCTATGGGGTTCAGGCTCAGGGTATCATGCTTCGCCGCAATGTGCAGTATGTGCAATGGGTAGAGAAAAAAACAAAGCGTACCGGCAGTGATACAAAGTCGACCTTCATGACGGAGGCCGAATACAAGCGCAGCCGTGACGATGAGTGGATATATAGCTACAACCTCACTTGGGTAAATAACCCCATCAATTCCGCGACCTTTCACAACGAGCGCTACAGAAACGCAAACTACACCCATTACAAAGCGGATACGATCGAGCTGTGGGCCAAGAATGTGCAACTGGGCAACTACAAACTGACCGATAACCAAATCCGCCGCATCGCTTCCGATGGTAAGAGAGTGCCCCCGCAACAGGTACCCGAAGCCCTGCATAAACACGCCATGCTCCATGGTGAGTACCTGTTCATCGGCCACGCGCCGGAGGGTAGCTCCTATTATCCGCTCGATCCGCAGGCTCCGAGTGTAGGCGATGTACGCATCTCATGGCGACAAACGAGCCCGCAACGCCCTGTCAGCTTGGTCGCCATTCAAAAAGGTAACAGATTTGAGCCTTACACCGCGACCAACGGCGCCGTTATCGATTTGTTCTATACTGACACGCTGGGGATAACGCAGTGCTTCGATAAAGCGCGCTCAACCAACACAGTGAACTTGTGGATGGTACGCATGGGTGGCTGGCTGATGTTCTGGGGCGCATTTGCCTGTATGCTACGACCGCTGGCCGGCATGGTGCCCGTGTGCCGCAAACTGGCAGAAGCCGGGGCCGAGGTGATATCCCTGTTATTGGGTACCATCTGCAGTTTGTTGACCATCTCTGTCTCTTGGTTATTCTGTCGCCCTGTTTTTGCAGCGCTGATGTTGCTTGCAATTATCGCCCTCATCTGGTTGCTCATGAAGAAACAAAGAAAACCGGCAAAAGCTGTCACCCGAAGTTAATCACTCCACGTTCGCGGCTGATACCATGAAATCATTTCCCCTATCACTCATCTTCTGCATTGCACCATGTGTGCAAGCAGTGGGTGTCGATTTGTACCAAGCTCAGCAGTACAGCACAGTTGTGACCCAGCAAAAGCCCCCCCTTCGGGGGACATGTACTCAGTCGCATGGGGCGCATGCTGACTTGGGCAAACTACGCCAAACTCTCAGAAAAAGAGTTTGTTGACACGGTTCTATACGAGCTCCACGAAGCTCGGACTTATCGAAAAAAACAGAAATCCAACCATCTTGATAATCAATGAACATCAAACCCGTTAAAAAGTACTCAGGCATTCTGCCGGCTGCAGCTGCACTGCTGGGCAGTCTTGTGAGCGGTTGCGACAGACAGGCTGTTGTGGGCAGCGTGCCGAACCCGAATCCGAAAGATTTGCCGAGCCGAGTTCCCGGAGAGCCGACTGAGGTGGCCCCCACCGAGCCGGAAAAACCGGCAGAAACGACCACCGAAATCGAGCCGGAAGAAATGCCGCAGCTGCTCGGTGGCGATGTGCCGGTGGAAAATCTGAACATGGATTGATTGAGTCCTGATACTATTGATGCGCAGGCCTTTACAGCTGACCTTGTGCCTAACGCACGATTGCACGCTGCGTTGCAGCTATTGCTACGCAGGGCGTAAGTACGCGCATGCCATGAGCCGCGAAACGGCGGAGCGTGGCATGGACATCGGGCTGGCAGAGGCCGTGCGCACCGAGCGCGGCCTGGACTTGTCATTTTTCGGGGGTGAGCCCTTGTTGGAATGGGATTTGCTGCAGCATTGCTGTGATTATACGGCACGCCGGGCTGCTGAGCTGGAGGTGAAGGTACGTTATGGCATTACGACCAACGGCACCTTGCTCACCCCTGAACGTTTGGCGTGGATGGCATCCCGGGATTTTCTCATCGGCCTTTCTATAGACGGATCCTCGGCCATGCACGACACCAACCGCTGTTTTGCAGATGGTCGTGGCAGTCATGAGCTGGTGGCAACGGCGTTGCAACGCATGGCTGCAATACCGGGCTTGCGCAGCAAGGTGATTTGCGTGGTCAACCCTGCCAATCACCACTACCTGCGCGAGGGTGTACTATGGCTGCATGAACATTACCGGGGGCGAATCGGGCTCAATTTCGATTATTGGAGCGACTGGTCGGATGCACAATTTGCTTCCCTGCGGCAGCAATGGGAGCAACTCATGCAGGATGTGACAGAATCGTACCGGATTCAACAACCCATCCGTCTGGATTGCCTGGAAAGAGCCTTGGTGAGCTTGAACAAGGCTCACCGGGAGCAATGCCTCCATTGCCGCATCGGTGAGAGGGAAATCGCAGTATCGGTAGATGGCAACTTCTTCCCCTGTTCCCGCATGGTCGGGGTGGGGGATGACCCGTCATGCACATTCGGAAACGTACGCACCGGTATCGACCGCGCGCGGCAGAACTTCATTATTGCCACACGCGGCAACGTGACCCCCGAATGCCGGGTATGCAAGCTGCGGCACCGCTGCCTCAACACCTGCGGTTGCACAAACTACGCCACATCAGGTCATATCAACCGAGTGTCTCCCTTCCTGTGCAACCTGCAACAGCTCATCATGAACTCGGCTGACCGCATGGTAGCAACTCTGCAGGGGGATATAACTGGCTCTCATTTTGCGTAACTAATAAATGTAAGGCGGCAAAGGGCCTGTTCCGTAAACTATCAGCGAGGTCTAATTGCAAAATAGTAATAACCAAAAATCACGGAAGATTTTTTGGTTCTTCCGTGATTATTTATCTTCGTAATGCGTTTTTAGAACAAATAATGGCTTCCAGAATATTGTATTTTTGTTGAGCTTCCTTAAGTGATCTTTTTATAATTTTATCAATATCCGGATTTGATAGTAGTTCTTGCATTTGTCTTGTTGAAGCAAAAAATGGATAGGCTCCATTATCCAATAAGAATAAAACCAATTCGGTATCGTTATATGCCGCGGCAATGGATAAAACTGTCCATCCTTCCGTTCCGCTTTCATAATAACAATCATTTATCTCATCCGGAAAAGTTAAAATGCATTTTTTTAACTCTTCTCGAACTTTGCTAATTTCGTCTGGAGAACTATCAGATCTAATAACTTGCAAATAATCACTTGTTGCCCATATTACATGATGTTCAGATTTTTGCAAACTAACTTCGTTCTCTACCACCCCCGGTAGAATTGCCCCATCTGCGTAGAGCAGTTTTGTAAAAGCAAAGAAAAACAATAAGTATCTCATGATTCAGGTAGGACTAGATTATTAAATAACGTACTTTAGACTAGCATTC
>JAUNRE010000139.1 GCA_030535795.1 Akkermansia sp.
GCTGGTGCAGCGCGATGAAGTTGGCGTTGGTGATGAGGTAGGTGCTGTGAATCGGTGTGGTGCCGAAGCGCAGGTGGGATACCGTGGAGGAGCCGGACTTCTTGGAGTCGTACTCGAAGTAACCCTGCACGTACAGGTCGGTGTGCTTGCCGATAATCTTAATGGCGTCCTTGTTGGCACCCACGGTGCCATCGGAACCCAGGCCGTAGAACATGCAGCGCGTTACGGTGTCGGGCTCGGTGGAGAAGCTCGGGTCGTAGGCAATGCTCTTGCCCGTTACGTCGTCCTCAATACCTACGGAGAAGCCGGTCATGGGCTCGGGCTTACTGAGCTCGTCGAATATACCCTTTACCATGGCGGGGGTGAACTCCTTGGAGCCGAGACCGTAGCGGCCGCCCACCACCTTGGGCATGGCGTAGGGCAGGGTGCCGGCTACCTGGGCATCGGCCAGAGTCTGCACCACGTCCTGCAGCAGGGGCTCGCCCAGGCTGCCGGGTTCCTTGGTGCGGTCGAGCACGGCAATCTTCTGCACCGTCTTGGGCAGGGCGGCAATCACATCAGCAGCCGGGAAGGGGCGGTACATGCGAATCTTCAGCACGCCGACATCCTCGCCCATGGCAGTCACGGCTTCGAGAGCCGCCTCGGCGCCCGAGCCCATCATGATGATGACGCGGGTGGCGTTCGGGCTGCCGATGTATTCCACCACATCGTAGTAGCGGCCGGTGAGGTCGCCGAACTTCTTCATGGCGCCTTTCACGATGGCGGGCACGGCGTCGTAGTACTTGTTCACCGTCTCACGACCCTGGAAGTACACGTCGGGGTTCTGGGCGGTGCCGCGGATGACGGGGGCATCGGGCGTGAGGCCGCGGGCGTGGAACTCGTCCACCCACTTCTGGTCAATCATGGCTCGCAGCGTGTCATCGGTGATATCGGCAATCTTACCTACCTCGTGCGAGGTGCGGAAGCCGTCGAAGAAGTTGATGAAGGGCACGCGGCTTTCGAGCGTGGCAGCGTGGGCAATGGCGGCCATGTCGGGGGCCTCCTGGGTGCTGGCGCCGCAAAGCATGGCAAAGCCCGTGGAGCGGCAGCTCATCACGTCGCTGTGGTCGCCGAAGATGGAAAGACCCTGGGCGGCAAGGGCGCGGGCGGCAATGTGGAAGACGCAGGGAGTGAGCTCGCCGGCAATCTTGAACATGTTCGGAATCATCAGAAGCAGACCCTGCGATGCCGTGAAGGTAGTGGCCAGTGAGCCTGTCTGCAGGGCGCCGTGTACGGCACCGGCAGCACCGGCCTCACTCTCCATCTCGACGATGCTGGGGACCGTTCCCCAGAGGTTCTTGCGGTCTACAGCCGTCCACGTCTCTGCCGATTCACCCATCGGAGAGGACGGGGTGATGGGGTAGATGGCGGCTACTTCTGAACAACGGTACGCTACGGAGGCTACAGCCTCGTTGGCGTCTATGGTGCTGTATGTAGTGCTCATAATTGTGAATGTATGTGAAAATCTTGCGATATCGAGAGCCGATGCGCCGTTGCATGAGACAGCGCGAGTTCTCACTAAGGCTATCATACACCCAACTGTACCCTGAATCAACCCAAAAAGGCAGCATACTGCGAAAAAATCACGGCTTGTGGCGGGTGCTCCGTCATCTCTACGCTCCAAAGGGGGCGCTTTATCAAATGAACCGGGCGAAAATGCGCTTGCGGGTGCCGGGCGTTCTATGCTACAATGGCGGGGCACGGAGATGCCGACAGCATGAGCGAGATACGAGCCGGAGCGGTGTTGAATTACCTGAACCTGGGGCTGCGCATAGGCGTGCCCCTGGTGCTTACTCCGTATATCCTTGCAGTGCTGGGGCCGGCGGAATACGGGCTTTACATGCTCGCTAGTACCTTGCTGGTGCGGCTGTACCTGAGCGATTTGGGACGCACCACCGGCACCAAATACCTGAGCGAGTACCGCGCCAGGGGCGATGCCGCCGGCGAGGCGCGTTTTCTGGGCTTGCTGGCGGGGCTGTATTCGCTGGCGGGGGCGCTGCTGTTGGCGCTGGGGCTGGCTGTGTATCCGTTCCTGGGTGATATTTTCCCCAAGTTTACCGAAAGCGAGCTGGGCTTGTACCGTGTGCTCTACCTCATGACACTGGTGAACGCTGCGCTCATGTTCCCCGGGCGCAGTCTGGCAGGCATTGCCGACAGCCGTCAGAAGTTCGCCGTGCCGGGGCTCATTGCTCTGGGGGCCGGTGTGCTGAATGCCGTGGGCACCTGGCTACTGCTGGAGTGGGGCTGGCGCAGCGTGGGGCTGGTGGCTTTCAATATCGCAACGGGAGTGCTGGCTCTCGTGCTCAACATGCTTTATTGTTTCGTGGGGCTCAAAGCGAGGCTGAGTCTGCGCGGCGCGTGGGATGCCACTCTGTGCCGCAGCCTGTTTGCCTTTTCGTGGTGGATGCTGCTCAACCAGCTCATCAACATGCTCAATGCCGGCACGGGCAATTACCTGGTGGCCATGACTCTGGGGGCCGATGCCGCAGCCGTGTATACCTGTGGCTTGCAAATATATGCCAATTACTTTCTGCTGGGCGGCTGCCTCGCCCAGCTCTTTCTGCCCCGCGTGGTGGGCTTGGTGGTGCGCGGGGCGAGCCCGGCTGTGCAAACGGAGGCCATGGCGCGCCTGGGGCGGGTGCAGCTGGCTATCCTGCTGCCGGTGGCGCTGGTGCTGCTCTTTTACGGCAGGCAATTTTTTGAGCTCTGGGTGGGCGATAAGCTGGGGCAGCAGGCTCAGCTCAGCTGGCTGATTGCCATCGCGCTCATCGTGCCGCAGACCTTCAGTCTGGTGCAGGCTCTGGGCTGGCAGATCAGCCAGGCGCGCAATGCCCTGCGCCAGCGCGTGGCCATCATGGCGTTCAACAGCGTGCTCTTCGTGGTCGTAAGCTATTTTGTGTGCAGCAGCTGGGGCATTGCGGCACAGGCCGTCTGGGCGGCCGTGTCGATTCTGCTGCAACTCGTCATGCTCAATGTCATTCACTACCGCTCCCTCGGCCTCAGCCCCGTTCGCTTCTATGCCCGCACCTTTGCAGGTTGGTACAGCCGCTGCGCCATCCTGCTGCCGGCCGCCTGGGGCATAGGCGCCCTGATACCGCCCACCGGCTGGTGGAGCCTCGCTGCCCGCATCGCTTCCTTCGCCCTGCTCTACGCCCTGGTCTGCCGATTCACTCGCGCCACACGATGATAGTGATTTACAATCTACAAAGTCAATGTTTGGGCGTGCTGACGCACGCAATATAAGCATGGCAAGTGCCATAAAAAATAACTATCCCTTTTTTGATGGTGCCGTATCTCCAAAAGAATTGTAATCAAAGCTTTGCGCTAATCTAAAAAGCCGATACTTATTTTTGCTTGGCCAACAACACGCCCCGCGAGGGGCATTTTTCATACGCCGCAGGCGTTTTTCATAGCCGCGCCAGCAGCTTCTTCATGCTCGCCTACAGGCGAGCTCACAACCTCCAGCCCCGCGCCGCAGGCGCCAAATTGGAAAGCCCCGCAAGGCGGGGCGAAAGTCTAATAGCCCAGGGCAAGCCACGCAGTGGCGCTGCCCTGGGATGCATGAAACAAGAAAATCAAAGCCCGACGAAGCGAAGCTGAGGAGGCCGACAGCAGTGCAGCTACCATTTTCAGCCACCGCGCATTCCCATCGGCTGTCGCCGCCGTTCCACGGGGCTCTCGTCTTTTTTTCTCAGTTAGCAGGGGTTACACTCGCTTCGCTCGTTCACCACCTGCCTACCATCTGTCGCCGGGCTGATGAATTCCGCGCCTGGAGGCGCATGGGTAGCAGAGCTTAGCTGCAGTTACTGCACGCGCTTTAAGCCGCGGGCACAAGCGGTTGTCTTGGCTACGCATCCCCGCGGGCGATAGCCCGCCGAATTGGAAAGCCCCGCAACGCGGGGCGAAAGTATAGTAGCCCAAGG
>JAUNRE010000045.1 GCA_030535795.1 Akkermansia sp.
CGGGGCTTTCCAATTCGGCGGGCTGTCGCCCGCACGGGTATGCGTAGCTAAGACATCCGAGCGAAAGCTTGCGAAACTTGAACTTTGTCAATTGTAGATTGTAAATGTAGACAAACATCAATTTAGCTATCATCATGGGTCTAAGCCTCCAATTGTTCCAACGCGTACACGAAGAAGATATTTCTACCATTCTTGTATTTGAATATCTTAAGAAGGTGGGTAGTTTTATAGGCTGAAATATCGCGTTCGGAACCAACGTTTTTCTGAGGTAGACGCGCATACCGTTTGACTTTCCTGAGCGCATCTGGCATAATTTTGTGCAGTTATGGCAGAGACAAGCAGTTTTGTGTTTTTCGGCAGCGACGAGGGCGCAGCAAGTACCGCGGCGGCCAAGTGCGCGGCGGAGCTCTCTGCCGGTGGTGATGGCTGGGGCGATGAGACGATAGACGGAGCTGCGGCTACGGCTGATGAAGCGGTGGAGCTGATTCGCCGCGCGATTTCCGGCTTGCAGATGATGAACATGTTCGGCGGGCGCAAGGTAATTTGGCTGAAGGGTGTCAACTTCCTGGCCGACACCCCTTCCGGTGCACGCAGCGAGGCGGTGCAGGAGGCCATGGAAGACCTGCTGGCGGTGCTGGGCAACATGCCGCCCGATACCTTTTTTGTGCTCAGCAGCGCTGAGATGGATAAACGCCGCGCATTCTTCAAGAAGCTCGGCAATGTGGCTCAGGTAAAGGAGTTCAGCAAAATCGACATATCCAAACCCGGCTGGGAAAGCGAGGTGGCGGCTCTCACCGTACGCATGGCCAAGCCGCTGGGGCTTTCGTTTGACAATGATGCGCTCGATTTATTTGTGCACCGCGTGAATGAAAGTACGCGACAAATTGCCAATGAGCTGGCCAAGATAGACGTGTATCTGAGCCCGGAGCGGCGTCGTGTGACGTTGCAGGACGTAGACCTCATGGTGGCCGTTTCGCGCAATGGCGTTATTTTCGAGATTTCTCGTGCCATTGAGCAGAGCGATTGTCGGCTGGCTGTGCGCCTGATCAACGAACAGCTGGAGCATGGTGAGGCGGCTGTTACCATTATGCGCGCGGCAATTGTTCCCACTGTGCGCAATCGCTACTGCGCCCGCCTGCTTATGGATGCTTTCGGCATCGAGGCTAACAACTACCGCACGTTTGAGGGCGCGCTCAATAAGCTGTTGCCTTCCGACCGCAAGATTTTGCCGCTTAAAAAAGACGGCACTCCCAATGCCTATTCTCTTTTCAATGCTGCTCGCACCTGCGCTAAGCTCTCTCTCAAAAAAGCACGGCGCGACCTGCAAGCCTGTGCCACGGCCGACCGTCAGCTTGTCTCCACCCAGCTGGATGACCGCGATATCCTGCACAAGCTGGTGGTCTCCCTCACCGCCTGAGGTGTTTTGACGCAACGCGTAACACGATATAACTTAGGCAACGGTCGAATAAAACAGCCTGCATGGAGAGGTAATCTTTCGCGTGCCGCGATATGTTTTTTTGCTTTGTGGCAGGATTGCGCTTGCTATGAGGTGGGGAATATGCTACCCTGAAGGGTTATGAATGAAGCAACGATACAGGAAGAACTCTTTGCGGCTATCTGCCACAACGAAGCTGATGTGGTGCAGAAGCTGCTCACGGAGGGCGCCGCGGTGAATGCGGCGTTTCCGAACAACCTCACCCCGCTGATGGTGTCTGCGCGAGCGGGGGCGCATGCGGTTATCCCGGTGTTGCTGGCTGCCGGGGCTCATGTGAATGCCGTGGATTGTCTGTGGGGGCGCAGTGCCTTCCACTGGCTTTGTCGGCAGGGGCTTACCAGCCACTACCACATGGAGGCGCACGCGGAAAGCGCACGCGCCCTGCTGGCTGCCGGGGCGGATGCTTACCTGCCGGACAACAGTGGCGAAACGCCGCTTGTTTTGGCTCTGCGCCATCGCCTTGAAAATGTGATACGCCATATCCATGCCGTCAGCCCTATCCCTCACGTCTCGGATGGCAAATCCATTATCCCCTGGCTTGAGGTTAGCTACTACCGCAAATGGAATTGCTATAGTTCGATGTCGGATGAGCAGATACATGCCTACTACATTGCGCCGAGGGAAGCCCCCCGCGGTGCCTCCCTGCGAAATCCCATTCCGCGGCTGTATGATGCTGCCTGGGCTCGAAAGGTTGACCTGACTATCGTGGACAAGCGCGGCTATACCGCACTGCACCATGCCGCAACCCAGGGACTGTATGAGGTGGCAGCCATTCTGATTGACCGCGGAGCCGTGGTGGATGCCCCGGCGCGTTCCGGCGCCACACCGCTCATTCTGGCGGCTCGCAGCGGGCAGTGGAAAGTGGGTCACTTGTTGTTGGCTCATGGGGCGAACCCGCTACACCGCGATTGCTACAAGCGCGATGCCTTGCAGTACGCCCGCCGTGCCGGCAATGACAGGTTGTTTCTGCAAGACTGCCCGCCGATAGGGCTCCCTACGGAGTTTTGAAGCGTAATAAGCCCCTATTTCCCGAAATTCGGGAAATAGGCGACAAATCAGCACAAAAAAGGCGGCTGCATGGTGGATGCAGCCGCTCTGAGCAATATGTTGCGTGTCGGGTGGAGGCGTATTACTTGCCCTTTTCTTCGAGCTTAGCCTTGACCTTCTCCTCGACTTCGGCGTAGAGGTCGGGGTTGGAGCGGAGAGCCTCCTTGGCGGCATCGCGGCCCTGTGCGAGCTGGCCGCCGTTGTAGCTGAACCAGGAGCCGCGCTTCTGGATGACATCGTATTCCATCGCGAGGTCGATGAGTGAGCCAACGGAGGAGATACCCTCGTTGTACATGATATCGAATTCGCACTCGGTGAAGGGCGGAGCCACCTTGTTTTTGACGACCTTGAGCTTGGTGCGGTTGCCGGCTACGGTGCCATCTGCGCCTTTAATCTGGCCGATGCGGCGGATGTCGCAACGGACGGAGGCGTAGAACTTGAGGGCGCGGCCGCCGGGGGTGGTCTCGGGGTTGCCGAACATCACACCAATCTTCTCGCGAATCTGGTTGGTGAAGATGCAGACGGTGCGAGCCTTGGCGATGAGAGAGGTGAGCTTGCGCAGGGCGGCGCTCATCAGGCGAGCCTGGGCACCCACGGTGCTGTCGCCGATTTCGCCCTCCAGTTCCTGGCGGGTGACGAGGGCGGCAACGGAGTCTACCACGATGACATCGATAGCGTTGGAGCGCACCAGAGCCTCGCAGATTTGCAGAGCTTCCTCACCGCTGTTGGGCTGTGAGACGAGCAGGTCATCGAGGTTCACGCCAAGTTTGGCGGCATAGGCGGGGTCCAGAGCGTGCTCCACATCGATGAATGCAGCCAAGCCACCGGCGCGCTGTGCCTGGGCAATCACGGTAAGGGTGAGCGTAGTTTTACCGGAGGATTCCGGGCCGAAGATTTCCACGATACGGCCGCGCGGTACACCGCCGGCACCCAGGGCGCGGTCGATGAGCAGATTGCCGGTGGGGATGACCTCCACCTCCATGGTCTTTTTATCGCCCAGTCGCATGATGGCAGTTTCGCCGAAGTCTTTCTGAATCTGGAGCATAGCGGCATCGAGCGCGCGCTGGCGCTGGGCCTGCAGCTTCTCCTGTTCGGGGGAAATTTCTTTACTCATATCACTGCTGAGCTTACCTGTTTGGGCAGCGGCATGCAAGCTCAAACTTTGCCAGCAGAAGCAAAAAGCTTGCCAGAAAGACGGAGTGGGTGTATACTGTGCCCGCAACGTATTCAAACATCAGTATTATATGAGCAGAATGACACTTGCCGGCATTGGTTGCGGTTCTCGCACTCGCACATACATGAAACTCGCCATGGAGTACCCGGAGCAATTCCGGATTGTGGCAGCGGCTGATCCTGTGCGTGTGCGCGCGGAGCAAGTGCGCGACTTTGCCCCTGAGGCGGAGCGCGATTCCGTGCAGCTTTTTGCCAACGCTGATGAGTTGCTTTCGCAGCCGAAGCTGGCTGATGTCGCTATTATTGGCACGCAGGACGATTACCACTTTGAGCCTGCCAAGCGTGCGCTGGAGCTGGGCTACGACCTGCTGCTGGAAAAACCCATTGCCAAGACGTTGCGTGAGGCTTTGGAGCTGCGCGACTTGGCCGAAAAACTCGGGCGCCGCGTGGCTATTTGCCATGTGCTGCGCTACACGCCTTTCTACAACACCATCCGCAATATCATTCGCAGCGGCGAGTTGGGGCAGATTATGACCTTCAACGCCAACGAGGGTGTGGGTGCCTGGCACTTCGGGCATTCCTTCGTGCGTGGCCATTGGGGCAACAGCACCAAGTCCACCCCCATGATTGTGGCTAAGTGTTGCCATGATATGGATATCCTCTACTGGCTGCTCGACCGCCCCTGCGAGCAGGTGTCCTCTTTCGGCGAACTCTCTTTCTTCCGCAAGGAAACGCTTACGGCCCCGCGCCCGGAGCGCTGTGTCGATTGGACTACTCCTATCGGCGAGGACCCGTGGGATGCCCGCAAGTATATTACGGATGACTCCTGCCGCCGCTGGCTGCGCATGGTGATGGACGGCGTGGATGAAGCCACCCCTGAGCAGATTACCGAGTGGCTGCGTACCTCCCCCTGGGGGCGCGACGCGTTCCAGTGTGAGGACAACGATCAGCCGGATCACCTGGTAGCCATTCTGCGTTATCTGGGGGGGATTACCGGTACATTTACCATGACGGCGTTCGAGGAGGGGCGTCACATCGAGATTTACGGCACCAAGGCCAAGCTTCGCGCCGGTGCGTTCTATAAGGAAAACGGCCCCGGTGAGATTACCGTGACCGAGCATTTCACCAAGAAGGTGCGTAAAGTTGAGGTGGAGGAAGCATCCGGAGGCTATGCCGGGCACGGCGGCGGTGACTGGGGGCTGGTGAGCAACCTGTACAACGATATGCGCGTGGTGGGCGATGCTACTCTCATGACTACCCCCATCCAGGCAAGTGCCCATTCGCATGTGATTGCCTTCGCCGTGGAGCATGCCCGCCGTACGGGTGAGGTGGTGGATATCAAGGAGTTTGAACGCCGCGTGCTCAGTGGTGAGCTGAACTACTAACACAATCGCTTATGCGACTTCAGCCAAGGATAATCCTGCCTATGGTCGCGGCACTGGTG
This sequence comes from Akkermansia sp., assembly GCA_030535795.1. GTDB lineage: Bacteria > Verrucomicrobiota > Verrucomicrobiia > Verrucomicrobiales > Akkermansiaceae > Akkermansia. Next base: position 5,160 of record JAUNRE010000045.1, read on the forward strand.
TCTGCGGCATCCGCTGCGGAGTGGGGCACCGATTATGAGGCGGCTCTTGCCTCCGCCCGTCAGCAGGGTAAGCCCGTATTGGCCGATTTCACCGGGTCGGATTGGTGCCACTTCTGCATTCTGCTGAAAAAGGAGGTGCTGGAGCAACCGGAGTTCGCTGCCTGGGCGGCGGAGAACTTTGTGCTGCTGGAGGTCGATATGCCCAATAATCCGGCGTTCGATGCCCGCCTGCGTGAGCAGAATCAAGAGCTTTGTGCCCGCTATAAGGTGGATGCCTTCCCGACGGTGCTGGTGTTGGATGATAAAGGGCGTCCCCTGGCTATCCTGGCCGGCTTCGAGCGCAACCCCGATACCGTGCGCGAGATACTCCGGCCGGGCATGCAGGCCGCGGCGTTGTTGCGCCGCGCAGAAACGGCACAGGGCGAGGATAAGCTCCTGGCTTTGGTAGATGCCTGGAAATGCATTCCCCGTGATTTGCATGACCTCAATAAGCCGTTGCAGGAGGAGATTATGGCGATTGATACGCAGGATCTCAGCGGAATCCGCGCGGCTGCAGCTGCCGATAAAGCATTGCGAGACTGCATCGTGGCTGAAGCTTTGGCTCCTACCGATGCCGCCGCTTTGGAAATTGTGGAGGCTGCTCTGGCCAAGGCTGTGCCGCTTAACCGTCAGCAGCTTTTGGAGCTCAAGTACCGCATCCTCATGCGTGGGCTCGAAACGCCGGAGGATGTGTATGCTGCGGCGGAAGTCGCATACGCTTCCGTGGATGCCGACCTCAATCTGACCGCTGACCAGAAGGAAAAGCGCAAGCGGATGATGAGGGGCGCATTCGCAAATCCGCAAACCTGTATCAACCGCAGTAAGATGCGCCACCGCCGCCGCCCGAAAAAATAATGCTTTCGGGTAGTTCATCCGGTGGGGGTAAGTCGCAATTTGTTTAAGTATTCCTTACTTTTAACTTGTCATAGTTCGGGAGGGTGTCTATAATACCCTCCGAACGTGATAGTCAGAAAGGAAGGATGAAACGCCTCGTACTCCCGGCAGCTTGGTTATTAGCCACTCTGAGCGCCTCCGGCAAAGAAGCACCTGCTTTGAGCATGGAGGAGGCCATGTCGCGTCTGCTGAGCTATGGTATTGTCAATGAAACACCGGCGAATGAGAGCGATGATTCGGTAGAGATATTGAGGCACTATGCTAAGCTGATTAACCGCGATGAGGAAATAGGGGATTTTCCCTACTGTGTGCGGCTGATAGAGGCCGGCGGCTCCGACAACAAATTGCCCGTGAGCTGTCTGCGTGCCTTTGTGAAAGCCGGTGCCCCTATACAGGGAGAGAATGGCGACACCTCGCCGTTGCAGGCAGCGGCAGAGGCGGGCAACGTGAAGGTGGCGGAATATCTGCTCAAAGCCGGTGCCGACGTGCATTACATGGATGCTGCGTTCAAGACGGCTATGGACTATGCCATTGGCTCCGATATGCAGTCGGCGCATTTTGAGGTGGTGCGCTTGTTGCTGCGGCATAATGCGATGCCTACCGCCGAATCGATGAAACATGCCGCGCGTTTCGACACTAACCTGCTGCGCGAGCTGGTGAACCATGGCGGCCGCATGACGGCCGAGGTGGTGAATACGGCTGTGTGGAATGCGGATTCGCTGGCTTATATGCTCGAAATGGGGGCTTCGCTGCATGGCATGGAGGAAAATGGCCTCAATGTCACCCACGCCCTGTTGCAGCGTATCAGCACCGGCAAATGCGGAGCAGATGAGCTGGTGCGCATTCTGGAGATGCTTACCAAGCACCATGCACCTTTTTACACGCGCACGCCCCGGGAAGAGCTCGAACTCTTCATACCCGATGAATTGCCGACCGCATTGCGCGAACGCCTTCTTACCCTGTATACGACTCGCCCGTTGCCTACCTTCCCGGAAACGGATGAGACGGATGTGGAGGAGGTAGAAGAATAACCCGGCGTAGGGCTGCACCCGTCCTGCGCACCCTCTTTTTATACTTGCCGCGGCTGTTGCAGATGTGTAAGCTGGCGTCGTTATGGGATTTACTACAATAGCCGCTACAGCCATACCGCAGCTTTTTCAGGCTGCGGCTTCCGTTCAGCAGAGCCGAGCCCTCAAAAAGACGGCGTCTGCTCAGCAGCAGCTTGCCAATCAACAGGCCGCTGCCATCGAAAACACTGCCGCCGAGAATCAACGCCGGGCCGCTCGCAATGCCGAGGCTCGCCTGAGCTCCGCCCGTGCCGATGCTTCAGCCTCGAATCTGGTGGCCGAAGGCTCCGTTGCCGTGCGCGAGCGTGATCTCGCTACCAGGCTTCAGGATGAAATTACGGCCAATGCCAACGCAGCACTGGGGCAAGCGGTCGATGTCCGCCGCCAAGGGGAGCTCAATGCGTGGCAGACGCGCCAGCAGGCTCGGCAGAGTCTGGTGCAGGGTATTGGCTCGGCTGTCGGCGGCGTGGGCTCGCTCTTCAGCGGTATCAGCTCGCAGCTCAGCAAAAAATCATAGCTTCGCTCCTCATATTGTCATCATGATTCTTTCGTGTTGACTGCTGTGCTGTTCATTGCCGGGATACCAAGCGCAATGAGGAAAAAAGCAGGATAACGAAGAGCGTTGTCAACTGACCGAGTCGCTCTACGGAGTGCCGGGGGGCGGTGGCTCGTTTTTTGGGGGTAAAAAATGCGAATGTTGAAAGAAGTTGCGGTGCCGTTGCGTACTATTTAGTGTATGAAAGCGATTTTGGGTATAGTGTGCGCCATGGTATGTGTGGCACCGGCAGTGAGCGGAGCGGAGTCAGCGGATGCTGCTTTGCTGCGGGCTGTGGAGCAGCGGGACTTTTCCGGCGTGCAGGCAGCTTTGGCAGCAGGCGCTAATCCGAATGCCCGTGCGGGTAAGCAAAGCGTGCTGGAGTTGTTGCTGAGTGGTGGGTGGCACGCGGCGCAGCCGGATATGGTGTATGCGCTGGTGCAGGCCGGAGCCAGGCCGGAGGGGGCGGAGCAGGTCGAGGAATGGAGCCGCGCTGTGTACGAACCGTATTTCGCGATGAAACTCGGCACCCCTCCCACGGCTGCGCAGGCTGCTGATATGATGGAACGCGCGGTGGATTCCGGTGAGCCGGTGTGGGTAAAGATGGCGCTGGACTGCGGAGCTGACCCGAATGGATACTGTGCCGGAACTTTTGATCCATCGCATGAAGGATGGACGTATCTGTACCGCGCCATTTATGGTGGAGAGTGTCACTATGGGGACAGTCCGGGCACGGCGCGGGCGCTGATGGAGGGCGGCGCAAACCCGAATCTTCCGAATATGGATGGGCGAGTGCCGTTGCAATGCTGGCGCTGTTGGGAAGAACAGATAAGCGTGCTGCTGGATTTCGGTGCCGACCCTCGTTTGGCGGAAAAAATGCCGCAGACTCCGAATGCTAATAACGAACTCTTTACGCGTCCGCTGTTTCAGAAAGCTGCATCGGCGGATTTTCCCCGCTTGCTGGCTGCCGGGGCGAATCCCCTGCAGCGTGGGCGGGATGGGTGTACCTCTCTTATGAATGCCACTACGGCGGAGGCCGTGAAGTTGCTGATGGAAGTCGGGGTGCCTTGGGGCGCGCGCGATGCGCAGGGGCACACGGCTTTGTGGCATGCGCTGCAGGGCTGCCACACGGCCGCCGTGCGTGCTTTGCTGGAAACGGCGCCGCCGGCAGAGCAGGCTTATGTGCGGGCTCTGCTGCAAAGTACGTTTGCCTATGTGGTGCAGAATAGCCGGGAGTCGCAGCTTGTAGCCCTGCTTCTGGAGCAGGGGGTGGAGCCGGCCTCGCTGAGCGAGGCAGACCTGGTATCCGTAGCGTTGAACGGGCGCCGGGAGACGCTGGCTTTACTCCGGCAGCATGGGTGCGAATTCACATCCGCTATGGCGCAGCAGCTTTTGTTCCGTGCTCTTCTCTATACAGGCACGAAGGCGGATATCATTTCCTATGCTTTTCAGCAGGGGGCGGACGCGAATGCTCTGAATCCGGCCGGGCAGAACGCTGCCATGGCCGCCCTCGCAAAATCCAATCACCCCAACCTGGCACCCGAACACCTGCGCCTGCTTATGGCTGCCGGACTCGACCTCGCTTACCGAGACCCGCAGGGGCTTACCCTCGCGGATTATGTGCGCCGCGCTCTGCGCAACCGCCGCACCCCATCTCCCCACCTTGCAATCGTGTTGGCTATACTGGAAGCAGAGCAGAAGAAAGAATAGTTAAAAAATGACAATTTAATCTGTTTTTTGTGTGTAGAATTTACCTCTTCAACACGTTCTTTGCTGTGGCAGACCATGGGTATTGGGCTGTTAGAGTTAAAAGTAACTTGACAATAAGACGGGAAGGAGTAAGATTTACAGCATGAATGCGATAGTTAAATGGGGATTGGGGGTTGCCGTGCTCGGCGGAGGCGGAGCGGCAGCCTGGTACTATCTGTCGGAATCCACTGTCGGCGAAACGATGGCGTTTCGCACGGCGGATGTTGTGCGCGATCATTTTGTGAATAAGGTACAGGCTACCGGCACACTTGAGCCGCAGGAGCTGGTGGATGTCGGTGCCCAGGTGACGGGCGAGATTAAGGAGTTTGGTGTGGATTTGGCCGGCAAGCGTGTGGACTACGGCAGCGAGGTGAAGGCCGGGCAGTTGCTCGCCCGTATCGATGACACCATCGTGGAGCTCGATATTAAGCGCGCCGAGGCCAGTGTGGCTCAGGCCAAGGCTCAGATTCTTACCGCAAAGGCCAACATCTCCCAGGCCGAGGTGAATAAAAAGAAGGCCGACCGCGACCTGGATCGCGCCAAAAAGCTCGGTGTGGGCGATGCTCTCTCGCAGATGGACTACGACCAGTACCTCACGCAGGCAGAGAATGCCGCTGCCTCGCTGGAGAGCGCCCAGGCGCAGCTGGCCAATGCCGAGGCTCAGCTTCAGAGCGCCAACGCCATGCTGGAGAGCGAACTGCGCAACCGCGACTACACCCGCATTACGACGCCGGTGGATGGCACCATCGTGGTGCGCCAGGTGAATGTGGGGCAGACCGTGGTGAGTAACATGAGTGCCACCACGCTGTTCCTGGTGGCTCGCGACCTGCGTAAGATGCAGATTTGGGCCAGTGTGAACGAGGCCGATATTGCCAAGGTACATGCCGGGCAGGAGGTGCGCTACACGGTGGATGCTCTGCCCAATGAAAGCTTTACCGGTGTGGTGAACAAGATTCGCCCGAATGCTACCATGTCCTCCAACGTGGTGACTTACATTGTGGAGGTGGACATTGAAAACCCGGATCGCAAGCTGCTGCCTTACATGAGCGCCAACGCTAACTTCATTGTAAAGGAGGTGAAGGATTGCCTCATGGTGCCCGATGTCGCTTTCGAGTTCCGCCCCTCGCGCGAACTGATTGACCCCTCCGCCCGCAAGGGCGCCCGCCCTGAGCCGCCTCCTGCCTTGCCTCTGCCCGGTGAGGACGATGCCGCTGATGCCCCGGCCGGCGATAAGCCTGTGGCCGATGAGCAGCCTGCCGATGGCGAGCGCGCCGTTGTCTGGGTGCAGAAGGGGGACAAAGTGGCACCGGTGGAGGTCATGCGCGGGGAGAGTGATGGCACCCGCAGCATCGTGACCCCGCTGCCGGGCTTCAGTCTCGAGGAGGGCGATAAGCTGGTGACCGGCCTGCGCTCCGTGTCGGCTGTGGCTGCCGGTAAGGGTGGCAAGCAGGGGGGGCTCTTCGGGATGAACGGCCCCAAGCGCCGCCAGCGCGGTGCGGGCGGCGTGGCGCCCAAGCCCGGCCAGAATACCGTGGAGCGTCGCGGTGGCCCGCCCATGTAAGCTATTGTAACCCGTAACCGTTTTCAGACCATGATTGAGCTGAAAAACATTACCAAGGTATACCACCTCGGCGAGATTGATTTGCCGGTGCTCAAGGGGATTTCCCTGCGCATTGAGGACGGCGAGTTTGTGTCGCTCACGGGTGCCTCGGGCTCCGGTAAATCCACGCTCATGAACATATTGGGCTGTCTGGATCACCCGACGAGCGGTGAGTTCTGGATAGACGGGCACAACGTGGCCGGGCTGAATGCCAACGAGCGTGCTCTGCTGCGCAACAAGCGCATTGGCTTCGTGTTCCAGAACTTCAACCTGCTGGCCCGTACCTCGGCGCTGGAAAATGTGATGATGCCTGCCTACTACTACCACCCGGCTAAGAGCACGGCTGAGATTCGCGCCCGCGCGCTCGAACTCATCGAGCTGGTGGGGCTCAAGGAGCGCATGCACCACACGCCGGCTCAGCTTTCCGGCGGTCAGCAGCAACGCGTTGCCATTGCCCGCTCGCTCATTAACAGTCCCGGCATCCTGCTGGCCGACGAGCCCACCGGTAACCTCGATTCCACCACTTCGGTGGAGGTCATGAACATGTTCCGCGACCTGAATCGCAAGCAGGGTATCACTGTCATTATAGTGACGCACGACCCCAAAACTGCCGCCTTTACCGACCGCGCCATCAACATGAGCGACGGCCTCATCCTCGAAGGCGTTTCCGATGAACTTTCCGCCACACTGAAGAAATGAAGATAGGAACCCTCCTCATAACCTGTTGCCGAGCCCTGGTGCGCAACCCCATGCGTGCCGCGCTCACGGTGCTGGGTATCGTGATTGGTATCGCCGCTGTAGTGGCTATTATGGAGATTGGTGAAGGCTCCAAGAAGCAGGTGGCCGATAAGTTCTCCTCCATGGGTACCAACGTTATCACAGTTTCGGGTGCCTCTGTCAGCACTGCCGGCGTGAACACCGGGCAGGGTGGGCGTGCCTCGCTCTTTGCGACGGATGCCGATGCCCTCATGAAGGAATGCGCTGAGTTCGTGAAATGCGCCTCGCCTGTGGTGCGTGCCAGCGGGCAGGTCATTGTGGGCAACCAGAACTGGAGCCCTCAGTCCATCATGGGCGGCAACGAGCACTATCTTTCCATCGAAGGCTGGAAGATTGCGCGAGGCCGTGCGTTCACGAAAAGGCAGGTGGATGAAGCCAGCCGTGTTTGCATCATCGGCAATACCATCGCCAAGGAGCTATATGCCGATGTTGATCCCATCGGGCAGGATATCCGCATTAAAGACGTGGTGTTCACCGTAGTCGGTGTGCTCGAAACAAAGGGCGCCGACGGCCGCGGTATGGACCAGGATGACTGCATCATGCTGCCCTGGTCGAGCATCCGTGCTCGCCTCATGGGCTCCAGCGGCTCGGCCACTATCTCCAAGGGCGGCGCCGCTAACAGCGCTAAGGTGTCTTCCACCGACACTTTCTCCACCACCAGCGTGAGCTTTTACCCCGGCTGCGACCTGCAACCCTATACCAATGCTCCTCACCCGCTGCGTACCCGTACGGTGGATAGCATTGCCGTGCAGATTATGGACGGCAAGACGCCCGAGGCGGCCATGGATGCCATGACCCCGGTGCTGCGCCGCTGCCACGAGCTTGAGCCCGGCGTGCTCGATGACTTCAACCTGCGCGACCGCTCCCAGTTCGTTAAGATGATGACCGAGACGACCGACACCATCAGCAGCCTGCTCATCTCCGTCGCGATGATTTCGCTGGTGGTAGGTGGCGTGGGTATCATGAACATCATGATGGTATCGGTAACGGAGCGCACGCGTGAAATCGGCCTGCGCATGGCTGTGGGTGCCCGCCCGCGCGACATCATGTGGCAGTTCCTGCTGGAGGCTGTGCTGCTTTGCACCATCGGCGGTATCATCGGTATTGTGGTGGGGCGCATTGCCTCGGGTATCGTGAGCGCGAAGATGGGCTGGCCCGTCGCTTCATCGGTATCGGCCATGGTGCTCTCGGTATCGGTTGCTGCCGTCATTGGTATCGTGTTCGGCTGGTATCCCGCCTGGAAAGGCTCCAAGCTCGACCCCATCGACGCTCTGCGTCACGAATAACTCTTACACATTTCGACACACAACATGAAGATTCGTTTTACGCCTGTTATCCTTGCCGCTGTACTGCTGAGCGCCTGCCAGCTGGGGCCGAACTTCGGCGGTGCCCCCGACCAGGGGCTGCCCGTTACCTGGCAGAATGCTCTGCCGCCCTCCAGCTCCAAGGCCGACCTCTCTAAGTGGTGGCAGAGCTTCGGCGATGCTCAGCTCACCGGCCTCATCAACCGCGGCTTCCTCAGCAGCCCCGATATGATTAGTGCGGCACTGTCCATCGCCAAATCGGAGGCCTCGTTGCGCTCCATGCGCTCCAATCTCTTCCCCTCTGTCTCCGGCTCCTTCGGCGGTACCAATTCCGGCACCTTCAGCACCAGTACTTCCCACGGCGGCTGGAGCGGTGCTCTCTCCGCCTCCTGGACCCCCGATATCTGGGGCGGCACGCGTCGTGAGGTGGAAGCCGCCTATGCCGCAGTCGGCTCGGCTGAGGCCGCGGCCAATGCCACCCGCACAGCCCTCGCTTCGAGCATCGCTACCACTTACTTCGAGTGGATTTCCGCCAAGGAGAGCCTGCGCATCGCCCGCGAACAGCTGGCTTACCAGGAGCGCACTTACAATGTGGTCAAAAAGAAGGAGGCTGTCGGTATGGTGGCAAATCTGGAGCTGGCTGAGGCTCGCTCCACCATTGCCTCCACCCGTGCGCAGATTCCCACCTACGAGGCCAACATCAAGAGCTGCGAGAACACGCTCGCTACGCTGCTGGGCACAACGGTCAATAACATCAATCTCAGCATGCCTTCAGCTCGTACGTACAACAAGATTCCCCGCGTGCCCACAGGGCTGCCTTCTGAGCTCCTGCGCCGCCGCCCGGATGTCATTCGCGCTGAGAAGGAACTGCACCGCTCCACGGCCAACATCGGTGTGCGTGTGGCGGCTCTCTTCCCTTCCATCAGCCTCACCGGTAGGGTGAGCGGTTCCTCGGGCAGCGATTTTGCTCACTTCTTCAGCAATTCCGCCTGGAGCCTGGCTGCCAATGCCAGCCAGACGATTTTCAACCGCACCAAGCTGACGGAGAATGTGAACATTGCTGAGTTGGAGCGCGATGCCTCTGCTCAGGCCTACCGCAAGACGGTGCTGGCCGCCTTTGCCGAGGTGGAGGATTGTCTCATTGCCTACGCCCGCCTCACGAACCAGCTGCCGCAGTATCAGGCCGCCGCAGCTGCTAACAAGGAGGCTGCGGAGCTTTCCCTGCGCCGTTTCAATTCCGGCGAGAGCGATTTCCTCAATGTCGCGTCGGCAGAGCGCGCCTGGCTTTCTGCGGAGCTCAATCTCATCTCTACGCGTCAGCAAATTCGCATGACCCTCGCACGCCTGTGCACCGCGCTCGGCGGTGGCTGGTGATGCCGCATCCGCTTGTCTATTCAGTCACATCGGGGCTACTCACGGGTAGCCCCGATGTGTGTTGACTGATAATGAGACTTTTATGAGTGAAAGTGGCATTTAGTTAAAAAAATGAATTAATGTTGACAGTGTGAGAGTTGTATGCTACGATGCGCCGCGCATGAAACACATGGTATTGAAAGGGATTGCCGCCATGTTGGCTGTGGCTGGGCTGGCCGGGTGCCGGGCGCAGCAGCAACTGCGCCACCTGCAGGAAGCCCACGTGCGCAAGCACATGGAGCAATGCCGGCATCGCTACCACATTCATCAATGGTTTTTGCAGCGCAGGGCACCTGAGCTGAAGGAAAAATTGCAACGAGCCGTGCGCGCGCAGTGGGAATGGTCTGAGGAGTGTGATAACAGCGCGGCGCACCTTTTACCGAAGCCGCTGAAGCTCAGCAAAAGCGAGTTTGATGAGTTGGTCGCCCTGTGGGGACAGGTGCAGCCCATGCCGGCATTGCCTCAGGCGCTTTTCATGACCGAACCCCCGCCTTTCAAAATGCCGGACAAGACCCCGCAGCCGGTTGTCGTCTCGCCCGATATGGGTTGCTGCGGCGGGGTGGATATGGCGCTGAATCTGTATGATGCCCGCGGGGAGTATGTGTGTACCCTGAGCAATTCGAGTGTTGTGCCTGCCTCCCGAGTCAAAGAGTGGGACAAGACAACCGATAGTTCCCGCCCGGATATGATGCTGCCCGATGATGTCTACCGGCGCTTGCTGAATTTACCCTCAACTCTCAAAGCTAAGAAATGGAATGATGAGCTTCACAGGAAAATCAATCATCGGCATTAGTCTGTTGCTCCTGGCTGTCGGTTGCGATAATCCGGAGCAGGAAAAGGCGGAGCGTGTGGCAAGAAATGCGGCGGAGGTGGCGCGCAGCAATGCGGCGTATCGTGAGCATCTTTACCACTCGCATGTGAGCAGGTTGCGGCAGGAGTGTGCCGGCTTCCTCGCTGCGTTGGATAAAGCGGTGCGGGCTGAGCTGCTGCATGCCGACTGCGGTGCGGGGGACTGCTGGTGCAATGAAAAACAGGTGCCGCCCGTCAGTGTGGAGGGTGCGGATTTCGATGCCCTCAAATCGCAGCTGGCGCAGGTAAAGCCGCCCACTGCACCCAACCGCAAGGCGATTGCACCGGATTGTTCGGAGGTGTACACGCTGGATGAAAACGGTGATATCATCCCCAGCCCGACCGAAATTTTTGTTCCGCCCCCCTCCTTTGGGCCTGCGGATAACCTGGTGTTTTATGATGCCGAGGGCAAAAAGCTCTGCGAGCTGTGTATCTGGAGTATCAACCCCGCCAGCAAGGAGGGGGAAAGCTACAACATCTACGATGCCTACCTATTGCCCGATGCGGAGTTTAGCCGATTGTTCGAGCAACCGGTGCTCCGCCACTACATCGAGCGCATGCCCGAGTGGGCTCAGGAGCGCTTCCGTTGAGCTATTTCCGTATCATAGAAGAATCCCATGTTCAAATCTCTTGTTGCGAATGCCCTGGTGTTGGGCGGTGTGGTGTGGCTGAGCCGCCTGTTGGGTGTGGGGGCGGAATACGGTGTGGCTGTTTTCTGGTTTCAGCTGGTCATGCAGGTGCTGTTCAACGAGCTCTGGCTGTATGCCGGGGCAGTGCCGGCGCTGTTGGCCGTTCTGTTCAGCCGCAAACACAGGGAAGAACACTCCGCAAGGCTGGCGCTCAGGCTTGTATCTGTTGTGCTGGTGGTGGTGCCGCTCTTTCTTTATACGGTGTTGTATCTGTTGCGCCCCCTCATGGGCGAGTGGGTGCTGGCTGAGCTGGGGGTGCCGCTTTGCGGTATGCTGTTGCTGGCTTCGCTGGCGGGGCAGTTTGTGTTGTTTGCTCTGGTGTGGCTTCTCGGGCTGGTGCCGGTGTGCCCGAGCGCTCTGTTCAATATGCTCGACGATGCCATCGATAAGAGGTGACGCGCCCCAGAGCTCCCCTCAACACGCACAACGGGCGTGTTCTTCTCCGTGAGGCGTAAGCCGAACTAAAAAACGAGCCATTAACACTCCCGTAGGCGCGGAATTCAAAAGCCCCGCAGGTCGGGACGACAGCCTGACTAACAATAGCGGTGGCTTTTGGATTTGCTTGCATGCAACCGTCAGTCCGGGAAAGGCTGTCGCCGCCGTATTCCCGGGGCTCCATTTCTACTTATTCCTGTAACAGGGGTTACGCGAGCTGTCGCTCGCTCACCCCTGCCTATGTGCTGACGCCCCGCCCTGCGGGGCTTTCCAATTCGGCGGGCTTTTGCCCGCGAAGGATGCGTAGCTATGACAACCGCTTGTGACCACAGCTAAGCTCAGCCCCCTTGCGCCGTCAGGCGCGGAATTCATAAGCCCCGCTAGGCGGGGCGAAAGTACAATAGCCCAGGGCAAGCGAGTGTGAGCGAGCGCCCTGTGTGGGCGTAGAAAGCGAACGCAGTGAGACTCGAAGCCCTAGGCCCTGGGGATGGGATAATAAATAAATGAGAGCCCGAGGAGTCGGCGCGTCAGCGTCGGCGACGAGGCCGACAGCCTGCCACGGCGTAGGGCGTGAGCCC
>JAUNRE010000140.1 GCA_030535795.1 Akkermansia sp.
GGGATTAAGCATCGCGGCGGTCACCACGGTCGCGACGGGGGCGAGCCGGGCGGTTGGGGCGGCCGGAGGGAGCGGAGCCGGCGACTTCCGGGCGCTTGTTGATCCAGCACTTAATACCGATGATACCGTACAGGGTGCGAGCCTCGGCAAAGCCGTAGTCGATGGGGGCACGCAGGGTCTGAAGCGGCACTTTACCTTCGCGGTACTGCTCGGCACGGGCGATGTCGGCACCACCCAGACGGCCGGCGCAACGTACGCGGATACCCTCTGCACCGAAGTCCATGGCAACCTGCACGGCACGCTTCATAGCGCGACGGAAGGAAACACGGCGCTCGAGCTGAGTGGCGATGTTCTCGGCCACAAGCTGGGCGTCGAGCTCAGGCTGACGAATCTCCATGATGTCGAGCTTAACCTGAGCACCAGCGCAAAGCTTGCTGAGAGCGGCGGTCATGTCCTCGATATTCTTGCCCTTGGGCCCGATAACGAGACCGGGGCGAGCGGTAGCGATGGTCACGCGAACGCTGTTCCAGGCGCGCTCGATGATGATGCGGGAGATAGCGGGCGTGGAGCCCTTGAGGTCGCTGTTGAGCTTAGCGGTGAAGTCCTTGATGAACTTGCGAATTTTGAGGTCCTCGTGGAGCTTGGTGGCGTAGTCCTTGCCGGTAGCATACCACTTGGAGCGCCAGTCTTTAGTAACGGCCAGACGGAAGCCGATAGGATTTACTTTCTGTCCCATAGTGTTATATGTGTGCTTGTGTTGTGGTTATGCCTCGGCGTTGGCGAGGATGACGGTGATGTGGGAGGTGCGCTTGCGGATCATGTTGGCGGAACCGCGGGCACGAGCCATCGTACGGCGGAAGGTAGGACCTTCGTCGACCATGACGCTCTTGAGCACGAGCTCATCGGCGGAGAGGCCGTTGTTGTTCTCGGCATTGGCCACAGCGGCCTTGAGCGTCTTGTTGAGGAGGTAGGCGCCCTTCTTGGGAGTGTAGCTGAGCACGTCGGTAGCCTGAGAGACAGACATACCCTGAACGGCGGCGGCTACATCGCGCATCTTCTTCGCAGAGATGCGAGCGTTCTTGTATACTGCTTTAACTTCCATTGTAATGGTATTTGTTGAAGATTAATCATTATTTGTTACGGACACACTGTCACCGACTGTCACGGAGAGGGAGGGGTTGAGCTGGCGCTGAACCAGCAGACCGGCCACCTTCTTGCGAACATCGGTCACGATTGCACGTGCGATTACCTGGTCACCGCGGGTTACCTGCATGGGCATACCCACTTCTACCTTGCTCTCACGACCGGCATTGATGACGATAAGGCCGCTCTCCGAGTCTATGCTCAGCACGCGGGCATCGGTCAGGGTACCGGTGAGGTCGCTTTGCGGTGCCTGGCGCAGCCCGAGGGCTACATCAAGCTCGCGCAGGGCGGCCTCCAGCGCCTGTCGGGCGGCGGCGTCCTCCACCAGAGCACCGCGAGTGTAGGCGGTGACGGCGGCGGAGAGCATGAGGGCGGACTGCCGCAGGGTATCGAGCTCAGCATTGGCTGCTTCGAGCTGTGCCACTGTGTCAATCAGGCGCTCCTCACCACTGCCCAGAGCGGCGCCACCGAGGGCCTCCAGCCTGTCGCGGATTTCGCGGAGCTGTCGGCGGGCTTCATCGGCATCTGCCCTGGAGAGGGCGTAGCTTTCACGAAGCGTGGCGACCTGGCGTTCGAGTTGTGCGATCTTGTGGTCCGCAGTACCACTGCTCCCCTCGCCTGCACCGGCAGCCATACCCACGCCGCAAAGGGCGGTGATAAGCAGAACGGAGTTGAGACGAGGTGCGAGCATGTGGCAGAGTGCGGGTTACTTATTACTTCTTGCCGATACCGCCGTGCGCCTTGAAAATGCGCGTGGGGGCAAACTCACCGAGCTTGTGGCCGACCATGTTTTCCGTTACATACACGGTGGTAAAGCTCTTACCGGCGTGTACGAGGAAAGTGAGGCCAACGAAATCCGGAATTACCATAGAGGCGCGGCTCCAGGTCTTAATCGGCTTGCGATCCCCGCTCTGAAGCTGGGCGTCAACCTTGTCGAGAAGAGGCTGGCTTACGAAGGGTCCTTTTTTGAGGGAACGTCCCATTGTTCTAAGTGATATTGAAGGTTAAAAATTACTTGCTCTTGCGGCGCTGTACGATGAATACGTCGCTGGGCTTGCGAAGACGGCGGGTCTTCTGGCCCTTGACATGACCCCAGGGGGACTTCAGGTGCTGACGACCACCACCGGACTTGGACTTACCCTCACCACCACCGTTGGGGTGGTCGACGGGGTTCATACACATACCACGCACGGTCGGGCGGATGCCCATCCAACGGGTACGGCCGGCCTTACCGGAGGACTCGTTCATGTGCTGGGTGTTGCCCACCTGACCGATGGTGCAGTAGCACTCCACGCGGAACTTGCGAACCTCGCCGGAGGGCATCTTAACCAGGGCGTAGTCGCCGTCGCGGTTGGAAAGCACAGCCTGCTGACCGGCAGAGCGGGCAATCTTGCCGCCGGTGCCGGGGCGCACCTCGATGTTGTGAATGGCGGTACCCAGGGGTACGTTCTTCAGGGGCATGGCGTTGCCAACCTTCGGGGCAACGTTCTCGCCGGCCTGCACGGTCATACCGACGGTCAGACCCACGGGAGCGATGATGTAGCTCTTGGCACCATCGGGGTACTGCACCAGGGCGATGCGGCAGGTACGGTTCGGATCATACTCGATGGCCAGCACGGTAGCGGCCTCGGTACGGGTACGGCGGAAGTCTACCAGGCGGTAGTGCTTCTTGTGACCGCCACCGATGTGGCGGGTGGTGATGCGGCCGTTGTTGTTGCGGCCACCACTCTTGCGAATGGGCTCAAGCAGGGACTTCTCGGGCTTGCTCTTGGTGATCTCGTCAAACGCGGGCAGAACCTTGTAGCGGTTGGACGGAGTTGTAGGCTTGAATGACTTGAGGGACATGATAGCTTACTTCTATTGTCGTTATGGGTTCTCAGATTAGACGAGGTCGAGGCTCTCACCGGCGGCGAGACGCACGTATGCCTTCTTCCAGGCCGGAGCAGCGCCGGCGTCCTTGGTGCGCTTGCGGCGCACTTTACCGTCATAGTTAGCAGTGCGAACTGCGGCTACCTTCTTACCGAGGCATTTCTCCACAGCCTGCTTGATTTCAAGCTTGGTGGCCTTTACCGCCACTTCAAGCACAAGCTCACCCGTGGTCTCGTGCAGCACGGCGGCCTTTTCGGACACGCGGGGCTTCTTGATTACGTCGTAAATGTCGTTCATGATTACTTGGTGCGGTTGGCGATGGTTTCGAGGGCGGACTCAACGATGACCACCTTGTTGGCGTGCAGCAGCTGCTCCACGTTCACCTCGGCGGCGCTCATGAGCAGGACTTCCTGCACGTTGCGGCCGGCGAGCTTGGTCTTCTCGTCGAAAGAGTCGGCAATGATGAGAATCTTCTTACCGGCGGCAATCTCTGCCACAGCGGCGATGAAGCTCTTGGTCTTGCCGTCCTCGATGCTGAAGGAAGGAACGGTGCAGACCTTACCGGCAGAGATGATGTCACCGAGCACGCGGCGCAGAGCGAGCTTGCGGGTGGACTTGTTCACCTTCTTGCTGTAATCCTGGGGACGGGGGCCGAACACAACGCCACCACCCACGAAGATGGGGGACTGGTGGTCGCCGTGACGGGCATTACCGGTGCCCTTCTGGCGGTAGATCTTGCGGTTGTTACCGGCAACCTCGCCACGAGTCTTGGTGTTGGCGGAGCCGGTACGGCGATTGGCGCGATAGGCGGTCACCAGGTCATGCACGGCCTGGCTGCCCTTCTCGGGCCCTACCGTCACGATATTCGCGGCGGTAGCGGCCTCTATGGTCATTT
>JAUNRE010000141.1 GCA_030535795.1 Akkermansia sp.
AATTAACGCGTGTATCGTGCTTGCAACTGAATGATATTGTGGCGGTTGCGTATAAAAAGTTTTGCGCGGTTTCCTCATTGCTGAAGAAACCGCGCAGGGTGGGCGAAGGGGATCGAACCCTCGACAACCGGAACCACAATCCGGGGCTCTACCACTGAGCTACACCCACCATTAAATGGTGACAACGTTAAGTTGCGGGAGCTATTATACACATCCGGCTAAGGAATGCAAGCCCAAAGTAAAAAAAAGTTGATTTTTTTGCGCGGGATGACAATTTCTCGCCCGCAGCGGGGAGGTGCTGCGGGCGAGAAGCGAGTGGGTATGCGGTTAGAAGTCGAGGCGGTAGCCGAGCACGCCGTTGACGGCACGCTCATGGCCATAAAACTCTGCTGTTACGTCGGTAACGATAGCGCCGCTCTTGGCGCCGAGGGGGATATTGAAGCCGAGTCCCAGTTCAACCCCCAAGGCGCTTGTTTCGGAGCCGGTGATGGTAGCGAAGCCATCGCGCCCGGGGGTGGAGACGCGCGCCTTGCCGCGGCGTGCACCGGTGATGGCTTTGCCGAGCACGCGGGCTTCCATGACGGCAGGCGTATTGAATATGCTCTCACCCACAACGGCTTGCATGCGGGCACCTAAGCCAAAGATGACGTTATTACTCTCCTGCTTGCCGATATTCTGAGCGGGGGCTGCGCCATTTTCCGTGTAGGCATCGACGCGGCTGTGGACATAGGAGACATTGAAGACAGGCTGCCACCAGGCGCTCTTCAGGCTATCCTCTGAGATGCGGTAGGTGCGAGCCACTTCGTACATAAGCCCAAGGCCGAGGCCATCGGTGCTGCCGTGTGTGGCGCCACCGGGGAATGCGCCGCGGCGGCTGAAGTCGATATCGGCCCAACCGGCCGTGCCGATGAGCGAGTGCTGCCAGCAGCCGCGATCCATGCGGGCGAAGATGTTGGCGTAGTAGGCATCGAGGTGGCCGGAGGCATCGGAGCCGTAGCCTTTGGAGCTGAGGCGGCCGCTCATGCCACTGAAGGCGGCACCAAGGGTCAGTTCATCGGCCGCGAGCATGGCGAAGCCGGCCGTGCCGCCGATGCTGTGCAGCTTGTAGCCGGGCTGGGCATTGGCGCCGCTCTGGTGGCGGTAATCCAACTCAGCATTGCCCCAGAGGGTGTAGTGCACGGCGGGTTGCACGGGGGCTTTGGGGTCGGCGGCGTGGCAGGGCATGCCGCCCTGGAAGGAGGTCATGCGATTGCGGATTGCCCGGAGCTGGCGTTCCATCTGGGTTCGCCAAGCGGTGTTCAGGTTGGCCGGGCCGGCACCTGCGCCGTTGTCGGCCTCGTGGCGCCAACGGGCATCCGGAGCGGGGGCATTCGCATCGAATTCTACGGCCTGAGCCATGGCGCTACAGACCACAACACCTGCTATGAGACGCGGCAGGGGGCGTGTGAGTCGGAGTTTCATACACCGCCATAGACAGCAGGGGGGCACCCTAACCGTGAAAAACAGCTTTGTCCTCCCTGCCCCGGGCGAAGCGGACGGGCGGCTTGTGAGTTTAGCGTGGCATGGCAGAACATAACTTTGACAAAGAGCGAGAGCTCTGGTACAATGCGCGCGTAAGATGAACACAGCGTTTGTACCGGAGGATTTTTTCAGGCGTTACACCGTGGCCGACATATTCGGCGAGGGTGGTGCACCGACGTGCGAGGTAGACCTGGGCTGCGGCGATGGCGGCTTTCTGCTGGCCATGGCAGAGCACTATCCGCAGACGCAGTTTCTGGGGGTGGAGCGCCTGCTGGGGCGCATACGCAAAGTATGCAGCGAGAGCGCTAAGCGCGGGCTGGGCAATGTGCGTGGGCTGCGTATCGAGAGCCGCTATTTTCTGGAGTGGTTGGTGGCTCCCGGCAGTATTCACCGCCTGCACTACCTCTTTCCCGACCCCTGGCCAAAGGAGAAACACCACAAGAACCGCCTGGTGCAGGATAGCTTCATCCCCGTGCTGCACCGAGCCCTGGCAGAAGGCGGAGAAATGCTCTTCAAGACCGACCACGAGGAATACTTTGAGTGGGTGTGCGAGAAGATGGACGCCAGCCCGCTTTTCACCCGCGCCGAGTGGAACGCCCCGTTTTACCCCAAGACCGATTTTCAGCAGCAGTGGGAGGCTATGGGTAAGCCCATCTTCGCTGCCAGATTCGTACGCAACTCATGAGCTTTACACTGCATAGCACCGACCCCAGCGGCGCCCGCCTGGGCACCCTGCACCTGCCCCACGGCGAAGTGCCTACCCCCATCTTCATGCCCGTGGGCACCCAGGGCACGGTGAAGACCCTGCACCCGGAAGACCTGGAGGCCCTGGGGGCTCAGATAATCCTGGGCAACACCTACCACCTGTGCCTGCGCCCCGGCGATGAAGCCATACGCGACCTTGGCGGGCTGCACAGCTTCGCGGGGTGGAACCGCCCCATGCTGACCGACAGCGGCGGTTTTCAGGTCTGGAGCCTGGCACGCCTGCGCAAAATAACCGAAGAAGGAGTGCGCTTCTGCAACCACATCGATGGCGCATACATGATGCTTACCCCCGAGCGCAGCATGGAGATACAGGCCAACCTGGGCAGCGATATTGCCATGCTGTTCGATGAGTGCCCGCCCTACCCCTGCGACCGCAAGTATGCCGAAAAATCGCTGGGCTACACCCTGCGCTGGGCAAAGCGCTGCAAGCAGTGGGTGGATGAGCACCGGCCGACCAGCGGCAATGGCCTGCAGCAGCATTTCGGTATTGTGCAGGGCTCCGTTTATGCCGACCTGCGCAAGCTTTGCGCCGAAGAGCTGTCAGCCATGGATTTTGACGGCTACGCCATAGGCGGCGTATCCGTAGGCGAGCCGGAGGAAGAGATGCTGCGCGCCATCGAGAACACCGCCCCCTACCTGCCGCAGAACAAAGCCCGCTATGCCATGGGACTGGGCACCCCCACTCAGCTGCTGGAAATGATTGAGCGCGGCGTGGATATGTTTGACTGCGTAATGCCTACACGCCTGGCTCGCCATGGTGTAGCGCTGACACCCGACGGCCCCATTCACATCAAAAACAAACGCTGGGAGAACGACAGCCGCCCGCTCGACCCCGAAGGGCACCCGCATGTGACACGCTTCAGCCGCGCTGCCATACGCCACTTCTTCCGCGCCGGCGAAATGCTGGCACTGCGCCTGCTCTCCTTCCAGAATCTCCACTTTTACCTGCGGCTCATGGCGCAAGCGAGAAGCGCCATTGCAGCCGGACAATTCGCTGCTTTCAAGAGCAGCTTCATCTCGCGTTACCAAGCAAACGACATACCATGAGTTACATCAACGTATTAGCACAGGCCACCCCCGCCGCCCAGCCTGCCGAGGCTGCTGCCGTTACCACCCAGCCCGCACCCGCCCCGGCCAACGGCGCCGCTGCTCCGGCCGGGCAGGAGCCCCCCAGCATGCTGAGCTCCTTCCTGCCCCTCATCCTCCTCTTTGTCATCATCTACTTCATCGCCATCCGTCCCCAGCAGAAAAAGGCCAAGGAAGATAAGGCTCGCCAGGACGCCCTGAAGGTAGGCGACGAGGTTGTGACTATCGGCGGCATCCATGGCATCGTGCGCGATGTGCAGGAGAACACCGTTCTCATCGAGGCCTCCCCCAGCGTGAGCCTCAAGATGGAGAAGGTGGCAATCGCCCGCGTCAAGAGCAAGTGAGTTGAATTGACCGTTTATAATTGACAATCTACAATTTACAATTGACAAAGTATCCGGTTAGGCGGGCTTGCGCCCGCAGTATAAGCCTAGCAAGCGCCATAGCTGCCGCTCCGCGCCTACAAGGCGCGGGCACAAGCGGTTGCTTTAGCT
>JAUNRE010000142.1 GCA_030535795.1 Akkermansia sp.
CCCTGATTTTGGCTATTTTGCTACCGTTTTGAAAAATCTTTGGGACACATGTGGGCATACGGGCAAAACGCGAAGAAAGCATAAGCGGAGAGCACGGCGCCTAACACCGAATTAACACCGACAAATCAGCGCGCGTGAAAATAGCGATTTTTTACGATTTTGCTTGCAGATGGACAGAGGAAAGGGTAGAATGCAAGGCATGAGCAAAACCATCAGGATAGGCACCCGCGGCAGTGAGCTGGCACTCCGGCAGACGGAGCTGGCCATCGAGGCAATGAAAGCGAAAACACCTGGGTTGGAAGCAGAGGTAGTCATTATCCGCACAGATGGCGATGAACGCACGGACATACCGCTCTGCCAGGTCAACAAAGCGGCAGGCACACAGGACAAAGGCGTGTTTGTTGCAGCCATCGAGCGAGCACTTGCTGCCGGCGAAATTGACTGCGCCGTGCACAGCCTGAAGGATATGCCCGGGCAGGCGGATGATAACTTTGAACTGGCGGCCGTTCTTCCCCGCGAGGAGATTTGGGATGCGCTGGTACTCAAGAAAGGCGCCAACCTCAGCCGCCTGACACTGGGCACCAGCAGCGTGCGCCGCACACAGATGGTGCGCACCTACTGGAGCGGCACCGCACAGACGGTGAGCATCCGCGGCAATGTCACCACCCGCCTGCGCAAGCTCATCGCCAGCCCCGAGCTGGACGGCATTGTCCTGGCGCGCGCCGGCCTGAACCGCTTGGGCTACTGCGGCGATTCGCTGACCCTGAACGGCACGGAGCTGAGCATTGTCGACATGGGCAAGGACTCCTTCATGCCGGCACTTTGCCAGGGTGCCATAGCGCTCGAAATACGGCGAGATGATGCCGCCACCCGCGCCCTTGTTGCCCCGGTGAATGATACCGAGACCTCGCTTTGCGTACGCGCCGAGCGAGCTTTCCTTGCCGCGCTCAAAGCCGATTGTTCCGTCCCCGTAGCCGGATATGCCACCTGCAACGGCGACTTCATGATGTTCCGCGCCATCTACTTCATGCCCAACGGCATGCCAGTGCGCATCACCCACCGCGGCCCGGCAGATAACCCCGAAGCCGTGGCAGCCGGAGCGTACGACAAACTGCTCCCCCACCTGAACTGATTTTTACCTATACTCTCGTATGCCTGTTACCACACTCACTTCTCACGAGTTCAATGACTGCCTCTGGGTTCGCTGTGCGAGCCGAGGCTGCTTTGTGAACAGCCCTGCGCTCAAGGCGTTGGCCGACAAATATCTTGAAAACGGCGGCAAACACATCGTGGTGGACCTGGAAGTCTGCCCCGGCGTGGACTCCACCTTCATGGGCACACTGGCCGGCCTGGCTCGCAAATGCCTGGCAGCCGGGGGCTGCATCCAGATAGCCTCCCCCACCCCACGCACTCGCGATGCCATGGAAAGCCTGGGGCTGGACATGCTCATCGACATCGACCCGGCAGATGCCGACTGGGCGGCCGACATTGAGGAGCGTCGCGCCGTACTTGCCCAAGACACCGACGCCGGGGTGGAAGAAGAGCACCGCGACATGAGCGAGATAGACCGCACCCGCCATGTGCTGGAAGCCCACAACACCCTGCGCTCCATGAGCAAGAAAAACGATGAAACCTTCGGCTATGTGTGCGAAACGCTGGAGGAAGACTTGCAGCGCCACATTGACATGGGCGAAGACAGCAACGCCTGATGCAACAGCCGGACCGCCAGCGAGACGCCGCAGCCTACCGCGACCTGATGGAACAGGTGCGCCGTGGTTACGGGTGCGCTGAAACAGACCCCGAGACAGCCCTGCCCGGAGAGCTCGAGGTGCAGGCGCTCTGGCAGGCCGGCCTACTGGGCAACAGCGGGCAGACACTCCGGCACGGGCAAGTGCGCATCTTGGATTTCGGAGAGTGGAACCGCAGCGCCGGGCCGGATTTTCTGCGAGCGGAAATTGAGATTGGCGGCGCGCGCATGCGGGGCGACATCGAAATAGACCCCACGGCACGAGACTGGGAGCGCCACGGGCACGGAGCCAACCCGGCTTTTAACAACGTCATCCTCCATGTCGTACTGAGCCCCCCGCCCCAAGGGTGGTACACACGCAACGAGCAGCATATCGACATACCGATACTGCCTGTGGAAGCACAACAAATCCGCGCCGCCATGGGGCAAAGCGTCCCGCTACCGGCGGATGCCTCAGGGCTGTGCCGAGAACCGCTCAATGACATGCCGGCGGAAAGCATCCGCAGGCTTCTGCAAGCCGCAGCCGCCTATCGGGCGCACAACAAGCGCCGCCTTTTCTGCCGCAAAGCGGAGGTAGTGGGAGCCGACCAGGCATGGTTTGAAGCCTTTGCCGAAACGCTCGGCTACCGTATCAACAAACTCCCCATGCAGCTTCTTGCCCGCCGCGCCCCGCTCAGCAGCCTGCGCCGCAAGGCGGAGAGCATCCTCTTCGGCACCGCAGGCTTTCTGCTCCCCATGCTGCCGGAACAGGCAGATAACGCCGCGCGCGACTACCACCGCAAAGTGTGGGACAGCTGGTGGCCGCTGCGCGAGGAGTTTGCCCTGGGCGAAGAGCGCCACCTGCCATGGCGCTACGCGCCCTTGCGCCCGGCCAACCATCCGCACCGCCGCGTAGCAGCACTCGCGCTCATCGCCATGCGCTGGGCAGAAATCAAGCAGCACCTGAGCGCACAAGCCGCCACCACCCTCACACGCCTGCTCACCGGCCTGAAGCATGACTACTGGAGCGAGCGCTGCTCCCTGCCCTCGGCAGTCATGAAAACCAAGACCGCCCTCATCGGCTCCGACCGCGTGAAGGATTTCCTGGTCAACCACGTCTATGTGCAGGACGAGGCCTCCTTTGCCTGGCAAACATACCTCAGCCTGCGCCACCGGGATGTCCCCCAACGCGTCAAGCTCACGGCTCGCCACCTCTTCGGCGAGCGCGAGGACGTGCTGAGCCTACTGCCGCTCATGTATGTGCAGCAAGCGCTGTTGCAGATAGATGCCGATTTCTGCGCCCCCACCGGATGCAGCCGCTGCCTTTTTCCGGAGCAGCTATGCCAGTGGGCAAAGCGATAAAGCGGCACGCACATACCCGCTTATTCCACAACCACCCTGCTGCCGTACGGCAGCGCGTGATACAGAGGCTCACAGGCTACCTGAGGCAAGCGAATGCAACCGTGCGAGGCAGGACTGCGATACACATCGCCCACATGCATGCCGATACCGCCCCAGGTCAGCCGCATGAAGTACGGCATTGGGCAATCATACAGATTCGAGTGGTGGTCTATGCGCTTTTGCTTAATGTGAAAAACGCCTTTGGGAGTACGTTTTCTGCCACGACCGGTACAGACGGGAAAATCCATGGCCACCACACCATCCACGAGACAAAGCCCGCGCTGTTTCTCCAGCTCAATACACACGCTCTTCTTCCCCGGTTGCTGCAAGAGCTCACGGTTCATCCACACGCTGAAGGTATGCGGATAACCGGGCAAGCGAGTAAAATCCTTGTGTTCATCGGGCAGCTTCTCGCGCGAGCCCCGCAGGCGGTATCCGAAGCCATGCGCTTCATAAGGGGATGCCGCACTCATCGGCACTGCAACAGGCGGCGGCGCCGGATGCACAGGGGCATGGTAGCCGCAGCAACACAGAAAACACATCATCACACAGGCGAACGCAAACTTCATGCCGCCCATTGTACGCCCCAGCTCCGCCAACACGCAAGGAGTTATACTAATTGCTTGCCCCCGCCACCCAACAAAAAAGGCAGCGCTCGAAAGGCTGCCTTTTCAGTACCCCCTCGCGGACTCGAACCGCGGACAAATTGATTAAGAGTCAACTGCT
>JAUNRE010000143.1 GCA_030535795.1 Akkermansia sp.
CTGACCGTTGAAGAACTGGAGAGCGTGCTGAACGCCGCCAATAAGCTCGAAAATAAGCTCTAAAACGATAAGAAGTCAGAGGGGGACACGAGGAAAAACAAGTTAGCAAAAACAATTTTGCCACGAACATTTTCTTGACTAAGCTCGAACTTTTGTGGTAATATCACTACCGAACAGAGGGCGACACGTGCCCCGAAAACCTTTTATTCTCTGATATGTCGACAAAACCGAATCTTTTGGCGCATGTACGCCAACACCTCATTGCTCGCGGTGAGGATTACCAATGGGTAACCATGGGTAGCGAAAAAATCGGGCTGGCTTACCTGCCCGTCGATACAACAGGTATGCCCTGCACCTTTATGTTCACTGAGTTGCACGAACCGTGCAGCCTGGTGTTCGATGTGCACTTTGCCACCCGTGTCAGCAAGGAGGAGATGCAGGAGCTGAGCATGCTGCTGCTGACACTCAATGCCAACCTGCCGGAAGGCCAGTTGCTGCTGGACATGGAGGGCGGCTATGTATACTACCGCCTCAAGTATGTGGTGGACAACCCGGAAACTACCGAGGCAGACATCCGCAGCCGCATCGCTTACATGGAGCGAACCGGTGTCAGCATCACGGCCACCTATGCCCGTATCATCTCCCAGGAGTTCCCCCTCCTCTAATTCCCCCTCACAACCAAACATACGAATACAGATATGTCACTCGACAAACCCTTAGCAGGTAAGGTTGGCATCGTTACCGGTGTTGCCAACAAGCGCAGTATCGCCTACGGTATCGCCAAGGCCTGGCACGAAGCCGGCGCCAAGCTCATCTTCAACTACCAGGGCGAACGCCTCAAGGACGGCGTTATCAAGCTGGTGAAAGAAAGCTTTGGTGAGGATACCCCGATATGTGATCTGGATGTGATGAACGACCAGAGCATTGCAGACTTCTTTGCATTCGTGGCTTCCCACACCGACCATGTTGACATGATGCTGCACTCCATCGCCTTTGCTCCCAAGGCAGAAGGCACGCTGGAGGGTCATTTCTCCGATATTCCCCGCGACGCCTGGAACGTATCCCTCCAAGTAAGTGCCTACTCGCTCATCGCGATGTCGCGTGCCGTGGCTCCGCTCATGGTGAATGGCGGCTCCATCATGGCCATGACCTACTACGCCAGCCAGAAGGTGGTGCCGAACTACAACCTGATGGCCGTGTCGAAGGCCGCGCTTGAGACTTGCTCCAAGTATCTGGCTTTCGACCTGGGGCGCCGCGAGGCTCCCATCCGCGTGAACTGCATCTCGGCAGGCCCCGTACAGACCCTGGCAGCTCGCGGCGTGAGCGGCTTCACCGGCATGTTCAAGGTGTACGAAGAGAAGAGCCCGCTGCAGCGCTCCTGTACGCTGGAAGAGCTGGGTGCCACGGCCACATTCCTGGCCAGCGACGGCGCAGCCAGCATCACCGGCCAGGTGCTCTATGTAGACGGCGGCTACGAGATTGTGGGCATGTAACGCCCCGGCCTCCCTTTCCTTTTACAGCGCGTCGGGTGTACCGAGTACACCCGACGCTTTTGTTGACGATAAGAGCATGAAAAGTATCGCAGGCATATTTCAGGGCAACGACATTACAGATTTGCTTTGCCGCGTGGAAGGCTGCGAGGCAGATTTGAGCGAGGCGGGCTTCGAGCGCATTCCCAACACGGCGGATTGGTGGGTACGAGACAGCGAGCTGCCGCCCGATAATTGCTCAGGCAAGGCATGGGAGCCCTTGCTATCTGCGGCTTTACAGCACTTGCAGCAGGTGCCCGAAGGCAAGAAAATCCTGCGCATTTGTCTGGCAGACGCAACGCCCCAACTCCAATTCACCCCGGAGTTTCTGGCCGCGCTCGGAGAAGCAGATGTGTTCCTAGAGGTGAGCACCTGCTGAAAACAAATGCTCACCGGTGCAAATCCTGCCATGCCAGCGAGCCGCGGGCAGTCAGCTGGTATTTCTGCCTCGGGTGGCGGGGATTATCCGGGTAGAGCATGCGCACGCATCCCGCAGCAAGGGCGGGAGTGAGGTATTTTTTCAGGAAATTATCACGGCCTTTCAGGCCGAGCTCTGCCATCATCTCGCGCACATTCATCTGCGCTCCGCCCATTACCTTCAGCAGCTCACCGACATAGGGGTCTACCCGCACCGGAGCCGGCTCTACCGTTATGCGCGCCGGCTTCAGGTCTTCTTGTGGTTCCCCCTCCGCTTGCTCCGAGGTGGCTCGTATATGAACAAAACGACTCTTCAGCACAAGGCTCTCGCCCAGGAGCAGATTGCGGAAAAACTTGTACAGGAAGCTATAATCCGGCTCAATTCCTTTGGCTCGGTTCGTATAGTTCGCGCGGACAAGCGCATCCCGAAAGTAGCGCGCGTGGTGGGCGAAAAGACGGTTATCCACCTTGAAGCCGTTATAGCGTAAATATTTGATGCAGAATACGGCCGTTGTGCGGGTATTTCCTTCGGGGAAAGGATGTATTTGCCACAGGCCGGAGATAAAGCGAGCGATGTGCCCGACACACTGTTCATCTGTCAGTCCGATATAGGAAAATTGCTTCTCGCGGTCTATATCATAATCCAACGCTGCACGCAGCTCCGAAACATAGCCGTAGCTCACGCTGTCGCCATCCAGCACCCATTCCTTTTTGGAGATATTGTAGTCGCGGATTTTTCCTGCGAACTTGAAGACGTTGTGGAACAATTTGCGATGCACTGCCACAAATCCGCCCGGGCTGAAAATGAATGCCGGTTCGTTGAGTATTTCTGTGATGTTGGCTGCTACTTTGTCGGCTTCCATGCCATCGGCGGAGCCTTCTTTATGTTCGGAGTAGTATTGTTCGAGGCTTTCCTTTACTTCGCGTATGCCGATTTGACCCTGTATGTGTTTTACGGCCATTCCGCGCAAGTACCCCGATACCTGCAAGCCGTCGACAGCCTGTAACCCCATGGCAACGTCCCAGCTCAGAGCTCGCTCTGTTACGTCGGGTTCTTCTGCACACAGGTATTGTTCGTAATAAGAGTCGTATTCCATGTGGTCGGAGCCTTTTCTTTCAACAAGATTATTATATCACTTTCTTAACTGATTGTCAACAATAAACGACATTTTCACCACTTCTAACACGCAATATTCTTGTCCTGTAGCTTGTCCCATCGAGCAAAAGAGCCGCCCCCATTTCCGGGGACGGCTCTGACTCTCTCCATATTATCACTTACGAATCTTTACTTTGTCAGGGCGGCACTCCAAACTTCTGACTTAAATCCCGGTATGACTGAGCCATCGTCAGTCACGAGCAAGGGACGCTTCACGAGCATGCCATCCGTCGCGAGCAATTCGAGCATCTCCTCATCACTCATCTCTTTCAAACGCGTGGCGAGGTTGAGCTCTCTGTACTTCGTGCCGCAGGTGTTGAAAAAGCGGCGCAACGGCAGGCCGCTTGCTTGCCACCAAGTGCGCAATTCCTCAGCGCTCGGTGCCTTTTCCACTATATGGCGCGCGCTGAACTCTACCCCCTGCTCCTGTAGCCAGGTGCGGGCTTTGCGGCAGGTGCTGCACTTCGGATACTCGATAAACTGTGTGCTCATGCGCTTTAATTACCACATCGCCTATCGCTTTGCAAGGATTTTATGAAAAAATGACAAAAAAAATACGCGTTGGAACAATTGGAGGCCTAGACCCATGATGATAGCTAAATTGATGTTTGTAGAGGAAAGAACAGCTCAAGTTACAACGCTCTAATTATTATAGTTCAGCGGTGCCTGCACCGCAGAATTTGAAAGCCCCGCACGGCGGGGCGACAGCTCATAGGCAGGGGTGAGCGAGC
>JAUNRE010000046.1:0-7104 GCA_030535795.1 Akkermansia sp.
CGCACTTGTCGCAGCGGGAGCCGGTGTAGAACTGCTGTTGTCCCAGTAGTGCGGGGTTGATACCCAGCTGGTTGAGCAGTGTGTTGGAGGGCTTGTACGCTGTCTTGCAATACGGGCAGATGGTTCGCACAAGTCGCTGTGCGAGCACACCCAGTATGGTGGCCGAGAGCAGGAAGGGCTGCACGCCCATGTCCACGAAACGCGTTACGGCGCCGGCGGCATCATTGGTGTGAAGGGTGGAGAGCACTAAGTGACCCGTCAGAGCTGCCTGAATGGCAATCTGGGCGGTGTCCTGGTCTCGAATTTCGCCCACCAGAATGCGGTCGGGGTCCTGACGGAGGAATGCACGAAGCACGCGGGGGAAGGTGACGCCGATAGCCTCATTGATGGGCACCTGCACGATACCGTCGATATCATATTCCACCGGGTCTTCTGCGGTGAGAATCTTGGTGTCGATGGTGTTAATCTCACGCAGTGCGGCATAGAGGGTTGTGGTTTTACCGGAACCGGTGGGACCCGTGACAACGAAGATGCCGTTGGGCTTGTTGACGGTGTCGATGATATACTCGTGCAGCTTGGGCGAGAGGTTGAGGTTGTCGAGGTTAAGGCTCACGCTGTTGCGGTCGAGCACACGCATTACCACGGATTCTCCGTACTGGGTGGGCAGGGAGTTTACACGCATGTCCACACCGCCTTTGCCCATCTTCATCACGATACGGCCGTCTTGCGGCACGCGGCGTTCGGCGATGTTCATGCCGGCCATTACCTTCACGCGGGAGATAATGGGGTTGGCCAGGTAGGCGGGTGGGGGAGCCATTTCGTACAAGGCGCCGTCCACTCGGTAGCGAATCTTAAATTCTTTCTCGAAGGGCTCCAGGTGAATATCGGAGGCTTTTTCCTTCACCGCCTGTTCGATTACCAGGTTGACGAACTTGATGATGGGGGCGGCGTTCGCTTCGTCCGTGCCGTCGCTGCTGCCCACACTCATGCCGTCCAATTCGCCGAGCAGGTCTCCCATGGCAGCATCGGCGCCGCCGTAGTATTCGCTCACGCGGGCTCGTACTTCGTAGTCCGCCGCTACGTAAAGGTAAACATCCTGGTTGGTGGCAATGCGCAGGTCATCAATCACCTGCGGGTTGAGCGGGTCTTCCACGCAGACGTACAGGCCTTCGCCTTCGCGGTATTCGATGGGCAGGGCTCCCAGCATGCGTGCCTGGGGCGCCGGTATCATGGCCAGCAGCTCTTCCGAGGGCACAAAGCCTTCCAGCGAGATGTACTGGGCACCGACTTCCGTGGCGATGACGCTCCAGAAATCTTCCGGGCCGCCAATGACGCCGAAGTCGATAAGTGTTTCCCAGAGCTCCTTGCCGCTGTTGGACATTTCCTCCTTGACGTCACGCGCCAGGGATTTGTCCATCATGCCGTTGTTGATGAAAACTTCAAGTGCTACATTCGTATCCATATAAAAAATTATCAGGTTGAACGGTTAATGGTGCGGGGCGGTATCAGCTGGCGTCGCCTGTGGTTACGCGGATGACTTCTTCTGCCGTGGTGCGCCCGGCCAGAACCTTACGAATGCCGTCTTCGCGCAGGGTGCGCATCCCCAGCTCGCGGGCGCGCTTGCGCAACTGAGCCGAGGTGAGGTTGGAGTTGATGAGGCCGCGAACATCGTCCGTAACCTGGAAAATCTCGAAGATACCCATACGACCGCGCATACCCTTGCCCTTGCACTTGTCGCACCCTCCGGGGTTGGCGACCATGACGGGGCGGTTGATGTCGATACCCAGTGTGCGGGCTTCTTTCTCGGTGAGAGAGCCTTCGCGCTTACAGTTGGCGCACAGGCTGCGGCAGAGTCGCTGAGCCATCACGGCGCGCACGGCGGAAGCGATGAGGAAGCGGTCCACGCCCATATCGGCCAGACGAGCCACGGAGGACGGTGCGTCGTTGGTGTGGAGGGTGGAGAGGACGAGGTGACCGGTCATGGCTGCCTGGATGGCGATGCCTGCGGTCTCCCCGTCTCGAATTTCACCAATCATGATGATGTTGGGTGCCTGACGCAGCATGGCGCGGAGGGCGGCGGCGAATGTCATGCCGATTTCCGTGCGAATCATCACCTGATTAATGCCCGCCATTTCGTATTCTACGGGGTCTTCTGCGGTGATAATCTTCTTGTCCGGTCGGTTGAGGTGGTTGAGGCAGGCGTAGAGCGTCGTCGTCTTACCGGAACCGGTGGGACCCGTCACCAGAATCACGCCGTCGGGCAGGGTGACGAGGCGGTCGAAGGTGGCTTCATCGTCGGAAAGGAAGCCTAGCTGCGGCAGCCCGAGTGCCAGGGCTGATTTGTCGAGAATACGCATGACAACGGATTCACCATGGTTGGTGGGCACGGTGCTCACACGAAGGTCGATGTGGTTGCCATCGCGGAGGTCGAGCTCGATTCGGCCGTCCTGCGGTACGCGTTTTTCGGCGATGCTCATGGTGGTGCTCATCACCTTGAGACGCGCAACGATGGGCCCGAGCAGCTTCTTGGGATGGTTGGCTACCTCCACCAGTCGGCCGTCTACACGGAAGCGGATGCGCACACGGTCTTCCATCGGCTCAATGTGAATATCGGAGGTGCGCATCTCATGCGCATCGTTGAACATGTTGTCCACCAGCTCAATGATGGGAGCCTCGGTATCGCCCTTGGCGTAGGTCTTTTTCTCCGGGTAATACTTGGCAATGGCTTTCTGAAGCCCCGGCTCGGAGGCTACGAAGAATGTCACCTCGCGCCCGAGGAACTGGGGCAGGCTGTCGAGCGTCTCCATCGCAAAGGGGTCAGAAATGGCTACCTGTAATGAGTAGCCGTCATCGCCAATCGGCAGGAAGCCCACTCGGCGGGCAAGCTCGCCCTTGACGCTGGCAATGATTTCAGGGTCAACTTCAAAGGAGCTCAGATCCACGTATTCCATGGCTGAGTTGTAGGCGGCTACCTGTGCCACATATTCGGCGGTGAAGTAGTCGTTGCTGATGAGGTAGTCAATGGCGCTGTCCAGAGGCGAAAGCTCGGCGCGTACGGCATCGAGCGTGCCGGCATCTATGGCTCCGGCTTCGACCAGAAGATCCAGAAGATAATTTTCGTTTGAGTACACGGACGGAGAAATGGTGAAGTATTACGCGTAAATGATACGGAGAGAGACCCGCACCTGTCCTCTACTCTACACCATAAAGCCCGCGGCGTCAATCATACTTTTCAAAAAAAGTTGTTTTCTCGCGATTTCAAAGCTTGTCGAGGTCGATGATGTCGACTCCTGTGCCGGGGTTGGCGATAGATACTTTCTTGACGATTCCGCCGGGGGTGCAATAGGCTACCAGCTCTGCTTTGTTGCGGAGTCGGAACTGGTAGGTGTGTTGGCTACCGGCTTTCTGGGAGGCGATGGGCTTACCGAGTTTGGCACTGAGCTGCTCGATAGAGATACCGCGGCTGAGTGCTTGGCGTGCATCCTCCGGGGAGGGGCGGGACGCCTCGCGTTCCTCGTGTTTTTTGAGGTATTTGGCAGGGCTGAAGTTGCGGATGGTGGCTGCGGCGATTTTTTGCAGCTCGCGGGCAGCGGAGGAGTTGATGCGAGGCGCATTTTTGCCCGGTCGTGTCGGCAGCTTGTTCGCCGGGGTGTCTGTCAGCATGCTGTAGATGACGCAGGCCGCCAGATAGGACCCCTCGGCAGTCGGGTGCGAGAGGTCGCGGGTATGAAGTGTCTTGCCGGGGTGTTTCGCGTACCAGCGGCGCCAGGCTTCACCCACGGGGGCAACGGTGGCTTTGTTGGCAATGGCTGCCCGGCAGTAGGTGAGGCTGGTGTCATCCTGCATGGCGGATTGCAGGCACACTTTGCCGTTCATTTCGTGGGCGTGCGCCCAGGTGAGGAAGAGCATGACACGCGTTTTCTGCTCGGCTGCCAGTTTGCACCAGCGTTCCACAGCGCCCATGGTGTCCCCGGGGTTGTAGGCGGGGGTCTGGCTTTGGTCTTGCAGTATCACCCAGTCGTAATCTCCCTCAGCCAGCATGCGGGCGGCTTTCGCGTGCCTGAGGGTATTGAGGAAGCTGCGCAGGCTCATGGCGCCCTCGGTATAGCTTTCCACCTGCATGGGGACTTTCTTCTCGTCGGCCATGCTCTGCACGATGGCGGGCAGGTTGTTGCAGTAGGTGTAGCTGTTGCCGATGAAGAGGACGCGCATGGGCTCGCGCGCCTGAAGGGAGCAGAGACTCAGAACGACGGTAATGAGGAGGCTGATGATGCGTGGCATGGTACAAACGGGGGATTAAAGTGTAAGGATGCGGGGGATGAGCAGGTCGTGCGGTTCGGTGGGGAGGCTTTCGAGCATCTGCTCGGGAAATGCTGCTGCAATGATGGTTGCTCGGGTGCACTGCGGCAGGTAGCGGTCATAATAGCCGCCTCCGTATCCCAGCCTGGCGCCTGCGGGAGTGAATGCTACCCCGGGCACGATGATGAGGTCGAGCTCCTGCGGGGGGATGACGGGCAGGTGCTCCGACGGGGTGAGGATGCCCATGGCTCCCGGTGTGAGCTGGATAGCAGGAGCCGTGACATGGTGAAACTGCATGGCGCCCTGCTTGCCGCAACGTGGAAAAGCATAGCGGTGCCGGGGGTATTGCTCCGTCAACGGGAGCAGATTCACCTCATGCGCCAGCGGGGCGTAAAGCGCGATATTCAGCACTTCGGCTCCTTGGAGCAGGGGGGCAAGCCCGGCGCGCAGAGCCGTAGAATGAGCATCGCGCAGCGGCGCCGGAATGGCGCGCAGCTGCGCAAGTACGTTGCGACGTAAATCGCGTTTGCCGGAAGCTGTATCCATTTACTCGGGCTTGCGGCCGAAGAGGGCAAGCATGCGGCCGGTCTTGCCTTTTTCGATGCGGTAGGAGTAGAATGTGTCCAGATCAGCTGCGGTATCCAGTTCGCTGTCGATGATGTTTTCGGGAGCGAGCCCGGCAGCCTCCAGCTGACCTTTGATGGCGGTGGGGATGTCTACCTCGTAGTGGGGCGGTCGAATGCAGGGGGAGATGACGGCAATGCAGTTGGCGGCTTGCACCCCCAGCGTTTTACGCATGGCGCGCAGGAGCTCGCCCACGATGTTCTGCTGGGTGCCGAGCTTGCCGGAATGCACCAGCCCGCGGCATCCGGTAACGGTATCGTATACCCATACGGCAGCGCAGTCGGCTACATAGATACCCAGGCAGCAGTCTGCTTTGCCTCCGCAGAATAGGCCGTCCACTCCCTCCACCGGGAAGGAGCAGCCGATATCACCCACCAGAGCCACCTTGTTGCCATGCACCTGCTGAGCGCGGCGCAGCATCTTGGGCGCAATGCCGCCCTCTGTCAGTACCTGTTCATGGGTGGGGGTGAGAGCCTCGATGACGACGGCGCGGTCGGTGGTGAGCTCTACACCCGGTACGCGGGTGATAAAGCGGGCGAAGTTCTCGGGGTACTCGTTGAGACGATCCAGATAGGTGGGGCTGTAGGTGCTCATGGTGTGGTGCAGGCTGTGAATGGAGGTGTCAATCAGTGTGTGACGTTGCGGTTGCGGCGGGAGAGGACGCTGCGGGCGCGTCCGGTGCGCTCGGCGTGGTCTTCCTGAGCCATCAGGTTAGCGAGGTCGCGGGCGATGTTACCACGCATGCGCTCAATGAGCTCCAGCCCCTGCTCGGTGATGCGAACCATGATTTTGCGGCGATCGGCAGCGGCTGTAAAGCGCTTGAGGTGCCCCAGCTCCTGCAATTTGTCGACCATGCCCGTGGCGGCAGCCGTGGAATGCCCCATCATGCGAGCAATGCTGCTCATCGACAGGCTTTCTTCTTCGGCCAGGTAGGTCAGCAGGAAGAACTGCGGGTAGGAAATCTTGTCTTGCGTGAGCTCGGGAGAGAGCTTGAGAATGCAGTTGCGTTGCGAGAACAACACGAAGTCTGCCAGCTGCTGTGCTTCGTCAGCGCTGATGTTATGTTTAGTGGAAAGAGTGTGTTTCATGAAGTGTAAAAGGTGTTTTGGTTACCTCGATATTACGGTTTTGCTGACATTTTGCAAGCACAAAATTTCGCACCGAGGTCGCCGAAAAGCGTGGTATTTTTGCTCTTTCCGGTAATGTTGCACTGTTTTTGCGGGGGTGGTACTATATCTTGTGGTTGGTGCCGCAAAAACTTTTTTTTATTTATTTTGTTGTGGGGGCGATGCGGAGGATGTCTCGGAGCGCATCGGACATGAGACCATCGCGTTGAAGGCGCTCAATGTGGTTCTGGATGGCATTCCAGAGGTTCTGGAAATCCTTGACCTGCCCGGCGATGGTGATATCCTCCTGAAGCGAGGAATCCGGCAGGGCAAACTGTCTGGCCTTTATATCCTGCGCCATTTTGGCAAGCTCCTTGAGCGGTTCTTCGGCTGCTTTGACGCTCTCGGCATCGCGGCAGGAGTTAAGCACGATCTCCGTTTCGGAGAGTAGGTTAATCACGTCCTGGGCAATGGTGAAGTGGGTGTCTGCCTTCTGTTCATCGGCCACGGCGGGGCAGATGAGGAGGGTGGCAGCAATCGGCGCAAGGGAATGGGTGAAAGTGTGCATAGTGCGTATCATCTACGGGGGGAACGGCGCAGGAGTGACTGTGGCGTGCCGCAGGCGGGGCACCTGTACCACAGGCAGAAAATGACGTGTAGTGCGGTGGGCAGCAGCTGCCCCAGCAAGGGCCAGTTGTGCGCATAGCGATTGTACCCGAACTTGCGAAGTGAGAATACCTTTACATTGCAAACGGTGCAGTTGGCGCCGCCGGTGCATACCACAAAAATCAGCACCGGCAGGATGAGCGCGGGTATGATGATGATGGGGTTATACAGGGGAATAATGCCCAGCAGCATCAGCGCAGGCAGGATAAACCAGGCCGCCAGATCAAGGTAGAGCAGGATGACCGACCAAGCCGCCAGATAGATTTTGCCCGGTCGTATGCAGTGAATGCAGTGCTTTTTGTTGTGCATGCTCTCGATGTCCGGCTCGCCGGCTCCGTGTTTGTGGGCTGAGCCTCGCTTGTGGCGGCGAGAGACGACCAGCGTGGGGCATTGTCGGGCGTTGCTGTCG
>JAUNRE010000046.1:7114-16548 GCA_030535795.1 Akkermansia sp.
CCCCATCGGAGCCTCGCTGTCCTGACGGGCATCCCGGCACACGGTGTGGTAGATTTCGGTCAGCCGGGTGTCGGGCATTGCCTCTACCTCCTCCGCAAAGAACTCTCGGGCTTTTTGCAGGTCGGCAAGAAGTCGTGGCAGACTACAGGCCGCAAGCTGCGAGTCTTTGGAAATGCCGCAGATAGCCAGAGCCTTTCGCTCAGCCTCGCTGAGTGTGGCGATGTAGTCTGTTTCGTTCATGGTCGTTCTCATCAGGCCAGGGAAGCCAGCATGGCTTCCAGCTGGGTCTTCTTGCTTTCCCACTCAGCCAGGCGAGCTCGCTCCTGGTCTACCACGGCAGCAGGTGCGCGGTCTACGAAAGAGGCGTTGCTGAGCTTGGCGTTGCTCTTGCAGATTTCCTTGGTAATCTTTTCGAGTTCCTTGCTGATGCGGCTGCGCTCGGCCTCCACATCCACCAGGCCGTCCAGCGGCAGGAAGAGCTCGCCGAAGGGGGTGAGGGCGGTCGGAGTGCCCTTGGGGGCTTCGTACGCGCTGTCGGCCGTGGCGCTCTGGGCTCCTGCCAGCAGGGTCAGACGTGCCATCAGGTCATCGCTGAGCGGCAGGCTGCCGGGCTTCACGACAAAGCGCACCTTCTTGTTGGTGGCGAGGTTGTATTCTGCCTTGAGGTTGCGGGCACGGTTGGCTGTTTCGTACAGAGCGGTGGAAAGGGAGCGCGCTTTGAAGATGTCCTCATCGCTCAGGCCGCTCAGCAGGCTGTCGGCGTTGGGCAGGGGGGTGCTCATGAGCGGCAGTCCGTTGTTGCGTGTGGCAAAGCCCAGGCTCTGCCAGAGCTCCTCGGTGATATGGGGCATGATGGGAGCCAACAGCGCCAGGTAGTGACGCAGAACGGTGTCGATGGTGTAGAGCGTGGCATTCTTCACGGCCGGCTCGCCTTCGCGCAGGTCGTTCTTCACAGCTTCGAGGAAGAGGGAGCAGTATTCATTCCAGAAGAAGCTGTAGAGAGCCTGGGTGTAGGTGTTGAACTCGTACTTGCTGAGGGCTTCGGCCACGGTGGCATGCAGTTCCTTTAGCTTGGAGAGGATGTCGATGTGGACGGGGGCGAAGCGGGGTGCTTCGGTGCCGGCTGCACCCTGCATCATGCGGAAGCGGGCGGCGTTGTAAAGCTTGTTGGCGAAGTTCTTGCCTTCTTCAATCTGCTTCTCGTCGAACTTGACGTCTGTGCCGGTGGGGGCTATGCGCATGAGGCCGAAGCGCAGGCCGTCGGCGCCGTAGCGGGCTATGAGGTCGAGCGGGTCGGGGCTGTTGCCCAGGCTCTTGCTCATCTTGCGGCCCAGCAGGTCACGCACGATGGAGGTGAAGAATACGTTGCCGAAGGGTTTCTTGCCGTCGGCAAAACGATAGCCGGCCATAATCATGCGGGCAACCCAGAAGAAGATGATGTCCGGCCCCGTTACCAGGTCGCTGGTGGGGTAGAACTTGGCGCGGCATTCGTCATCCATGGTGGCAAAGGGCCACAGCCAGCTGCTGAACCAGGTGTCGAGCGCGTCTTCGTCCTGTACCCAGTTTTCCGGGTCGGCGGGGGGCTCCACGCCTACATAGATGTCGCCGGCGGCGGCGTCTGCCTCATCCAGCTTGGCGGCTTCCTGAAGCTCGGCGGCTTTGTCCTTGCGGTACCACACGGGGATGCGGTGCCCCCACCACAGCTGGCGGGAGATACACCAGTCCTGAATGCCCTCCAGCCAGTGGGCATAGGTCTTGCCCCAGTGGGCAGGGCGGAAGACGATATCGCCATTGGCTACGGCATCGGCTGCTTCCTGTACGCAGGGGTATTTCAGGAACCACTGCATGCTCAGACGCGGCTCGATGGGCACATCGGAGCGTTGGGAAATGCCGACGTTGTTCTCATAATCCTCCACTTTCTCCAACAGCCCCTTAGCCTCGATAAGCTCGATTGACTTGTCGCGGGCTTCAAAGCGATCCATCCCGTGCAGTTCAGGGCATTCCGGGCAGTTAATGCGGCCGTCGGCGGTCAGGATGTCAATGATTTCGAGGTTGTTTTTCATACCCACCTCGAAGTCAGTGCGGTCGTGGGCGGGTGTAATCTTGAGGGCGCCGGTACCGAAGTCGATTTCAACGTGGTCATCGGCAATGATGGGAATTTCTGTCTCCACCAGGGGGCGAATGACGGTCTTGCCAATCAGGTGCCCGAAGCGCGGGTCCTTGGGGTTGACGGCGACGGCTACGTCGGCCATGATGGTTTCGGGGCGAGTGGTGGAGACAAGAAGTTGCCCGCTGCCGTCAGCCAGCTTGTAGCGGATGGTGTAAAGCTTGCTCTTGGAGGGTGTCATGATAACCTCCTCGTCCGATAAGGCGGTACGCAGCACGGGATCCCAGTTCACCATGCGGCGGCCGCGGTAAATAAGGCCTTCTTTGAAGAGCTCGGTGAATGCGCGGGCTACCTCGGGGGCGAATACGTTGTCCATGGTGAAACGCTCGCGCTCCCAGTCGCAGGAGCACCCCAGCTTCTTGAGCTGTTTGATGATGATGCCGCCGTGCTTTTCTTTCCACTCCCACACCATTTTGACAAAGTCTTCGCGACCCACATCGTAGCGGGTGCGGGGCGGGTTTTCCTTGGCCAGCTCTTTTTCCACGCGAGCCTGTGTGGCAATACCGGCGTGGTCGGTGCCGGGCAGCCAGAGCACTTCCTTGCCCTCCTGGCGTGCGCGGCGTGCCAGAATATCCTGAATCGTGTTATTGAGCACATGCCCCATGTGCAGCACACCCGTCACGTTGGGCGGGGGGATGACAATGCTGTATGCCGGCTTGTCAGAATGCGGGTCTGCGTGAAAACAACCCTCTGACATCCAGCGGTTCTGCCATTTTTCTTCAACAACGGTCGGTTCGTAAGCCTTGGGCAATTCAGTCATGACGCGCGGCAGTATACAGCAAGGCAATCACTTATGCAAGCTTTTTATCCGTTATGACATCACGCACTCAAAAAAGGAACGGGCACCGCATAACAGCTGATAGACTGAAGAG
Organism: Akkermansia sp.; assembly: GCA_030535795.1. Lineage (GTDB taxonomy): Bacteria > Verrucomicrobiota > Verrucomicrobiia > Verrucomicrobiales > Akkermansiaceae > Akkermansia. The sequence goes on from JAUNRE010000046.1 coordinate 10,154, forward strand.
TAGGTGGGCGCTATATAAAAAGTCAGGGGTAAGCGAACCTGAGTTCGCTTACCCCCGGATAGAACTATGTCCTTGGGGTTTACTTTCTGCGACGACGTGCAGCCAGAGCAGCCAGCGCAAGAAGGCTGAGGGTTGCAGTGGCGGGCTCGGGCACAACGATGTAGAGCATATTCTGCGACCCCTGAATCCCGTATAGCTCGTAGAGGGTGGCGGAATCAATCCAACTGGAAGTAATATCGTGCCCAAGGAAATCAATCATCAGGCGCTCCGAGGACGACATCTCGAAATTGCCGAGCGCATTTTCGAACATGAATTGACCGTTTACCGTTGAGAAGTCCCGGTACTCATTGCCACCTATCTGAATAGCGATGACGTCAGCTCCGGCTTTCGACGCTTCGGAGAGGATATTCTGTTGCAGCATGATAGTCAGACCGGAACCGGCCAGGTTGTCTACATTGGTTCCCTGGAATTGGTCGGTCTTTACCACATATATCGAGGTTTGTTCACCGTAAGCATTGGTTCCGGTGTAGGTGGCTCGGTCGCCGGCCATGGTCATTTCCACCGTGGTATTTTTGCTCACGAAAGCAGTTTCCTTCATGAGGATGGGGGCGATGAGCTCGAAATCCTGCAGGGACCCGGCAGCAGCTGAATATGAGTAGAGAGTATCATTGAAATGAGTTACTCCCTGACCGTAGACGATGGAGTTTTTATCGATGAGGACCGAATCTCCCATATCAACCGAGCATTGTTCCTCTAGTTCTACTAGGGAGTTGTGCAAATTGAAGTCGTGCAGGTAGTTATCGGTGGTTGTGGTGGCATCATGCACGGTGATATGCACGGACTCAGCGTTTGAGCGCAGGGCATTACTGCCACCCATGTAGTAGCTGTCGGTCGATGTTGTATCGGTATAGACCTTGCTTATGGTGCCGATGTTGTTCCTTCTGTGGGTGACTGACATCTGAACTCCCTCTGTCTGATAGTCTATCGTTTGCTGAGCCGATTTCCCGCTGCCGAGCGAGGTCTTTTCTGCGCCTCCCAACAGCATGGCACCATCGTTCTGTACAGTGAGATTGTTTACATACTGAGTGTGTCCGTGCACCATCTGTATGGCGGCATCTGTACCATCGATGGTGGCGTTCATGTCAGCCTCGGTAGAGTTGCTTTGCAGTACCTGAAGAACGGTCTGCGTTTCTACCCGCAGCTTACCGGTCATTTGGTTGTGATCATTGAGCGCAATGTAGCCCATGTAGTCAGATTGACCGAGTTCCTGCTCATTGGCTCCGGGGCTTATCTGCTCATTGGTGAAGGTGAGGTTGACATTATGACCGGTGAATTTGCCCAGCATTTGAATAATGTGGCTGCTATTGAAATGGTCAAAGTGCTCGTGTGCTTCACCGTTTGCATCGATATGAGCGTGCTCGGCATGGGAGGAGGTTATGTAGGGGTCAGGGGTGAAGTTGTGAGCATTAATCGTCACAGCCGCTCCTCTCTGAATATCAATCTGAGTGTCGGTATACCAGTCGGTATGGGCGGTAAGGGTTGAACCGTTTTCCAACTGTACCCAACCGATGTTATCGGCGGGCACACCGGGCTTCAGCGTCTCCCATGCATCGTACTTACTGCCATCATCATTGAAGAGTTTGGCGTCCATACCCAGAATGCCGTTTTCTGCTATGGACAAGGCGTAAACGGTGTTCAGTGTCTTTACATCACCCACGAATATGCGTTGGCCGGCGCCGGAGTCCATGGTGTTAACCAGCAGAGCATGCTGCACTTGGAAAGTGCCACCCTGTACTTCCAGCTTATTCAGCCAAGCGTTGTACACACTTTGTGTGGTACCGGCGCCTTGCTTTCGGACATTCAGGTCACCCAAGGTTCCGCAGCCGTAGTGGTGACAAGTTTCACCCACCGCCGGTATGTCTGTTCGGTGAGATGTGCCGTATTCGGTGGTACGTTGGAAATCACCGTAGCCGAGCACGCCATCGTAAGTACCGCTGCGCAGACCCTCGATAACCAAGGTTATGGTATTGTGCTCGCTCATGTTCACGACCGAGGAGTTGATTGCTCCGTCTGCCATGCGCACTTCGCCTGTACCGTTAAGGTTGTTGATGAGAGCCTCCTGAGTTGTGGGGTAGCCCGCTCCCTCGATGGCATCCAGCGCGAGCACGGTACGCTCTGTACCATAGGCAATGGAGAGGTCAATTGTGGTATTGAGCCAGTTTTTGGTGGATATCGTTGTGCTGGTGTCAGTCTTGTCTGTGGTCATGATTTCCAGCTGAACTTTGCCGCCGTCGGTGCCTTCCGGTTGCCCCCAGATGTTGCCGTCCATGCGAATGGTGCCGTAGAATTTGCTGGTGTCCAGCACTTTGAATACGGCATAGGTGAAGGCCGGGCGCTCGCTGTCTCCCACGTGCAGAACATCGCTTGCAAACATACCCTGTTCTGCGGTTTCCGGCGCGGAGTAGCCGTGCAGGGTCACGACGGCACCGGCATCACCATCCAGTCTGGAGAGTACCATTTTCTCGTCTACGGTGTTGGCCAATCGGGCGTCCACTTCATCGTTACCCGTATTGTCATCCGTCACATTCAGACGCACTTCCACCACATTGTTTACGGTGGAAGTTTTCATGCCTTCGCCGATATAGGCTCCGTCGTAGCCGTGCCAGCTCTCGTCCTCTCGGTCATCCGCGAAGTTACCCTGCAGAGTGGAGCCATTGGTCATGACGATGTTACCGCTGCCCAGAGCGTTGCTGTGTTGCATCACGATTTTTCCGCCGTAGAGCTTGGTGCCGCCGGAGAAGCTGTTGTCAGTGGTAATGACAACTGTGCCATGCCCATATTTCTCGAGGTTAGTCAGCCATTCGCCACCATCGAAATTGTAATCTCTGAACATGTTACTGAGCTCTGTCTCGTTGGCATCTCTTATAGTCCCCTCACCATAGAACCAGTAGTTGGTGCCGTCTTCGGTTACGATTTCGCTTGTTCCGTCGGTGACATCAAGGTATTCAGAGTTGATGATAACGGAGAGCGGAGCGACTTCGCCGCCGATATGCACTTTCTGGTAATCGGTGTTGAATCGTTCTTTTTCGTTGAGATTGTTGAGGGTTAGCTCAGTGGTGGCAACGGTGCCGGGCAGCAATACACTGTCGCCATCAAGAAGGGTAGACCCCTTGTCGGTGGCAATGGTGCCACTGGTGAGCACGCGGACGGATTCATCCGAGGTGAGTTGCTTATTTTCTTCCCAGTCGTCGGGGTTGTAGAGGTTACCGAAGAGTACCACATGGCCATTCATGAAGGCGGTGTTTTCCTTCCAGTGGTAATCAAACATCGGCACGGTGCTTTCGCTATCGGTGTAGGAATTCCACTCAAAGCTACCGCCTGTCAGCTCAGTGGCACCGGACCAAGTGTGACGTGGGTCGCCCAGCACGGTCATGACCAAATAGTCCTTGCCGTTCGTGTTGTGGGCAGCGTTATTACTGTCGAGCGTGTCTACCAAGCCGAAATAACCATAGCCCAGTGAAATGAGGCGTGAGGAGAATGCTGAAGAATCATCTACGCTGCCAACGGTGATATTGTCAGCCTCTGCCAAGTAGTACAGGCGGTTAGAGAACGGCGAGAGAGAGAAGTTCACCCCGCGGAAACGCAGTTCCATTTCGGCCGTGTCGCTCATGAGGTCGAGTGTGCCGTTCACGTCCAGCAGCATGTTGCCGGAGGGGCCGTGTGTGCCACTCGGTAACGGGTCGAGAGCTGTGTAGTCGCTGAGTGATTTGTCGTCTGTAAACTCGTGGTACCAGGGCTCAACCTTTTCAACTTCAAAGTAAAGCCCCGAACCGGTACTCATGGTTACATTGCCATCTACTACAGCGGCCTCGGGCAGGTAATCCGGGCTGCCGGGGGTGGCTGCCGGTTCTTGGGTGACGATAGTGAGAATCTTGCCGTTGTGTACTACAATCTCGTCCGATGTAGGTGAAACTGCATAGCTACGCCCCATTTGAGTTTTGTATTCAGATTTGGTGCCCTCTTCAATGTTGTCCCAGTATTCAGTCCCCACCTGTCCGGTGACACCCAGTTTCAGGTTAGCCCCGCTGGTGATGCTCATATTGCCCTTGAGCTCTACGTTGTTGAAGCCGAGTACGCCATCGTAAAGTGAGATATCGTTGAGCAGTGCAGTGTGGATGTACTGTTCGGAGTTGCTGCTCTTGGAGAGGCTCAGAGTCTCCAAGCCCATGTGGAAGCGGTTTTGTGCTTGAGCTACAAAGGCATCGTTGTCATCGGTCGGGGCTTCATCAAACCCATCACCCCATATCAGGTGGGATTCCGTGGGCTCAGCATAGGATTGCGCAAACCCCATGGCACCCGAGTAGACGTATACGGAATTCTCCTCTGTCTCATTCTTGCCAATATGCAGGGTTGAGCTGGCGTTTGTCACGGTGCGTACGTGCCAGACTTCATCATTTTGGGCTAGGTCACTATCGAACACACGCTCGCAGAGAGCCTCTCGCTCGGCCTTTGCTCCGTAGAATATATAGCCACTGTTGCGGAAGGCGGCAGAAAGCCCTCGCAGTCCCACTTCACCGGTGAGCACAAGCACGCTGTTATAAGTCTGGCGAACCCCGCCGTCTTTTTCGTAAATCCCCATTTCCGCCAGCTCTGCACTGGTGACGCTCTCTCGGGAGAGATCCATCTCGGCATACTGGAGCTTATCTCCACGCAGCATTACCTGTACAGTACCGGCTGTGCGAGTTTCCAGCAGATTGGAGTACAGGGGCGAGGTGTTGATGGTGTTCTTGAGCACGACTGTGCCGTTGAAGTTACTCTCCTGAGAGGTCTGTTTTTTGTCCTCGTTGAGGGTGAAGGCTGTTACGTAACTCTGGTCGTGGTATTTCAGCCAGTTCGAAGAATAACCGGTGAGTACCAACGTATCTTCTCGGTTGCCCGAACTCATCAGGGCTCCGTTGAGTGTCAGGTTGCGCCAGTGGCGAGGTACGTTGTTGATGTCGCTGTCACCGCTGGCGGAGTAGACGAAGGAAGATGTGCCGAACGAAACGGTGAAACGACCGCCTGAGCCGTCTGCTGTGGGGGCTATGATGATATCGTTGGATACAGCGGGCGAACGATAGCCGGAGGCGTGCATGTCACTGTGCAGGTAGCACACCATCAGTTCGCCGCCTATCTTCTGCTCGTTTTTGAAGGAACCGCCACCGCCAAGGTTGTTGCCATTTGCGCCGATGTTGGAATATACCGGCATTTCCCACTTGCCATCGGAATGGAATGTCAGGGCACCGGTACCGGTAGCGCCTACCTCTGCCAGGTAGAGACCGCCTGCCTGCACATCGATGCCGCCACTGAATGTGTTATCTGCCGTGTGGAGCACCAGCAAACCATCCCCGGTCTTGACGATTTTTGTCTGTTGGATGACGTTGCCCTCGGCATCGGTTACGTCTGCTATATTACCGCTGCCGTCAGCCGAGCTGAAGGCGTAGGCAAACTGCAACTGCGCCTCGCCACCATTGGAAACGGAGCCGAGATATTCATCTGCCGTTACATAGATGGTACCCGGGGCGACCTTCCCACGAATATCAACGACACGGCCGTCTTTCTCTACCGTATCGCCGTGCATATTCTTATCGGCAAAGGTGACAGCATTACCGTCCACATACACGCCGGGGTTCTTGCCGTTGAAAGCTTGCTCGTGCCAGCCGGTGTTGTCTGCCTCACCGTCGGCTCGCCACACGTTACCCAATACCAGGGTGCGGTGCTCGTAGCCACCCGGCGAGGTGCCGACTGTTTCACCGCTCCATATGTACCCCGTCTCAGTATCGAGGGGTGGGGGCCAGTTGCTGTCTTGGGCTAGGTCGCCGATATAAATGATACCCCCTTCGTATATCAGTTCACCGATGTAGTTTGTGCCGTCGGTTGTAGTGAGGCCTGCCCGGGTATTCTCTCCGAACTCGTAGCTGCCGCTGCCGATATCGAATAGAGCAATTCGGTCGCTGTCGGCGGGTAGCTTCACCCCTTGCACTGTCAGGAACGAGCCGATATTGAGCCCCATGTTGTTATTCAGGGTGAACAGGGCTGTATCGGCACTGCCGGTGGTACCGCTGTTCTCCAACATGATATCGCCGCCCATGGTCCAAGTTCTGCCACGGCTGCCATCGATGGTGATGGTGCCGGTGTTTTCCAGCCCGCTGAGGTTGAATACAACGGCATTGGTCGTTGTATCTGTACCCATCAGCCAGTTGGCATTACTGCTCAGGTTGGCCGTGTGCAGCCCGGAGATATCGACGTTGTTTATGAATGTACCTCCTTTCAGTGTCAGGGTGTCGACCGTCAGTTGGTCTTTATTGACTTGGCAAAGAAACATAATTGTGCTATAATAACCGCACATGGAACCG
>JAUNRE010000047.1 GCA_030535795.1 Akkermansia sp.
GCCCGCGGGTATGCGTAGCTAAGACATCCGAGCGAAAGCTCGCGAAACTTGAACTCCTCAAATTGCCCTTTTCCAAATTATTCCAACGCGTACAAAACTTGTTTATTGGGAATGCCCTTCGGCGCTTTGCTCCACCGCCCCGCATGGCGGGGCATGGGATTCCGCTCGCTTTCGGCTCGTTCTTACACTATCACGTTGACATCACAGAAGCGCCGTTTACCCACGATAGGTAAACGGCGCTTTTTTAGGAAAGAAAGAAAGCTCGGCGGCTTACATATTGACCTGATACAGAGTCTTGTTGTTGTTTGCCGGGTCGAGGATGGCGAAAGCCTCGCGGTGGATGGAAGGATCACTGCGGAAAATGAGACGCCCGGCGCACTGACGCTCCAGCTCCATGAGGAGCTTGGCATCCTCATTCTTAAAGCGGGAGAGCACATCGCTGTTCACCACCACCATCATGTCGCCCACCGTGTCGCGATAGCGCAGAATGGTGGCTTTCAGCTGGCGCTGAATCTCCACACTCATCGTCATCACGCTCTTAATGCGGCCGCGGCCATGGCAGTACGGGCAATGGTCGTTCACATAATCCAGCAGCGACTCATTGATGCGCTGACGCGTCATCTCCATGAGGCCGATGGGGGTAATCTGCATCACCTGTGTCTTGGCCTTATCGCGCTTCAGCGCCTCCTTCATGGCTTTGTACACAGCCATCTGGTCCTTGCGGTGGCGCATATCGATGAAGTCCACCACCACCAGACCGCCGATATTGCGCAGGCGCAGCTGGCGGGCAATCTCGCGGGCGGATTCCAAGTTTGTCTCCAGAATCGTCTTGTCGAGGTCCTTGTTGCCCTTGTTGCGGCCGGTGTTGATGTCGATGGCAATCAACGCCTCCGTCTCATCAATCACCAGATAACCGCCGCAGGGCAGCAACACTTGGCGCTGGAAGGCCTCGTTAATCTGCTTCTCCACGCCCAGGTCTTCAAAGATGGGCTGGCGACAGGAGTAGTGCTGAATGTGGCGCTTGGCTCGGCGGGAAATCTTGCCTGCAATCTCCTGCATGCGCTGCGTTGTCTCCAGATTATCACAGACGATGTTGTCCACGTTGTCCGTCAGGAAATCACGAGCCGTGCGCTCAATGAGATCAGGCTCGCGGTACACGCAGAGCGGGGCAGGACGAGAGGCAAACTTCTCCTCCACCTCGCGCCACTGCTGCAACAGCATGGCCAAATCGCGCACAAAGTGGCGGAAGCGCTGCCCCTGAGCCACCGTACGCATGATGATACCCATACCCTCGGGCACGTTGAGCTTCTGCACGATTTGACGCAGGCGCTGGCGTTCCTTGGGGTCATCAATCTTGCGGGAGATACCGAACTGGTCCGTAAAAGGCATCAGCACGATGTAACGCCCGGCCAGGGAGATGTTGGTTGTCACGCGCGGCCCCTTGGAACTGATGGGACCCTTGGTCACCTGCACCATAATCTCGGAGCCTACGGGGTAGATATCCGGTATATCCTTGCTGGTAATCTTCTTCTGCTGCTTGCGGGGGCGCCCCTCCTTCTGAATCTCCTCGAGCGAGGAGTCCAGCGCGAGCGGGAGCGCATCCCAGAAGTGCAGGAAAGCGTTCTTCTCGTAACCAATGTCGACGAACATCGCCTTGAGACCCGGCTCGATGTTCTTGACACGGCCCTTGAAGATGCCGCCTACGATGTTATCTTCGCCCTCACGCTCAATGCTGTATTCCTCCAGCACGCCGTCTTCGAGCAATGCGACACGGCGCTCCAGTTTTTCTGAGTTGATGACGATGGTTGTGCCTTCCTTCGGGTTGCACTGGCCAAACCCGAAAAGGCGTTTCACGTTTTGAATCATTTTGGAAATAATGGACAAAGTTTCAGGTTCGTTTGGGGTTGTTCACATGATTATCATGATAACATAGCCCGCATACCTGCTTGTCGGCTCTGGGAGGGAGGCTCCTTCATAAGCGTGCAGCCCCGGCGGCTCTTCCTGTTGTGTGGCAGGAAAGCGCGACCGGAGCTTACATGATGCGGAGTGCTCTCAGAGGCAAACGGGTATGCCCCTATCACTCATCATCGAAGACAAAGTCGTTCTCCTGCAAGTATTTACCTGTACCTTCAGCTACAGCACTCAAAGGATCGTCCGCTATGGTGATAGGAAGGCTGGTCTGCTCATGCAGCAGGTCAGCCAGGCCACGCAGAAGGGCGCCGCCGCCCGCTACCACGATGCCGCAGTCATACAGGTCACTGGCCAATTCAGGCGGGCAGTGATCCAGCGTCTGACGCACAGCGCTCACGATAACATCGAGCTTGTCCTTCAGGGCCTCACGGATTTCTTCGGATCTTACGGTAACCGTCTTGGGCAGACCCGTGCCGCGGTCGCGTCCCTTCACCTCCATCTGCAATTCCTGCTTCAGAGGGTGAGCCGAACCGACACGAATCTTGATGTCCTCCGCCGTACGCGGTCCAATCAACAGATTGTGAGTATTCTGCATGTGGCGGGTGATGGTTTCGTCCAACGCATCGCCGCCGCACTTCTCAGATTGGCTATAGACGATGCCGGAAAGGGATATGATGGCAACCTCCGTCGTACCGCCGCCGATATCAACAATCATGCTGCCGATAGGCTCGGTATAGGGAAGGCCAACGCCGATGGCCGCTGCCATGGGCTCCTCGATGAGCTGCACAGCAATGGCACCGGCGTGCGCGGCGCTGTCTTCAATGGCGCGACGCTCCACCTCGGTAATGCCGGAAGGATGCGCTATGAGGATGCGGGGCCCGCGCAGGCTACGCCGAGAGCAGGCTTTCTGGATGAAATACTTGAGCATTTCCTCCGCCACGTTCAGGTCGGCAATCACGCCATCCTTCAGCGGGCGAATGGCCACCACGCTTCCGGGCGTGCGGCCAACCATTCTTTTCGCATCCTCACCCACGGCCCTCACCTTCTCGCCACTCATGGCGACAACTGAGGGCTCTCGCAGCACAATACCCTGGTCTTTGATGTAGACCAGCGTGTTGGCTGTGCCTAGGTCGATCCCGATATCATACGAGAACCACCCGGCTAATTTCTTAAAAAAACGAGACATTTGTAAAAAGTTGATGATGTGGGGTTTGCTATGGGCGCCATCCTGCTCCGTCACCAACGAGTCCTCCTTTTCAGGGGATGAACCCATCGTGTCGGCACGGTGCAGGCCGTTCTGATGCGTGCACACAACGGCGCACCCATACGCGGGTAGTATAGGAACCGACACCCGCCATGTCAAGCTAAAAGCGCTATTCTGACGGGAATTTACGAGCTCGGTTCTAAAAAAGCAACGGAAAGGAAGCGGCAACAACGAGTTCAGGAATAATGAGATTTTCCGAAGGTCGATATCCCGCCCGCATCAGCTCCGCGCTGTCGGCAGCGTATCTAACGAATCGACAAACGCATTTTTCATAACTTCTAGCTTGCTTCAAGTAACAAAGGGGAGTATACTGAAATCGTGAACGGAAGTGAGTGGAAAGAAACAGCATTGAAGGCCTACCGCGCCATGGAGATGGCACGGGCGTTCGACACCAAGCTCTCCGCGCTGTATAAAGCAGGCAAGATATACGGAGGCGTATTCCTCGGGCGCGGGCACGAAGCCATTGCGGCCTGCGAGGGTGTTTACCTGCAAAAAGGGCGCGATGTCTACACACCGTTCATCCGCGAGCAAGCAGGGCGCTGCGCCTGGGGCAACAGCGTGCTGGAAAGCGCGCGCTGCTATCTGGGCAGCACCTGCGGCATCATGCGCGGGCGCGAGGGCAACGTGCACTGGGGCAACCCACACGAGGGCACGGTAGCCACCATCTCGCACCTGGGGGCAGCGGTATCCGTAGCGGCGGGCATGCTGATAGCCAAGCGCATGCAGGGCGAAAAGGATTTTGCGGGTGTCATCTGCATAGGGGATGGCACCACCTCTGTCGGCGCCACGCACGAAGCCTGCAACCTGATAGCGGTAGAAAAGCTGCCGGCCGTCATTGTGGTGACGAACAACCAATACGCCTACTCCACCCCGAACAGCCAGGAGTTCGCCTGCAAGAGCCTGTGCGAGCGCGGCATCGGCTACGGCATGACCGCCCATGAATGCGACGGCACCGATTTTCTGGAAACCCTGCAAGTGATGGGGCGCGCCATCGCGGCTGCCCGTGCCGGCGAGGGGCCGCAATGGGTGGTAGCCAACACCCTGCGCATGTGCGGCCACGGCGAGCATGATGACGCCTCCTACATCCCCGCCGAGGTTAAGGAACGCTTTGCCGACCGCGACCCGCTGGCCGTAGCTCGCCGCCAGGTACAGGAGCAAGGCTGGCTCACTGCCGAGGAAGTAGCCGCCATACAAACCGCCGCTGCCGAGGAAGTACAGCAAGCCATGGCTCAGGCACAGAAAGAACCCATACCCGACCCGGCCACGGAAGACTGGAGCGCCACCTCCTGGAAACCCACCCGCTATTAACCCCGCACCGCATTTCACACAATCTCATGAGCGTAACATACATAGACGCCATTCACCAGGCCATGGCCGAGCTGCTGGAAGAGGACGAGAAGGTCTTTCTTTATGGCGAGGATATCGCGGGCAAGTTCGGCGGCGCCTTCAAAGCCACCAAAGGGCTGGCCGACAGATTTCCCGGGCGTGTTCTCAATGCCCCCATTGCCGAGGACGCCATCATGGGCACAGCCATCGGTGCTGCATTGGGCGGCATGAAACCCATTGTTGAGATGCAGTTTGCCGACTTCGGCACCCTTGCCCAAAACCAGTTGGGCAACAACGCCGCAGCCCACTATTACCGCACCGGCATACCTGTCAACATCACCCTGCGCATGCCCTGCGGCGGCACCCCCGGCGGCGGCCCCTACCACAGCCAGAGCGTGGAAGCACTGTTTGCGCACTACCCCGGTGTGCATGTGCTCTGCCCGGCTACTGTAGCCGATGCCTACTACATGCTTAAACAAGCGGTGCAGATACCTGACCCCGTGGTATTCATGGAGCACAAGTTCCTGTACCGCTGGCTCAAGGCCGATACTTGGGTGGAGAAAGACCCGCTGCCCATCGGGCGAGCCCGCATTGCCCGCCCCGGTCGCCACGCCACCGTGGTAGCCTTCTCGGCCATGGTACCCGAGGCACTCAAAGCCGCTGATGAGCTGGCAGCCAACTCCGGCTACAGCATCGAGGTTGTCGACCTGCGCAGCGTGAAGCCGCTGGATACCGACACCATCCTGGCCTCGGTAGCGCGCACCGGGCGCCTGCTGGTTGTCAGCGAAGATTTCCCCTGGGGCGGCGTTGCAGCCGAAGTCATAGCCCGTGTAAGCTCGCAAGGCTTCCACCTGCTCGATGCCCCGCCCCTGCGTGTCACCTCCAAAGACACCCCCATACCGTACCACCCGAACCTGTGGAAAGCGCACCGCCCTCACAGCAACCACATCGTCGAAGCCGCGCGCTACCTCATGTCCCTCTGATTTTTCACCACACCAACCATTTTCCGCACAACCATGCCGCAAGTCCCCATACTCATGCCCCAGTTGGGCGAATCCATAGCTGAGGCCACCATCATGCGCCTGCTCGTACAACCGGGCGATGAGGTGCAGGCAGACCAGGAGGTCATCGAGGTCGAAACCAACAAGGCCGTGATGGGCGTCACCGTATCCTGCTCCGGCAAGGTGACAAGCTTTGCCGTGGCCGAGGGCGAAACTGTCGCTGTCGGTGCCGTCATCGGCATCATCGAGGCCACTCAGGAGGAAGTGGAGCGCTCCGGCGCCACACCGCTGGGCGAAGGCGAAGTGCCCGCCGCTCCGGCTCCTGTCACCTCAAGCGTGGGCAGCGATGGCGCTCACTTTGCCACCGAGGGCGAATACCGCGAGGGCAGTAGCCGCAGCATCGAAACAGGCAGCCGCGGCCTGCCTGTACCCGTAGGCATACGCGGCGCTCACTACCTCTCGCCGCGCATCCGCTCCCGCATGGATGAACTGAACATCACCGAGGCTGACCTGGCCTATGTGACAGGCAGCGGAGCGGGCGGCCGCATCACTATCGAGGACTTCGAAAACTTCCTGGACTATGTGGACGGCTGGCCTTCGCGCCCGGTATCGCCCATGCGCCGCAGTGTAGCCAGCAGCATGCAGCGCACCTGGCGCCGCCCCATTGCCAGCGCCGGACGCCCCATCTACATGGCGCCCATCATCCTGCACCGCCGCAACCACCCCCGCAAGCCCGGTATCACCCTCTACTTCCTGCGAGCCCTGGCCATTGCGCTGGCACAGGCACCGGAATGCGCCGGCTACATGGTAGGCGGGCGCATCCTCACCCCGCGCCGCATCGACCTGGGAGTTGCCGTTCAGGTGGCCGATGGCGTGATGGTGCCGGTAATGCGCAATGTGGATGAATACACGCTCGATGAACTCATCGATGAATACAACAAGATTGTGACCCAGGCGCGCGACCGCAAGCTCGACGCCGCCTATATCGGCGGAGGCATTGCCACCGTGTCCAACTTCGGCGGCTTCGGGCTCACCTTTGCCTCGCCCATGCCCCTGCCCAGCGAAAGCCTCATTCTGGGTGTGGGCGCCGTTGTCAAGACCCCCGTATGGAGCGAGGAAGTGGAGTGCTTCATACCCGTCGAGAAAGCCAACATCGTTGCCTCCTTCGACCACCGCGTGGTGGATGGCGGCGACATCGGCCGCCTGATGCAGAAGATAGCCTATTATCTGGAGCACCCTGAGCTGCTGTAACCCATGCAACGCCCCGATCCCGCAAAGCATGTGCTCGGTGTCCTCGCCGGCGCCGGTGAATACCCCCGCCTGATGGTGGAAGGGGCCAAACGCGCCGGCATGCGTGTAGTGGTGGCCGGTTTTCGCGGAGCGGCGGACAAAAACTTGGCGCAGCTCTGCGATGCCTTTGCCTTCTTCCGTGTAGGGGCGTTGGATGCACCGCGCAAGTTCTTTCAGCAGCATGGGGTCACCCATGTCGTCATGACCGGGCAGATTAAGCCCGCCTGCATCTACACCATGTGGCCGGATGCCCGGGCACGCCACGAGCTGGCACAGCTCGACCGCCGCAATGCCCACACTATCTTTACCGCCGTCTGCAACTATGTGGCAAGCTACGGTATGACGATGCTGCCCTCCACCACCTTCATGGAGGAAGTGCTGCCCGCCCCCGGACACCTGGCAGGCCCTGCCCCCACCCCCGAGCAATTGGCACAGGCTCACCGCGGCATGCAGCTCGCACGTGAAATCGCCCGCCTCGATATCGGCCAGAGCCTCATGATGCGCGGTAACGAGGTCGCCTGCGTAGAGGCCTACAAGGGCACCAATGAGTGCATCCGCAACGCAGGGCAGCCGCCCGTCACCCTCTGCAAAGTGACGAAGCCCGGGCATGATATGCGCTTTGACGTGCCCTGCATCGGCCTGCGCACCGTGCAGCACTGCGTCGCTGCCGGGGTGAACCACATTGTGTTCGAGGCGCACCGCACCATCCTCTTTCAGCAGCAGAAAGTCATAGAACTCTGCAACCAACACGGCATCACCCTGCACGCTATGGATATGCCCACCGATGGCCCCACCGTTGCAGACCCGGGGCATATACCCGATGACGCCGAACACGCAGCCGCCCTGGCCACTGCGCTCGAGCAGCTCGGCATCGGCAACTCCGCCGTGGTGTGCGAAGGTGTCGTCATTGCCGTGGCCGACCCGGCCGGCCCCATCAAATGCATCCGCCGCGCCGGTGCCTACATGAAACGCCTGCGTTTCATACGCCTTGTCAACTGGCTTTGCCGCGTGCTGCTGGGGCGACCCGGCACCCCGCCTGCCCCCATGGTCATGCGCGGCACCCCCGCCTTCACCATCACCCCGGAAATCGAGCGCGCCGCCCGCAAAGCCGGTATCCACCTTCGCTAACTCCGCATCCCCATGCCGACACCTCTGCCCGCCGACCGGCTCACCCGTTTTACCCGGGAACGTATGCTGCCGGTCATCTGACCCCCATCATCCCCTGAAAGCATTGCCATGAAACTTCGTTATCTGTTACTTATTCCGGTTATCATAGCGTTTCTTCTGTGGGGACTGGCCGCCTGCACTGTCAACAGCCTCGTGTACCCCGGCAGCACCATGCACATGCCCGATGCCGCCTATGGCCACAAGGACGCCGCCATTGCCATCAAAGCGGCCGATGGCACCACCCTGCGCGGATGGTTCTTCAACCGGGGAGCCGACAGCCCGCTGGTGGCCATGTATGGCGGCAATGCCATGAATGTGGGCGGCTTTATCGACATAGCCCTGGCCGACCCCACGCGCTCATACCTGTTCATCAACTACCGCGGTTACGGCGACAGCGAAGGGCAACCCGATGAGAAAAGCATCGTGGCCGATGCCCGGCACTGCATCACCGCCGCCCGCAACAAGATGGGGAACAACCGCGCTCCCCTATACCTCGTAGGTTACAGCCTCGGCAGCGGCGTCGCCTCTCAGGTGGCAGCAAACGAACACCCTGAGCACCTGGTGCTCATCTGCCCCTTCGACAGCATCACGGCCGTTGCCTGCGGTATTGTACCCATACTGCCCCACCTGCTGCCCATGGATTCCTGGCGCTCAGCGGATGTGGCACCCGGGCTCACCTGCCCCGTTACCATCCTGCGTGGTGAATACGACACCATCGTGCCGCCCGAATCCACAGACCGCCTCATCCGCGCCTTCACCACCCCACCCACCGTCAAATCCTATCCCGCCGGACACAATAGCATCTTCTCCCACCCCGGCTTCACGGAGGATATTATGAAAGAGCTACACCCCAATCACATCTAACATCTCAACAGAATCACACTTACTATTACCGAGCAGTCAGCTCTAACTTTTTAAAACATTCAGTGCTTGACATACGGGTGCAGAAGCTGTACCATGCAGGGTATGACTGAAACGCAATCGGCATACACTGTAGTTTTTGCCAGCAATGAAAGGGGTGTACTACCGTTAACGGTTGCTGCGTTCTCTCTGGTAGACAGCGCCAGAGAGACAACGACCTATGATATCGTCATCTTAAGCGAAGGAATATGCGAAAAATCTCAGGAGAGCATCGTCGAATCCATTAAACGAGTGTCACCGCGTCACTCCGTACGATTCTTTGAGATGTCTTCTCTCTACGAAAAACAACAGGAGTTGGATGAAGTCTGCGGCCACTGGCCGAAGTCCGCATGGGCGCGCATTTTCATCGCTGATTTGCTACCGGATGTTGATCGGGTTCTGTATCTGGACATAGATATGCTGATATGCGAAGACTGCACCGAATTGTTTACCATGGATATGCAGGGCGCTGCCGTAGGGGCTGTCTACGAAAGCATTTCCTCAAAAAACAACAACTATAACGACAAACTCAATATACCGAAGCAATACCAGGGCTACTTCAATTCCGGCACCTTACTGATGGATTTAAACGTCTTCCGTCGCGACAAACTCGCTTCCAAAATTCTCAATTTTGCCAACCAATACAAAGAACACCTCGACTATCCCGACCAAGACTGCCTGAATGGCGCATTGTACGACAATGTTATCCGTCTCCACCCGCGTTGGAACTGGAATGACCTTACAACCCGGCGCGTAATGAATCACCTACCGAACACTAACACCTTGATTAGAGCATCCACATATAAGGAAATCATCGAGGCGTCCGTTTATCCGGCCATCATTCATTTCTTCGGTGGAGACAAACCTTGGAAGTACAATTACCGCATCATGAGAAATCGCTACGAAGCCGCGCTTAAAAAATCCGGCGTTGCGGGCTACAATCTACATGATGGGTGGAGCTTCAAAATATTCTTGAACAGAATATTCTATCCTGTCATATACGCCATGGTGTGGCACCGGGTACGCAAAATGCGCAAGTATTTCAACATCACGGAGCCTCCGCCTGCATCCACCTGGGGACACTCGCGCGACATCGCAACCAAAGGATGGGATGCAGAACTGTACCAATAATCCCAACACAAAAGCGCCTCAGAAATGAGGCGCTTTTGGTATGATAAAGGCGTTTTATTTCACAACACCTATTTCCTTCAGGAAAGCATCGGGGTCGGGGTCGCGCCCCAGGAACGCCCGGAAGGCTTCGATAGCGGGCTTACTGCCGCCGACGGAAAGCACCGCCTTGCGGAAAGCGGCGGCGGGCGCAGGATTCAGGATACCCTCTGCCTCAAATCGGCTGTAGGCATCGGCAGCCAGCACATCCGCCCACTGGTAGGAATAGTAACCGGCAGAGTATGCGCCGGTCATGCAGTGGGAAAGGCGGCGCATGTAGGAGGGCTCGTCCACCCCCGCAGGCATCTGCCAGGGTGCCAGCAGGGCGGCAGACTCGGCATCTAGGTCGCGCCCGGCAAAGCGCGAGGCGTAGTTCATGTGCATCTCCAAATCAAGCTTGGAAAGACAGAACTGGCGCATATTCGCGATAGCCGGCAGGAAATAGCGGCTCTTCTGCAAGCGCTCCACCAACTGCGCCGGCATGGGCTCGCCCGTTTCATAATGGCGGGCAAAGAGCGCCAACGCCTCGGGTGCCCAGGTCCAGTTTTCGTTGATGATACTGGGAAGCTCAATAAAATCCCAGGAGATATAGGCGCCCCAGTGCGCAGCCAGCTCGGTATCCGTCAGCATGCTGTGAAGCATGTGCCCGAACTCATGGAAAATCGTCTGCACATCCATGTGGCTGAAGAGCGCGGGCTTATCCCCCACCGGCCGCGTGAGATTGGCGGTAATGGAAGCCAGATGCGGGGCGTGGGGAGCGCCGTTCTTGCCGGGGGCACCGGCACGCAGGGGCGACACCCAGGCACCGGCTCGCTTACCGGCGCGGGGGTAGAGGTCCAGGTAGAACGACCCGAGGTGAGCCCCCGTTGCGTTGTCGGTGATGGCGAACATGCGCACCTCGGGGTGCCACACTTCCACCCTGCCTACTGGGCAAGGCTGCCCGGGCTCCAGGCAAACGGTCGCCATCTCAGACACGTTGATATTGTAGAGCTTGGAATAGATATCAAACATCCCATTGAGCACCTGTTCGCCCGCCAGATAGGAGCGCACGGCTTCGGGGTCGAACGCGCATTTCTTCTGCGTATATTCATTGAGGTAATAGCGCAGATTCCAGGGTGCCATGGTAGTGGATTTTTCGCCACGGCATTCATTGGCATAAGCCAGCAGCTCGGCACACTCGGCACGGAAGGCAGGCTCCAGGCGCTGCATCATGTTATCCACAAAGCCCATGGCTTTCGCGCCACTGTTGACCATGCGGTCGCGCGTCTTGTAGTCCGCATACGTATTGAACCCCAGCAACTGCGCCAATTCCGCACGCAGCAGCATGACGCGGTGCACAATGGCCGCGTTATCATACTTCCCGCCCTTGCCAATGGTAATCTGGGCTTCCCAGCAAAGTTTGCGCGTGGCCTCCACTGAGCAGTCGCGCAGCACCGTGCCGGCACTGCCGGGCTTGAGAGATATGCGCCACACCGGAGCCTCCGGCGTACCATGCCCCAGGGCAGCAGCCTCGGCGGCGGCGGCAGACATCCAGTTTTCGCTCATGCCGGCCAGCTGCGTTTTATCAGTCACCAGGTATTCCCAGGCATTGGTGGAATCCAGCACATTTTTGGAAAATTGCAGCGTCAGCTGCGAGAGTTCCTGCTCAATCTCAGCCTTGCGGGCCTTTTTGTCGGGCGCCAGCTCTGCCCCATTGGCGCGGAAACCATCGAGCGTCTGCTGCACCAGGCGCTTCTGCTGGGCACTGAGCTGTGCCACCCACGGCTGCTCAGCCGCAACGCGCAGCGTCTCCCACAGTCGAGTATCCGCCATAACGGCCGAATAGAATGTGTTAAGCTCGGGCATGAGTGCCGCCTGGGCGTCTCGCACATCGGGAGCATCCATCACCGAGGCTCGCGTACGCAGATAATCGCTCACTCGCTCCAGCTCGCGGGTGGCCTCGCCCAGCGCCACAAAGGTATTCTCGAAGCTCATCTGCTCCGGCTTCAGGGAGCGTATGGCCTCAAGCCGCGCGTGAGCCAGCTGCATGGCTACGGGAGCATCTTTCAGAGCCTGCGCCGCCGTGAGCTTTGACCATGCCGGATACGGCATATCGGCAAAATACGGGTGCTCCTCTGCGGCAGGCGCCACCGCCGCCGGGGGCGTCTCGCCGGCCTGTACCACCACTGCGCCCGGCAAAGCGCAGAGTGCCGTCAACATCAGTGTACGTATCGTCATAAGTGTGCTTGCAGTTCGGTATTATTCATGGTAGGATACAGCGCCGAGCGCCCATCCCTTCCACATGATACTCTGTCGGTTGAAATAAACTCAGTCCAGCGCATAGCGAGCTGCTGCCGCCGCCATGAACACGGCTGTCTCCACCCGCAGGATGATGGGACCCAACCCGGTGGGGGTATAACCGGCGGCTTCACCGGCAGCATACTCAGCAGGCGAGAAATCGCCCTCCGGACCAATCAGCAGCACACAGTCACGCTTCCCGGCAGCACGCCCGGCCTCCAGCACCTCCCGCAGCGGGCGAGCATGCGGCACAATAGCGCACTGCACTTTGAGCGCGGGCAGATCCGTGCGCTGCAAAAACAGCTTGTAGCTCAGGGGCTCCTCCAGCACGGGCAGGGTATTCACACCGCACTGCTTGCAGGCCTCCAACACCGTACGCCGCCACTTCTCCGCCTTGGCCGCGGCTTCCTTACCGCTCAGGCGCACGATGGTTCTCTCGGTCATAAGGGGGATGATGCGGCTCACCCCCAGTTCAACGGCCTTCTGGACGATAAGATCCATGTTATTCCCCTTGGGCACGGCCAATGCCAGTGTAATACCGGCCACAGGAGGCATAGGGGGCAGCAGCTCCTGCACCTGCACGCTCATGCTGCTGCCGTGGCCACCCAGCACCTGCACCCGCGCCGCCTGCCCTGTGCCGTCAAACACCTCGCAGACATCGCCCGCCCGCAGGCGCATCACACGCAGAGCGTGGTGCGCCTCCTCGCCCTCAATGCTGAGGGTTCCGGCGGCAAAATCAGCCTGAGGCAGATAGCAGCGGTGCATGGAAAGCAGGATTACTTCATGTATTTAGCCGCGCGTTTGGCGAAGTCGCGCACCTCGGGCTGATTATCATCGTCCAGGGTAGCGCAGAAGCTTTCCAGCGCTTTGAGTTGCTTGGAGTTAAGGCCGGCAGGAGTCTCCACCTGCACCTCAACCATCAAATCACCACGGCCGGAGCCTTTCAGCGCGGGCATACCCTTACCCTTCACACGGAAAATGGTGCCGCCGGAAGTACCGGCAGGCAACTTGAGCTTGGTAGCGCCATCGAGCGTCGGTGCACTAATGGTACCGCCGCGCGTAGCATCCAGCAGGGGCACAGGCATGGACACATTCAAATCGAGCCCGTTGCGGGTGAAGATTTCGTGCGGCTGCACCTCCAGGAACACATAGAGGTCGCCCGTCTCGCCGCCATGCAGGCCTGCATCGCCATTGCCCGAGGAGCGCATCTTGGTACCGGTATCCACACCGGCGGGGATATGCAGCGTCACCTGCACATCCTTATGCACACGGCCTTCGCCTCGGCACTTGGAACAGGGGTTGCTGATGGTCTGGCCGGCACCGCGGCAGGTAGGACATGTGCTCTGCTGCACAAAGAACCCGCTCTGGCGCGTCACCATGCCGCTGCCGTGACAGGTGGGGCAGGTCTTAAAGCCATCGCGGCCATCTTTCGAGCCGGTCGCACCACAGGCATCGCAAGGCACCAGTCGCTCAATCTCAAGCGTCTTGTCGCAACCGTGAGCTGCCTCCTCCAGTGTGATTTCCAAATCATAGCGCAGATCCGAGCCGGGTTGGCGCGGGTCTGCCTGGCGACGACCGCCGCCGCCGAATCCGCCGAACCCGCCCATGCCGCCAAAGAACTGGGCAAAGATGTCCATGGGGTCGGTGAATCCGCCAAAGCCACCGGCACCGCCGGCACCCCCCATACCACCATTCTTGAACGCCTCATGTCCCAGGCGGTCGTATGCAGCGCGCTTATCGGGGTTGCTGAGCACCTCGTAGGCCTCGCCCACCTCCTTAAACTTTTCCTCGGCCGCCTTATCATCAGGGTTGCGGTCGGGGTGGTATTTCATGGCAAGCTTGCGGTAGGCTTTCTTGATGGTGGCGTCATCCGCCCCCTTATCTACCCCAAGCACACTGTAATAATCATTAGCCATTGTCGTGCAGTCTGTGTGAGTTTACTCAGCAGCCTTTTCAGCCTCAGCAGCGGCAGCCACCACCACATTGACCGGGCGCAGCAGGCGACCCTTCAGGTTGTAGCCACGGCGCAGAATACGGATGATGGTACCCTCCGGCTGCTCGGACGGCTCGCTCTGAATGGCCTCGTGAATGTTGTGGTCAAACATCTGCCCCACCTCCGTGGGAATCGGCTCCACACCCTGCCCGGCCATGAAATCATTGAGCTGCTTCTGCACCATGCTCATGCCGATATAAATCATGGATGACGTATCCTGCCCGGCCATCATCATCCCCATTTCGAAGTTATCCACCACGGGCAGCAGCTCCTCCAGCAGACCGCGCGTCGCATAGCGGGTGAACTCCTCGCGGTCCTTCACGCAACGCTTGCGGTAGTTGTCGTATTCCGCAGCCGTACGCATAGCCATGTCGCGCCACTTCTGCAGCTCATCCACAGCAGCCTCAGCCTCGCCCTCAGCAGACTCATCCACCGCATCGGCGTACTCCTGCTCAGGCTTTTCGGGTTCATTGCAATCGCAGGGGGTATCGCATGCGGCACCCTCTGCCATTTCTTTATCCAAATCTTTTTCTTTTTCGCTCATGACCCCATTATATCGCACGCGCGCAGGATGTCAACACCCGCGCGCGACATGCGAGCTCTTCCTTGCGAGCCCCTCTCCTCATGGGAGCGCCGTTCACTTATCGTCGTCCAGCGGGTCATGGCGCCCCACGGTATCAAAGAGCGGACGGTAGGAGGGCAGCTTCCAGTTGTGATGCACGGCTGCCATGCGCACAATGAACACCGCAGCAACTCCCAGAATAAAGGAAACGGAGTAGGAGCAGCCACAGAACATCAATAGCTCAAAGAGCAAACACCCGGCAAAGGATGCCGTGGCATACAATTCCCCGGGGCGGAAGACGTAGGGAACGTTGCCCGTCAGCACATCGCGCAGCACACCACCGGCCACCCCCGTGCAGACGCCCATGCAGATACTCACCAGCCAGGGGCAGCCGATGCAGTGAGCCTTGGCCGCGCCCAGCAGGGTAAAGAACGCCATGGCAAAGGCATCCGCCACGCGGATGGTACCCACGGGCGGCGCAATAAATCGTGTCACAAAAAACACAAACAAACTGGTGCCCACGGCGCAATACAGGAACACCACGTCGCTGGGGTTCACCCAGAACACCGTCACCGGCGAGCCATCCGGGCGCGTAAGACCGGTGAGCAGCATGTCGCGCACGGTACCACCCCCCAGCGAGGCGATGGTACCGCAGGCGATAATGCCGAACAAATCCATGCGCACGCGGCTGGAGGCCGAGGCACCGGCCAACGCACCCACCACAGAGCCAAAGATAGAGCAGAGGTAAAACAACCAATGCTGGTCAAAGGACTGCACCTCTTGCAGGTTCTGAATGGCAGCAACGGGGAACATGGACAGGAATTAGGTTAAATCATCAGCGCACGGCACGAGCCAGCAACCACACGGCCACGGCTACCAGAATGAAAGGCCACGCAACGCTCAACACACCGAGTATCAGCATGATACCCACCACAGCCACCGCTCCGAAAAGCACCAGCTGCCCGGTCGATACGTTGCGGGTAAGCAGCTTCCACAAGCTGGGATTGGCCTCCTCTTCTTCCTCCTCGCGCAAATCGGTAGAGCCCAGGGGGCGCCAGGTGGAGGAGTCCTCCCGGCGCACCCAAGTCTTGTTATCAATCCGGCCGGCTGCACGCAGCTGTACGAGTTCGTTCCCGGTAACAGGCCCGATTTTCTCTTCTCCGGTGTCGTAGTAATACTTGCGTGCCATCAGGATAGCATTGTGTGAAGGTTAGCCGTGAATAGCAAGCCCGTCGGCAGCAAGAACAGCCTCATGAATAGCCTCCGAAAGCGTGGGGTGCGCATAAATCATGGCATTCATGTCGGCCTCCGTCAGCTCGCTGTTCATGGCAAGCTCGGGGTGGGCTATCATCTCGGTGGCAGCCTCGCCCATGATGTGGGCGCCCAGCAACTCGCCGTTTTCCTTGCCGAAAATCAGCTTCACGAAGCCTTCCGTCTCGCCGGAGGCCACAGCCTTACCAATACCCAGGAAGGGGAACTTGCCCACCTTGTACTCCACCCCGGCCTCCTTGAGCTCGCGCTCGCGCTTGCCCACACTGGCCACCTGCGGGTGGCAGTAGGTGC
>JAUNRE010000005.1 GCA_030535795.1 Akkermansia sp.
TTTCGCTCGCTCTTTCGGGCTGCCCCGTGTCGGGGTGCCGCAAAGTATACACGAATCAGCACGACACGTCAAGCTTATTTTTGAAAAATTTTCAAAATTTCTTTCCACAATTTTCCAAAACATTGAAAAATCAATGAAATCAAAATTTACATTTTTCGACATTTTGGCACTCCCCGAAAAAAATGCCTAAGAAAAATGAAAAAACGCCTCACTGAAACGGCACTGCCACCTTTCTGCCGCCACGCCACGCGCCGGAGGAGTATTCAAGCGGCACGCGCTCGCGTATTCTGATATTGACAAACGGGTGCTATATGATAGGATGGTGAAGCGATATGACGACAGCTGAACTGGTGACGAATTACCTGCATACCCTGCAAGAGCGAGGTATGGAGAAGCTGTGTATCGACGAAGGCGCTCGCAGCATTCTGCGCGAGTGGATGCTGGCAGCCCGACGGGGAATCCGCCGACCGACAGCGCCGCGCCCGGCACCGGGTAGCGCCGCGACACCTCCCACACAGCAAGCGCCGCTTACCTCTGCGGCCAACGCCCCTGCTGAACCACCCGCGCAAAACACCAGCGCTGCTGACATTGCAAACTACCTCCGCGCAGCTGTCACGGAAGAACACCCCGCACAGCCTGCGGATGAACCCATGGTGCACGAAGACGAGATACCCTTCTTCCGCCCCGGCGGCAGCACCCCGGAAGAAGTGTGGGCAAATTTCGAACGCATGTTGCCGACCTGGCAGCCCCTGCGTGCGCTTGGCACCCTGCGCAACACCTACATACCGCCCGCCGGCAACCGCGCAGCAGATATCATGTTTGTGGGGGACGCCCCCACCTACCCGGACGAAGCCGAACGCCGCCCTTTTGCCGGAGCAGCCGGCGAAAAACTGGACGGCATGCTCAAAGCCATGGGGCTCACGCGCGAGCAAGTCTATATCACCCACCTGGTGAAGTTCCGCCCCGGCATGCCGAGGCAAACCACCAACAACCGCCCCCCGAACGAAAAGGAAATCCTTTACTCCGCCTCCATCACCGAGCTGGAAGTTCGCCTGGTTCGCCCCAAAGTCATTGTAGCGCTGGGCGTCATCGCTGCACGAGGACTGTTGCGGCAGGGAGATTTACCGCTTGCGGCGTACCAGCAACTGCACGGCAACTTCTGCGGTGTGCCCGTCGTGGTATCCCACCACCCCAGCTACCTGCTGCGCACCAACGACATATCCGAACGCCGCAAGCTGTGGGAAGAAATGCTGCGCGTAATGGAAATGTGCGGTCTGCCCATCAGCGACAAACAGAGAGGCTTCTTCCTGAAAAAGTAAGGAATTGACAACAGGGGAACAATTTGCTAGAAAGAATGAGTATGTACAAGACACTTCTCCTTCTACTGGCCGGGGCAGCAGTAGCTGCCGAAATAAAGCCCCTGCCCGCCCCCGTTGTAACCGGCGGCATGCCGCTGATGGAAGCCATCAATGCCCGACAGTCGGGCCGCAAATATAACCCCGAGCACAAAATAGACGACCAGACACTCAGCGAAATTCTGTGGGTGGCATGGGGTGTCAACACCCACGGCAAACGCACCATCCCCACCGCCCGCAACCGTCAGAACATGGGGCTCTACGTCATCACCCCCGAGGGAACCTGGCGCTACAACGCCAAAGAAAACAACCTGGAAAAAGTGAACGATAAGAACCTGATTCCCCTTTGCGAGCAGCAGAGCTTTGTCAAAAACGCCCCGCTGCACCTGCTCTTCACCGCCAAGGATGACCGCTGGGGGCGCGCCCATGTGGGCTCCGCCTACCAGAACGTCTACCTCTACGCCACCTCAAAAGGGCTTAACACCGTCATTCGCGGCATGATTGACTGCGATGCCCTCACCCGCGAAATGGCACTGCCGGACGGACAGGTCGTCATTGCGCACCAAACGATAGGCTACGCCGAGTAATACTCGAAAACCGTCTCACACAAAAAGCCGCCCGTTTGCAGGGCGGCTTTTTGTATTGCGTGATGCGCGAAGCGACATCACGGCATCGTCGGCAAAACCTGCCGCTCCAAATACTCGATATTCTTCTTGAGAATCTTGCCGGAACGACTCTCCGGTTCAGCCTCGTATGCAGCCTTATAAGCCTCATACATTTTCTTGATATCACGCAGGAAAGCATAAGAATCCCCCTTGGCTCGAAGCGCGTCCTGACGAACAGCCGGCTCCAAATCCTGTGCCAAGAAAGCATCAAGCCTGTCAATACTGTCGCGAATATCCTCGGGCTTAAACTTACCCTGGAACCCCTGCATCAGCTCACGCAGAGCCTCGCGCTGTGCAATGAGTCGGCGAGTCTTGTCAGCGTACCCCTTGTAACCCAGCACATTCTCAACATCAAGGCTATTAATTTCCGCAATAACGGCTGCATATTTATCACGACAAACTTCAGGCAGACACTTAAGCGCAGCATCAAGAGCCTTAGCTCGCTCCAACCCCGTCTTACCGGCGGCTTCAGCCATAGCAGCATTGCGTGCGGCAAGTTTATCCAACCCGGCCTTTACAAGAGGAATATAATCCGCCGGGGTACGGCGTGTACCGCCGATAATCTCGAAAGGCAGCCCATCAGAATCCATAAGTACCACACCGGGAAGCCCCTCAATCTTGTACGAGTACAGCAAGGCCTCCCGCTCCTTCCTTTCTGCCTCCGAAATCTTGGCCACCAGCTCAGGCGTGCGTGGAAAATCCACAGGCACAAGCACAAATTTATCTCCAAACTCGGCATCAAACTCCGGCGAATTTACAATCTTATCACGCAGGTGAATACAGGCCGTGCACCAGTCCGTGCCGGTAAAATCAACAAAGATATTGCAATTCTTAGCCTTAGCTGCCGAAAGCGCTTCAGGCATCGTAGCGACCTCGGGCAGTGCGATGGCCGGGGTGGCCAGCGCAAGCAGAGTCATCAGTTTTGCTATGTTTTTCATGGTTGTGTATGGGGTAAAAAGCTCCTGAAAGAACCCTGCCAGCCACGATGTTCGGGTTCATGTCTACCCTTTAGCATAGAGTGCATGACATATCAATAAAAAAATCACAAATTGAGCAATATTTGAGCACAATTTTTATTTTCTCCGACAAATTTCACCTGCATGGTAGGATTACCCTCCCAAACAGCCGAAAGCCGCACCTGCTCACGGGTCCGCCCGCGCATACGCGACCACATCCCACGGAAGAGACAGTCAGAATTACGCACTTTTACTCAAACTGCCACGATGGAGGCTTGACGTGGTGAGATAACGTGGCACAATAAGGTGGTTAAACTTTAAGCAAGCAAAGATATGCCCCAGTTTCTCACAGACATTACCGGGTCTCCGTTGTTCTACTTTGCAACGGGTATCCTGTTGCTGGTATGCTTTTTCTGGTATCTGGCAGCAGAGAATGACAAAACGAAGCGCAGCGCCGGCACCTTCTTCATTGTAGGTCTTGCCGGTTTCTCGCTGCTCTCCCTGTTCGTCAACGGCATGCAGTACGGCATCGACATTAAGGGTGGTGTAGAGCTCACGCTCGAAGTACAGCCCAAGATGGACGACAACGGCAACACCGTACCGCCCACGGAGCAGGACATGGAGCAGGCATGCGCCATTCTGGAAGAACGACTCAACTCCACCGGTACGAGTGAAGTGCAGATTCTGCACTCCAACAACAAGGTGCTCATCCAGATTCCCCAGCAAGACAGCCAGAACGAGCAGCGCAACAAGGAGAAGATTGATGCCATGGTGAAGATGCTCACCAAGATGGCCAAGCTGGAGCTCCTTGCCGTGTACCCGGAATACACCAGCGTGCTGGCCGACCCTGAGATTCAGGAAGGGCTGGTAAAATACGAAGAGAAACTCATTGCCTACAAGAAAGAGCTTGCAGCCGGCAACACAACACTGCGCGCCCCCATGCTGCCGCGCATTCCTGCCCGCATGGGTCTCAACAACTACATGATTCTGCCCCAGCCGCTGGTGGACGACAAGACAGCGCAGCCGATTCTGGACAAACAGGGCAACCAGGAGATTCGCTACTATGTGGTGCAGAAACCCTATGCCGCCATGCAGCAGGGTGTCTACATCACCGGTGAGCATGTAGCCGCCTCCCACCCGGACTACACCCGCAAGGGCTATGTGAACGTAACGCTCAACCGCGAAGGTGCAGGTCGCATGGGCAAACTGACCGGCGCCATGACGCTGGGGCGTGACCTGCTGGCCGTGGTGCTCAACAACCAGATTAAGTGCGCCCCTGTGGTGCAGAGCGTGCTGAGCAAAGACTTCTCCATCTCCGGCCTGAACGGCAAGGGTGAACCCGAAGACATCTCCAAGGCGCTGGCCAACCCGCTTTCCAGCGACCTGAAGGTAGAAGGCCGCAAAGACGTATCCGCCCAGCTGGGTCAGAGCGCCCTGGAGCAAGGTATCTTCTCCGGCCTCATCGGCATGATTGGCATCTTTGCTTTCTGCTTCTGGTACTACCGCACGGCCGGTATCGTTGCCATGGTAGGTCTTTCCTTCAACGCCCTGGCACTGGTTGGCCTCATGAGCCTGTTCGGGTTCGTGCTGACACTGCCGGGTATTGCCGGTATCGTGCTGACGATGGGTATGGCAGTGGACGCCAACGTGCTCATCAACGAACGCATGCGCGAAGAAAAAGCCCTGGGCAAACCCTTCATCGAATGCCTGCGCTTATCGTACGAGAAAGCCTTCTCCGCCATTTGGGACTCCAACATCACCTCACTCATCACGGCAGTGATTCTCTTCTGGCTGGCCAGCGGCTCCATTAAGGGCTTCGCCGTCACCACGAGCGTCGGTATCCTCACCTCCCTCATCGGAGCCGTGGTCGTAACACGCGTGCTCTACTTCTGGATGGAGCGCCTGGGGCTGCTCAAGGACAACAAGTTTGCCAAAGCCCCGCTGGAGGGTAAGGTGTTCGACTTCATGAAGCACCGCAAGGCCTGCGGCTGGGCATCCGCCATCATCATTCTGGCAGCCGCTGCCTACGGCGTCTTCGTGCGTGGCGACAAGGCTCTGGGTATCGACTTCACCGGTGGTGCCACCATCACCTACGTCATCCCCGGCGATGTTGAGGTGGACTACAAGAAAGCCGAGGAAGCCGTCTACAAGATGCAGCTTTCCAAGCAGCCCACGGTGCAGCAGTTCGGCAATGCCACCGACCGCAACATCAAGATTCGCGTGGCAACCAAGGAGGAAGCACAGAAGATTGACGCCCTCCTGCGCAAGGATATTCCCGGCATGGCGCAGCTGCCCGCCGCCTCGGTGGAAGACGTGAGCGCCTCGCTGGGCAGCACCTTCTTCCGCACAGCATGTTGGGCACTGCTGGCGGGTTTGCTGGGCATCACGCTCTACCTGGCCATCCGCTTCGAATGGAGCTTCGCCATGGGTGCGCTCATTTCCACCTTCCACGACGTAGCAGCCATTATCGTCTTGGTTGTGCTCATGGGAACGGAGCTGAGCATCATTCACATTGGTGCATTCCTGACTGTAGCCGGCTATTCGATTAACGACACCATCGTTATCTTCGACCGCATCCGCGAGCGCCTGCGCATCGCCGAGCCGAGCGAAAGCCTCGTCGATATCATGAACGAGGCTATCAACTCCACGCTGTCGCGTACGCTGCTTACCTCCGGCTCCACCATCGCAGTGCTTATCTCCCTGATTGCACTGGGTGGTCCCGCCATGGAGGACTTCTCGATAGCCATGCTCATGGGTATCTTTGTGGGTACTTACTCCTCCATCTTCATTGCCGCCCCGGTGGTGCTGGCCTTCGACAAGAAGCACAGCCTGCGCGATGAGCTGCAGAAGGCAGAGGAAACCACAGCCTGAGCCTGAAACTCATAAGCAAACCATATCTCACACAATCCCCGGGCGCGGCACATGCCGCGCCCGATTTACACAGCCACCATGCGCCGCCACATCATCAGCCTGCTGCTGAGCCTTTGTGCCGTCATCTTCTGCACGGCACTCGTAGGCTCCGTACAGTGCGGGCTAGAATTATCCGCCCCCGGGCTCAGCCCCGAGCGAGCCGCCCACCTGCGGGGGCTCATCTACTTTCACTTTGCGCTGGCCCAGCTGGCTGTCATTGCCACGGGAGTAGTGCTCTATATACGGCACAGACGCTGGCGGCGCTACTACCTGCTGGTGAGCTACAATGAAAAAGGGCAGAACCTCAACCCGCCGGGCATCCGCATGCCCAGTGCACGCGTCTACCGCTGCCACCTGGGCAACCTGTCTACCTGCGAGCTGCCGCCCGCCGGAGCCCCGGTACTGGTCTACCCCATGTTCATGCTCAGCGGGCATTCCAGCGGCCACAAGCTCGAACACGCCCTGACCGCCGCCTACGCCGCACGCGGCAACTCCACCCCCAACCTCTACTACCAGCCCGTGCTGGGTGCCAGCCCCTGGCTTGCCAAAGCCGCAGCTGCCCATATACGGCCGCTATTGCAGAGCGACACGGGCGTGCTGGTTGTGGCGCACGGTTCCAAACTCAGCGAAGCACCGCCCGAGCCCGCCCTCTTCTGCCGCCGCCTGCGCGAGCTGCTACCCGACACCGAAGTCGAGGTGGGGTACTTCAGCCAGCAGCCGGAAGCTCACGAAAAACTACGCACCATGCGCAGCGCGCACGTCTTACTCCTGCCCTTCCTGCTGACGGAAGGCATCCACACCACACGCGACCTGCCCACCCCGGAGCAAGCAGCCACCTGCGGCAAGCAACTGACCCGCCTTCCCGTTGTGGCCACCCTGCTCGCCCGACATAACGACACGCCATGAAACTCGCCCTCAAAGTAACACCCGGTGCCCGTAAAAACGAAATTCTGGGCTGGGAAGAAGATTACCCGCAGGTAGGACGCGTGCTGAAACTCAAAATCGCCGCTCCGCCCATCGATGGAAAAGCCAACAAGGAAATCGAAGCCTTCCTGGCCAAGACCCTGGGGCTGCCGAAAACAGCCGTCCATATCGCCCATGGCGCCTCCGGGCGCATCAAACTGGCAGAGCTGCCCGACGAAGCTGACCTGTCGCGCTTGGCATAACGAGCCGATGAATAGCAATACGTGCAGGCTTCCTGCTTGACAACAGGCAAGAAATCCTCTACTATTCCAGCAGGAAATCCATGAAACCACACATCTCTGTTATCAGGTGCATCTTACCCCTCCTGTTATCGGCGGGTAGTTTCACCTTGGCAGAAGATGAAACGGTAGAGGGCATATTGGGCTACAAAGATACCACCCTCGATATATACAATGTGCAAGACTTGGCCGACGCGGTAGCCAGCAAGCACAACTTCACCATTATCCTGCACAACTCCGTTACAGCAACGGAGGAATTACCCTATAAAGACAAACTCCTCCAGAATGGCCCCTGCTGGGAGAGCGACACCCTCTTCAACCTGAGCAACTACCTGTTCAAAGCAGCGGATGCCAGCGGAATCTCGCTGAGTTTCAGCCCTGCGAGCGGTGCGGGGGTGGGTAAAGTCATCCGCAACGGACGCGCTGAATTCCGAGAACTGGGCGACCTGAGCTTCAGCAACATTTCCAACAGCTCGTCCGATATGGAAGGCACGTTCACGCCCTTTCAACCGGTATCGCTGGCAAGCACAGAGTTGCTGGCCTCCGCCGACACAACGGCCTGCTATGGCTACGGCGGTGTATTCAGCAGCGCCTCGGGGCTCACCAAGGATGAAAACGGCGGTGTGGGAATATACGACTGCTACGGCGGTGTGAGCTTCAACAACATCACCTACGACGGCAGCGGCATGGGCGATGTCAACTGCGGTATTTACCTGAGAGGCGGTGCCATCTATACAGACAGCGAATGGAATACCGAGATAAAGAACAACGGCCGGGATGACAGCGGCGGCGTAACATTCAACAATGTTCATATTGTCCTGAACCGCAGCGGAAAATACGACAACTCCTCCGCCTGTTATTTCTACGCATACGGCGGCGGTATCCACACACGAGACCTCATCATCGACAGCAACCACGGTGCAGTCAGTTTTACCAATATCGGCATCACCCAGACAGCCGTACATCACGATGAGGGTTACGGCTACGGCGGTGCCCTGTACCTGACAGGCAGTAGTAACTCGATTTCCGACAATAGCGACAAGGTCACCTTCAGCAACTGCTCTGTGGAGACCGCCAACACGGCACGAGGAGGCGCCGTCTACCTGGCCGGGGGCGCAACTCTCACCATCAGTGGCAACGAGGACGTGGAATTTACCATCAACTGCGCCAAAGCCTCAGCCATATACGGCACCCTCAACAAAGACGCCGTGGCGCAGGGCGGTGCCATCTACCTGGCCTCCAACAGCAAGATGAACATCTGCAATAACTCCGGGAATGTTTACCTCAGCAATAACGAAGTCTCGGCCGGCGCCACATACGCGGGCGCCTCGGCAAGCGCTGCCGGTGGTGCCATCTACGGCAGCAGCGGATCCGACATCAGCATTTGCGACAACGGAATGGTCTACATCAGCTACAACACCGCTCCGCAGGGCAGCGCCATCTACACAGAGGGCTCACTTTCCATCCGGAACAATGCCTACACAAACATTCATCACAACGGCGAGAACGCCATTTGCATGACCAACTCGAATGCCCTGCTGGCGCTGTCCGCAGCACAGGGGGGCACCATCTACCTGTCAGACAGCCTGTCGATAGCCGGTAAAGCAGAGCTGAACGCCGACTACAACGGCAAGTCCCAAAACGGCACCATCGAATTCTACGCTGCCTCGGCCGTCATCAAGGGCAGCACCTCCCTGCAAAACGGAACCCTGAAACTCAGAACCGGCAGCAAACTGGAGTCAACCCTCAGCATGAGCTCAGCTGCCACTCTGGCAGCTGACGGCACAAACAACTTCGTTGACAAAATACAGCTGAGCAGCGGCAGCACACTGGCTCTCACCGTCGGCAGCGCCAACACCGAAGCTGCCGTGCTGAACACCAATATCATCAACACCGACGGCAGCTACAACCTACACCTCACCTTCAACGGAGTACCGCGAGATGATACGAGCTACATTCTCTTACAACTCGCGGAAGATGCCGGCTATTCCCAAAGCGCGTGGAATGAAGAGAACATTCTCGTGAGCGGCGATATCAGCTTCTCCGACCTGAAATGGATTAACAACGACACCACCCTCATCTACACGCACAATACCGTTACCGGGGACCTCATCTGGATGAACTCCACCGGCTCCGACCGCTTGAACCACGTTGCACGCAACTGGGTACGCGCAGGGGATGAAGCCGGCGCCCCCATCAACTACTCCGATAATTGTAAAATAAGCTTTACTGATGCTTGTCAAGATGCAGGAGATGTGATTATCCGCGAACTGCTCGCCCCGGCATCCATCCTCGTAAATGCCAAACGAGACTACACGTTCATCGCAGGCGGCAGCGTCCCAGGCAGCATCACAGGCAGCACCGGACTGGTCAAAAAGGGCAGCGGCACCCTCACCCTCGCGCTCAACAATACCTTTACGGGAGGAATCACCGTTGAAGCAGGAGGCACCTTGCGCGCCCATAGCAACACGGCACTGGGGGAAGATAACATAAACAACTTCCTTTCTCTGGCTCAAGGCGCCACCCTCATTGTGGACAACGGAGCGGAAGTATTCCTCAGCTCCGGGTGCGGTAATACCGTCCTAAACGGCAATGTACAGGTGGCGCAAGATGCCGCTCTGTATGTGCAGACACACAACCACTACTGGGCGGAAAATTCCGTAGTAAACGGCACCCTGAGCTTCAGCATCTTTGCATCCAATGATGGCAAAGAAGGAGAAACAAACTTCGGAACAGGAGCCGGCAAGCTATCCGGCAACGGCACCCTGAAACTCACAGCCAACGGAGTCTCCCCCCTCCGGGTTACTTTTG
The DNA here is from genome assembly GCA_030535795.1 of Akkermansia sp. Classification (GTDB taxonomy): domain Bacteria; phylum Verrucomicrobiota; class Verrucomicrobiia; order Verrucomicrobiales; family Akkermansiaceae; genus Akkermansia. Next base: position 9,900 of record JAUNRE010000005.1, read on the forward strand.
CGGAAAACGCAGGCTACACCGGCAGCATCCTGCTGGAAGGCAGCAACAACATTTTCACCATGAAGGCCGGGGGCTACACCGGTAGCGGCACCCTGGCCGCCACGAATTACGCCGGTAAATCGGCTCTTATTTTCGAGAAACAAGACGTCACCCTGCAGGAAGGCGGCAAACTGCACATCAAAACCGGCAATTCCATCACCGCTCAAGCTATCACCCTGCAAGGCGGCTCCACCCTGCTGGCCGACAACAGCTACCACACCGCTACCGCCCTTGCTCTATCGGCGGCGGAAACCACCGACCCCGCCCCCATACAAGCCACCACATTCACCCTGCTGGGCGGCTCTCTCTACGAACAGGATGGTGCATACTACTCCCTGGCCGGAGTGGAAAAACTCATACTCGACGGCAGCAACGGGCAGGCCATCACGCTGAGCACCAACCTACAGCCCATCAGGACGACAAATACCCTTTTCGACCGCTATATTCTCTTTACCGATGTCACGACATGGGAGAGTCTCGGGCAGCCCAATTACACGATTCTAACAGCATCCGGCTCGCAGGCAGCACGCCTAGTATATGAGGGCAGCACCCTTTACTTGGAAACCATCCCCGAACCCACCGGCACTACGCTGAGCATCGTGGCATTGGCAGCCCTGCTGACCCGCCGCAGAAGAACACCGTAAAAAAAGTTTTTCCTTGCCAAAGCGTTTTATATATGATAAACGGTAGATATGCTTAAGCACACCATACTTAGTCTGATGATGTGTGGTCTGGTAACAGCCACGGAAAGCTTTGACAATCTCAACGCCGGCGGTATCACCAACGGCACCCTCGCCATCGGCACGCTCACAGCAGAGAAAGGGAATGCCGAGATTAACCGAGGCCACGCCCGCAGCGGCACCCAAGCGCTGCGTATTCTGGGCGGTAACAACAAGAGTGCCACTATCACCCTCGAATCCCCCCTTACCAAAGAAACAAAGTGCGACTTCTACGCCGAGCGTTGGACAAGCCGCGCACCCTATGCGTTCAGCGTCATTGCCATCACCCCGCAGGGTGAGAAAAAACTGCTCACTGACACCAAGACAGGCGTTGGCGGCTACCGCCTGCACGCCGAAGTGAAGCTGCCGGCCGGCACAACAGCCATTCGCTTTGCAGCCAACACAGCTCAGGGCGGCGGCGTCCTTATCGATGACCTCAACGTCCACATCGGCCCCATGGTCATTCGCGAGGCCGGCATGGTAAACCCCGGCGTCTTCCCCATGATGAAGCGCGCCCCGTTCAACCCCGTCTTTGCCTACAAAGTGCAAGCCTCCGGCACGGAAAACCCCAAAAAGGTCGGCACCCTGACCTTCCGCGTAGACAAGCCGGAGAATATAGCTAACGTCACCCTGCGCACCGGCAACCCCAATGGGCTGGATTTCTCTCGCAGCACCGTATTCGGCAGCGCCAAGCCTGCGGCTGACGGCACCGTCACCATCACCTCCGCCAACCCGCTTCCCGGCGGTGTCACCTGGCTGTGGGCAGATGTAACCCCCGCCGATAGCGCCCTGATTGGCAGCACCGTTACCTTCAGCAACATCTGCATGGATATTGACGGCAAGTCCTACAAGGGCAAAGGAGCCGTAACCCAGCGCATCGGCTACCTGCTCGGCCTGCCCGGCGAGGCTGTATCCAACCAGCCCGATGGCGGGACACGCAAATGCGTTTCCTTCCGTATTCCCGGTGTTATACAGACCGCCGACGGCGCCTTGGTAGGCTGCTTCGATGCCCGCTACCACCACGAGGACGACCTCTGCGCCGATATTGATGTAGCCGTTGTACGCTCCGAAGACGGTGGCCAGACCTGGACCACCCCCACCGTAGCCATGGATGCCGGCCCCGGCGCCAACAACGGTTGCGGCGACCCCTGCATCCTTCAGGACAAAACAGGCCGCATCTGGCTGCAATCCCTCGTCTGCCACTGGAGCGGCGGCGCCTCCCTCTGGACCTCCAAGACCGGCTTTGATGAGAAGACCACCGGCCAGTGGGGCATGACCTACAGTGACGACGGCGGCAAGACCTGGGCCAAGGAATTCGTCAACCCCACCCGTCAAATCAAGAAGTATGAGTGGACCACTATCCTGGCCGGCCCCGGCAACGGCATCACCCTGAAGGACGGCACCATCGTCTTCCCCGCCCAGATCTGGGAGCGCGGCGCCAAACCCCAGTGCATGAGCACCATCTGCTACTCCAAGGACGGTGGCAAGAACTGGGTATACGGCGCAGGCGTCCCCCACAGCACCTCCGAATGCCAGATTGTGGAGCTGGAGGACGGCTCTATCATGATTAACGCCCGCAATGAGGCGCGTCAGGGCAAGCGCATCGTCTACGTCACCAAGGACATGGGCAAGACCTGGCAGCCCCACAGCACCAACCTGAAGGCTCTGCAGGAGCCCACCTGCCAGGCCTCGCTGGTGAAGGTAGACACCAAGCCCTACGGCAAGCTCTTGCTCTTCTCCAACCCCAAGAGCGGCTCCCGCAACACGATGACCATCCGCACCTCCAAGGACGATGGCCGTACCTGGAACGAAGGCTACCTGTACGACTCGCGTCAGTGCATGGGCTACTCCTGCATCGCCATGACGGACGACAAGCACGTCGGCATTTTCTACGAGACCAGCCACAACAACGGCAAGAACGGTGCTCGCGGCATAGGCTTCATCCGCATCCCGCTGGAGACGGTTGTCACCGGCAAGGATGTACCCGCTCAGCCCGCCAACATCGGGCCGAGCAAGAAGTAACCCCAAACACACCCCAACCCAAAGCACCACCCACACCGGGTGGTGCTTTTTTTTCATTTTTGCAGCACCGCACAGGCACCCCCGACAACAAGCCGAAGTCCGTCACCGCAAAAAAAGTTGCATGTGCCTGACATTCAGCTTGCCAAAAGCGGATAGAGTGTGATACAATCCGCGCGCGGGTAATCCACCGCATGGTGAACGATGAAGAAAAGAACTCTCCTCATATCAGCCATACTGGCCATACCGATGCTTGTGTGGGGGTCTGCCGCCGGTGCAGACACTGCCGCCGAGCCCGCTGCCGCCGTAGCAGCTCCCGGCCAGCCCGAGGCCGCGGTTAGCCCCGCTGTCACCCCCTCTGCTGCGGCAGAGGCTCCCACCGTGGGCACCATAGCCGTGAAGGATTTAGTGGGCAAGAAACTGGGGGTTCCGCAAGGTACCGTGCAGGATATTTACCTGATGAAAGAATACCCGCAGCTGGAGCTGCAGCGTCACAATTTTGAAGCCGACATGATGCTGGCGCTCGAGAAAGGCATATGCGATGCTGCCATCATGGATGATGTGATTTGCTATGCTCTGGCACGCAAGAAGCCCAACATTCTATTGTTTGAAGACCCGAGCCTACCCAAAAACTTCATGGGCATGGCCTTTAACCACACCGACAAGGGCAAGGAGCTGTGCCGCCAGTTCAACGAGTTCCTCTCCGGCCTGCGCGAAAGCGGCGAGCTGGAGGAAATCTGCAACAAGTGGATTGTGAACACAGAGACCGCGCAGATGCCCAAGCTCAACATCCCCACCGTGGGAGAGCCCATCATCGTGGGTATGGAACCCTGCACCGAGCCTATCGTGTTCATGCGCGGCGAGGAGATTGTGGGGATGGATGCCGAGCTTATCTACCGCTTTGCCGCCCACATCGGCCGCCCGGTGCAGATAAAGAACATCGACTACTACGGCTTGCTCACCGCTGTGGCTGCCGGTCAGGTGGATATTGCTTCCTCGGGCTTCCTTATCACCGCCGAGCGCGGCGAAAGCGTGCTTTTTTCCGACCCATATTACACGAGCCGCTCCATCATCGCCACACGCAAGGAAGGTGCAGCCCCCGAAAGCAGCACCCCCACGCTGGGCACCATAGCCGTGAAGGATTTGGTGGGTAAGAAACTGGGGGTTCCGCAAGGTACCGTGCAGGATATTTACCTGATGGAGACCTACCCGCAGCTGGAGCTGCAGCGCCACAACTTCGAAGCCGACATGATGCTGGCGCTCGAGAAAGGCATTTGCGATGCCGCCATCATGGATGATGTGATTTGCTATGCTCTGGCACGCAAGAAGCCCAACATTCTATTGTTTGAAGACCCGAGCCTACCCAAAAACTTCATGGGCATGGCCTTTAACCACACCGACAAGGGCAAGGAGCTGTGCCGCCAGTTCAACGAGTTCCTCTCCGGCCTGCGCGAAAGCGGCGAGCTGGAGGAAATCTGCAACAAGTGGATTGTGAACACAGAGACCGCGCAGATGCCCAAGCTCAACATCCCCACCGTGGGAGAGCCCATCATCGTGGGTATGGAACCCTGCACCGAGCCTATCGTGTTCATGCGCGGCGAGGAGATTGTGGGGATGGATGCCGAGCTTATCTACCGCTTTGCCGCCCACATCGGCCGCCCGGTGCAGATAAAGAACATCGACTACTACGGCTTGCTCACCGCTGTGGCTGCCGGTCAGGTGGACATTGCGTCCTCGGGCTTCCTCATCACTGCCGAGCGAGCAGACAGCGTGCTCTTCTCCGACCCATATTATACGAGCATTTCTGTTATCGCTACGCGCAAGGACAGCAACCTGAGCAAAGAGCCCTCCGCCGTCACCAAGGCGGCTCAGGGCATCATCGGCAGCATTACCGACAGTTTCTACCGCAATATCATCGCGGAAAAGCGCTACATGCTCATCTGGGACGGCCTGAAGGCCACCTTTGCCATCGCATTTTTCTCCACCCTGTTCGGCACGGTGGTAGGTGCTGCGGTGTGCTACCTGCGCATGAGCCGCAACCGATTCTGGCAGTGGATTGCCCGCGTGTACATCGACATTATGCGCGGCACGCCGATACTGATATTACTCATGCTCATGTACTATGTCGCCTTTGCCGGCACGCAGGTGGAGGCGCTGTATGTGGCCATCATCACCTTCAGCCTGAACTTCGGCGCGTATGTGAGCGAGATGTTCCGCAGCGCCATCACCAGCATTGACCGCGGTCAGAGCGAGGCTGGCATTGCGATGGGCTTCTCGCCCTTCCACTCTTTCTATTACATCGTGCTGCCGCAGGCCATCAAACGCGTGCTGCCGGTGTACAAGGGCGAGGTAATCTCGCTCATCAAGAACACCTCGGTAGTAGGCTACATAGCCATTGCTGACCTCACCAAGATGACGGATATTATCCGCGCGCGCACCTTCGACCCCTTCTTCCCGCTGCTCATGGTGGCCATCCTGTATTTCCTCATCGCATGGTTGTTCACCTTTGTACTGGACCGCGCCAGCCGCAACATCCGCTAACCCCCTCACCGCACACACAGTCATGATTCAGATTCGCAACCTCAAGAAGACTTTCGGCAACCTGACCGTGCTGCATGATGTCAACATCGACATCAAACGCGGTGAGGTCATCTCGGTTATCGGACCGTCCGGCACCGGTAAAAGCACCTTCCTACGCTGCCTCAACCTGCTGGAAGAGCCCACCGGCGGCAGTATCATTGTCGATGGTGAGGAGCTGCTGTCCGACCAGAAGGTGGACGCCCCGAAGCTGCGCCGCAAGATGGGCATGGTGTTCCAGTCCTTCAACCTGTTCGACCACCTCAGCGTACTGGAAAACGTATGCATCGGCCCCATCAAATTGCTGGGCAAGAGCAAGATAGAGGCTGCTCAGCGCGGGCTTAAACTGCTGAAAATGGTGGGTATGAAAGAGAAAGCCCGCTCCATGCCCTCCGAGCTCTCCGGCGGCCAGAAACAGCGCGCGGCTATCGCTCGCTGCCTCTCCATGAACCCGGAGATTATCCTCTTCGACGAGCCGACCTCCGCACTCGACCCCACCATGGTAAGCGAAGTGCTCTCCGTCATTCGCGCCCTGGCTAAGCAGGGGATGACTATGGTCATCGTGACACATGAGATGTCCTTCGCCCGCAACGTGAGCACCCGCGTACTCTACATGGATCAGGGGGTCATCTATGAACAAGGCACCCCGGAGGAGATATTCGACAACCCGCAGCGCGAGCGCACCCGCGTGTTTGTGAATCGTATCCGCGACTTCCACTATGTGGTGCAGAGCGAGGACTTCGATATCTATGCGCTCGAGGCCGAGTTCCAACAGTTCTGCAACAAGTACTTCCTCTCCGAGCAGACCGTTCAGCACGCCATGACTCTGGCAGAAGAGATGCTCCAGCACATTCCGCTGGGGCACGGCGATGTGCACCTGTACTACCGCTACTCCGAAAAGAACGGCACACTGGACATGGAAATCCTCATGCCCACGTCCGTGGGTGCCGTGCTGGAAAAGATGCCGGCCGAGGTAAAAGCCAAGATTTATTCCTTCTGCACCTGCGTGGAGGAATACGAAGATGTGGACGTACGCGATGGCGTGCATGTGAACCGCATCTGCCTGGAGCTCCACGGAGCGAACATATAAACACGCGAGGAACAGAAAAACGACACAGACGCGCGAGCGGTTGCACAACCGCCCGCGCGCCTTGGTGTTTGGTTACTTCTGCCCGTCTGCTTTATGGCAGTGGTTATGGCAGCAACGCATCTTGCGCAGCTCCAGCAGGCACAGCATGGCCATACCCGCAGTGAGGCCCATCAGCATAACCCCATTGGCAATGCCCAGGGCCAACTTGCAACACCTGCGGTGGTGGCTGTCTGCCAGCCAATTCCGCACTCCTTCTTCGGCTTCATGAATCTTTTCTCGGTCCATGCAACTAAGACCACTCATCCCCCTTTGCAGCTCAAAAACTTTTATGCTTGCATCCTGACCGGAATATGATTAAATAAGCGGCAGTCATGACTAATACTTCGAAATCACGCCGGCGGTGGCAGATTGTGACCCGAGTCATGGGTTGCATTCTCGGCCTGCTCCTGCTCGTCCTTGCCGGAGCAGCTTGGTGGCTTTACGGGTGGCAGTGGAGAGCTCTTGCCTTCCACGAGAGCTGGACGGAAGAAGAGCGAGCCGCACTCACGGAGTTCGACACCTATCTGCGCAACTCCTACGCCGGGGATTTATCTCAGGTAGACTTCCTCTTTTCGGAAGAAAACGTACGAAGCCTTGAAAGGAAAATCAGCGCCCCCATCCGCAAGCAATTGCTGGAGGCCGCCCAAAACGGACAAGGCGCCACCCCTACCATCCATTACACTGCCGGGAACATCACCTTCCGCGAGAGCTGTGCACCGGCCATTGTGGCATCGCAAACCGGGCACCTCGGCGCACTCAAAGCGCTCATTGCGCATGGAGCCGACCCGAATGCCTGCGTTCAGATTGAGATTGCCGGAGAGCACAAGGAAGGAGACACGCCCATAACCACCCAGCTCGCAGGCTCCTCTATCACCAGGGCTCTGATTCCGTGGAGTAAACGAAAAGAAATGGCTGATTTTCTGCTGTCACAGGGCGCAGATTTGAATGCCCACGGTTACATCATCGGCCTGTGCTGCACCCTGGCTTACATGCGCGGAGAAACGGAGCCATGGCTCTGGGCACTGGAGCATGGCAAGAAAGTATGCGGCAACGAACTGGTGCTGGTGCTCAGCTTCAGAACGCCGGCACGACTGCTACCGCTTATCGAGGCCATGCTGCGCAGCACTCCGAGCGTTGCTAATGCCACCGATGCCGACGACACGCCCCTGCAGGCATTGGCTAAAAGAATAGAGCGCGCCGAGGCGGAGGAGATGCCCGAACTGGAGCAGATACTCGACCTGCTGTTGGCGCATGGCGCCAATCCGTCCCAGAGGCCGGAGGCGAAAGATGAATCCGACAGACAGGAGCGCAGGCTCCCACTGGATATTCTGCTGGAAAAGAGAGACTTCAACACCTGTGGAGCTACCGGAGAGGAGTGCGAGGGGGATGATGCGCGAACCATCTGGCAACGCATGTGCAAAAAACTTCAACAACAATAATACTATATGACGACTACAGACACGCCGAAAACAAACCGAAAATGGTGGCGCATAGCCGCCTGGTTAATGGGCAGCACGCTCACGCTGCTGATTCTCACGCTGGCAGCCGGAGCCTGGTGGTTGTGGGGCTGGCAAAGCGATGACGAACTCACCTTTCACGAGAGCTGGAGCAACGAGGAGCGCGCCGCCCTTACTGAGCTGAACACCTATCTGCACAATGGATTTGCCGCCGAAATGAAACAGCTGATGGAGGATGAAACCGGTGAGAGCTCAACGGAATCGGATATCAGCACGGCCATCATGGCTCGCACAACGGCCGCCCCCATTGCCAAGCGCCTGGCCGAAATCGCAGCCTCCGGTTCCGCTGCCGATGCCGAGCCGGTCGTCACCGGCACCGGTCTCCGAAATTATGAGCCGGCCATCATGGCTGCTCAGACGGGGCATTTTGAGGCTCTCAAAGCGCTCATCGCTCATGGCGCCAATCCGAACGCGACGCTGTTGATGAACAACGACACCCCGGATTATGCGCTCGACACCCCTCTCAGCCCCCTGCTCAGCGGCAACTTTGCCGGTACGCGCAGCATCCCGTGGGAACAGCGCCGCGAAATGGTGGAATACCTGCTGCAACACGGCGCAGAGCTCAATGACAAGCACAACATGAACGGCACCGCTCTGAAAGTGGCTCTCATCATCCGAAATGAGGCCGAACCTTGGTTGCTGGCGCTGAAGCATGGCAAAAAAGTGTCCCAGCGTGAATTCATCGATACCCTGCTCGCGCCTGCCGGTATGCCCGTTCTCCGTAAAATGATGGAAAGCAAGCAAGTAAACGTCAATGACAACTCCGGCGACTACACCCCGCTCCAGTCATTGGCGGAGTACATGTGCTACTGCGACCCGGAAGAGTTGGACCAAGGAGAATACGAAGCCAGACTCGATATGCTGCTGGCCGCCGGGGCTAACCCCAATATCCGCTGCATGAGCCTTGACGCCTGCAAACGCACCCCCGTACAACTCATGGAAAGCCGTACCAACTTCGAACGCGCTGACGGCATGCCGGAGAACTCATGCTGCACCATCGGACCAGATATTCGCACCCGTTGGCAGAACATGTGCGATAAACTCCGTGCCGCAGGAACAAATACCCCCGCCATCTCCACTCCCAATGAAGAGTCTTCTTCCGATGAAGAAGACAATGACGGCATAGAAGCATTCTGAATCAACCGCTTACAAGCTTAGTGCAAAAATCCGCAATGCTGCTGCGAAAAATCCGCAGTAGCATTGCGGATTTTTCCGATTGCTTTATAATTTGCTGTTGTTTAACCTATTACAACCGGAACATTTTTTTCAAACACAAAAAACAAGCAAAAAGCTTTCCCTTTCAGAATCCCCTCAGCATCAAGCTCTTCCAAGTAAATCGGAAAAATCCGCAATATAATTGCGGATTTTTCGCATTCCTATTGCATATTATTACAAATATGCTTGACAGAACGACTTGCAACAGCCATAACGAAGGCAGCTTATGGACGTTCCCACCTATTTTCCGCGCACAGCAACAGACAGAGTCAAATACCTGTCTGCACACTACCCCTGTATACTACTGACGGGGGCGAGACAAGTGGGTAAATCCACCCTGCTGGAAGAACTGCGCCCGGAGGGCATGAACTATGTGACGCTGGATGATTACCTGCTGGCGGAAGAAGCGAAACGCGACCCCATAGGCTTTTTGCAGCGGCATAAGGCTCCTCTCTTCATCGATGAGGTACAGTACGCACCGGAACTGTTACGAGCCATCAAAATGCGAGTTGATGCCGAAAAGCGGAACGGCCTATACTGGTTGGCAGGGTCGCAGCACTTTCACCTCATGCAGGGGGTAAGTGAAAGCTTGGCCGGACGCGTGGGGATACTGGACTTACACAGCATGTCGCAGCGGGAGTGCCTGGGCTTGGGAAGCACCGCTTCGGTCTTCGACCCGGAAAATCCGGCTGCCGTAGCCTCTGCGGACGCGGCCTGCGACATACACGAGCTCTACCACCGCATCTGGCGCGGAGGCTACCCCGTGCTGAGCAAAGATAAAGCCCTGGAGCCCGCCACCTTTTTCGATTCCTATGTGCGCACCTACCTGGAGCGAGATGTCAACCAACTGGCACAAGTGGGAAACCGCGCGGCATTCCTGAAGCTCATGCAGTCGGCAGCCATGCGCAGCGGGCAGCAACTCGTCTACACCGACCTGGCAAGAGATGCCGAGGTATCCCCCAACACGGCAAAGGCCTGGGTTGCCATGCTGGAGGCCACGGGCATTATTTCCCTGTTGCAGCCCTACTCGACCAACAGCACTAAGCGCCTTACCAAAACACCCAAGCTGTATTTCATGGACACCGGGTTATGCTCTTGGTTAGCAGGCTGGCAGAGCCCGCCGGCTCTCATGAACAGCCCCTTCGCCGGAGCCATTCTCGAAACCTGGGTCTACGGCCAACTGATTCGCAGCTTCAACCACAACGGCTCACGCCCGCGCCTTTACTTCTTCCGGGATGCTAGGGGAACCGCTGAGGTGGACTTTCTGCTGGTACAGAATGGCATAATCTACCCCATGGAGGTAAAGCGCAGCAGCAGCCCTACTGCTACAGACCTGCGCCACACAGCCAAAATACCACCCGGCATGTTTGAGCTAACCCCCGGCATTATCTTCAGCACCGCTGAGCAGCCGTACACACTGGAAAACGGCATCCGCACCTTCCCCGTTTCGATGTTGTAGTACCGTAGCCCTGTTCATTGGCGCCGCGAGAGTTCCGACGCATAGCTCCTCCCGAGACTATCGGCATGTTGCCGGAGCCAGAGGGAAAGGGCACGGCTCCCTACTCCGCTCCCGGCAACAGCCAGCCGATTTTGAGAGAGCCCCTCTATCTCCTCGCGCGTGAGCATGACGTCGCCGACCAAAGCTCCTAGGACGCGAGCAGCCAGATACCCCACCGCATGCGGAACGGGTAAAACCGGACGCCATATTCCCATACCTTTCGCCAGCTGCCTCCATAGCTCGCGAAAGGTGTAGGTCTCCTGCCCGGTAGCATTGATGATACGCTGAGGCTCCTTGCTTTCTGCTTCATCCATAGCAAGCTCAGCAAAATCCTGAACATGGATGGGTTGGAGCTGATACTCTCCTCGCCCGAAAGTCGCAACAGCCGGCAGATGCCGCAAACACCAGGCCATATTGTTGATGAGGATGCTCTCCTGCGGAGAATCGCCGAAAAGAATCGCCGGGCGCAACACGCTATGCGGCACTCCCGTTGCGGCGAGAGCTGCTTCCAGCTCAGCCTTGCCACGGAAATAGGGGAGTTCGCTGCTGATATCCGGACAAGTAATGCTTGTATGCACCACACGCTGTACCCCGGCTCGCTGTGCGGCAGCAAACATAAGCCGCGTATGCTCTACTGCCTCAGCATGGCTGAATGCGGCATGCCCACCCTTTTTCCCGGCATAGCTGAACCTCACCCAATAGGTGTTGACCAGCACATCCACATCTGACAGAACATCCTCTCCTGCACTCCACGGCATGGGGCGCAGCTCATACCCAACGGGATTTGCCAGACGGCCGGCGGAATTCGTGAGCCCCACCACCCGCCACCCGCGTCGCGCGGCTTCAGCAGCTATGTATCGCCCACTATACCCAAGAACTCCTGTAATTGCTATAGTTTTCATATTTCTGTAATTTGAGAAATCTATAAGTAAAAAAATTGTTCAGAGCTTGGAGATAAAGCCCAATACCTTACTGCCCATGAGCGCAGCGCGACGGAAAACGGACGTAGGATAACGCTGTGCCGTCATGGCCAGGTTCTCGGCAGTTTGCAGCAACTCCCCCATCGCCCGCATACGTTCCGCCGCGTGGGTATCCCCCGCCGCCTGAGCCGCAGCCATGCACTCCTGCACGGCAAGCACAGCTCCGGCTGTTTCGCGGCGACGGCGCTCCTCCAGAATACGCCGAGCCATTTCCCACACATCGCACTCTGCACGATAAAAACTGCGGCGATCACCGGGACGTGATTCGCGGTATATAAGGTTGTAACTCTCCAACTCTTTCAGACTGGTGCTCACATTCGAACGAGCCAACGTCAACAGCTCGCACATTTCCTCTGCCGTCAGCGGAGACGCAGCCAAATACAATAGCCCATGCAGCATGGCGGTAGAACGCGGAATACCCCAGCGTGACCCCATGTCACCCCAGCGACGTATGAACATCATCTGCGCCTCGGAAATCTGCATGCGCGTATTTTCTGAAATTTCAGAAACAAAGTCAAGTAAAAAAAATCGTGGAGTATATATCTTTTATCTTGACAGGTACGAAAAGAGCTCCTAATATACATACCGATATGAAGTTTTATTACACTGATGGAGAAAACGTAGAAGGCCCAAAAACTCAAGAAGAACTGGCTACGGAGTACTTCAATGGTAGCCTGAACAAAGAAACGCAGATATGCCAGGAAGGGACCGACTACTGGGTACCGATTACCTGCCTGCTGCAGCCGGCCAAAAAGCTGCCCAAACCGCCGTTGACAGAGCCGAAGCACCACCCCTCCATCAAGACGGATGTCGCCTCGCACATCGACATCGACCCGGAGATTCGCCCCTTATCCAGCCCGAACATTGCGCAGATATTCAACTGCCTGCTGCTGGCATTCATCGCCATTCTGCTGGTGGTTCAGCTCAGCAAAATAAAGCCGGAAGCCCCGCCTGCCAAATATGAATACGCCGCCATGCGCATCACGACAGATGACCTGCTCAACTGCGATATGGTTCGCGGCTTCCATGACATCGGGTTGGTGCACTGTGAGCACCTGATGGGTATCCCCAAAGGCTGGGAATACGTCAGCACCCTCTGCCCCGATGGCGAAAAAGCAGCCTACATTTTGGTGCGCCGCCTGAAAGCCGAAAAGAAAATTTCCAAAATAAATTCTTGACAATCAGGATAAAATCGTGTACAAGAGCCGCTCAACCAAACCAAAAATACTGAGTTATGGCTAACATGCAAGTTATTCTCGCTACAAAGATTGAAGGTCTGGGCTGTGAAGCCGACCTCGTTACCGTGAAGGCTGGTTACGGCCGCAACTACCTGATTCCTCAGGGTCTTGCGTTCGAGGCTACTCCCGCCAACCAGCGTTTCATCAACATGCTCCAGAAGAAGCGCGCTGAGCGCGAGGCCGCCGAGCTGGCCAACTTCCAGGAGATCGCTGCCAAGATTGCTGCCGTCACGGTGAACCTCACCCTCGAGGCCGGCGAGAATGGCAAGGTCTTCGGTGCCATCACCAACCAGCAGATCACCGATGGTCTGGCTGCTCTGGGCATCGAAATCGACCGCCACAGCATCGAGCTGGAGAAGCCGCTCAAGAAGTCCGGCACCTACGAGGTAGCCGCCAAGCTGCACGCTCAGGTCACAGCCACCGTGAAGGTAGTGCTCGTGGTGAAGGGCGAGAAGGTAGAGGAGGAAGCTCCCGCCGCCACCGAGGAGGCCTAAACCGCTTTCGTCAACCCACTTTTTTGAAAAACGCTCCTGAAAAGGGGCGTTTTTCTTTTTATGCGGAATTGACAATACGCAGAAAAGCGTGTTATAAGTAAGGAAACATGAAAATTGCCATTGCACTCACTGACCAGAGTTTCGCACACACCAAATCCATGGGTATTTTCAACGTATCCATGGGACTGACGAAAGGGCTGATGCATCACCCGGAAGTAACAGAACTTCACATTCTGGGAAACAATGAATGCGCAGACACCTTTGCCAACTCCCCGAAACATGTACACTTACACCTAATGGACAAGCCTGTGCCACGCCGCTTTGAACGTGTATGGTGGGATCAGGTGGGACTTCCCTTGGCAGTCAGAAAAATAAATCCGGAATGGATCATTCTCCCTAAAGGCTTCCCACCTTTCCTACCCTTATTCGGTCACACGAAACTCGCCTGCTATGTACACGATGTCATTTGGGAATATTATGAAAACCTTCAAAACTGCCGGAACTCGCCCTTCCCCACCCACGAAAAGCTATATTTCAAAGCTTTAAGTTACAAAGCTCTAAAATCATCCGACGTCGTCCTTACTTCAACCCAATTTAATGCAAACCGTTTTCTTGCCCATATCCCGTCCACTCGCCCGGCTGTTGTTGGTATAGGTTTTGACCCCATCCCCGAACCAGATGCAACAAGAAGACGAGGCAGTGGTATTCTTTTCCACGTCTCCTCATTTCCCCACAAACTCACAGAACTGGGCATAAAACGTCTGCAAACCTGGCTGGCACACCGCAATGATAGCTCAGATATTCGCATACACTGTATCGGTAAAGTTCCCCCTCACATTATCCCGAATAATGCAAACTGGCTCTACCATGGTAAGGTAAGCCGGGAAGAATTAGACAACCTCATGATGCAGGAATGCCGAGCCTGTGTTTATTTTTCTGCATATGAGGGCTACGGCATGCCACCGGTCGAAAGCCTGCGCTGCGGCCTTCCCTGCGTATCATCAGATATTCCACCAATACGGGAAAATATTCCGGCTCAGTTCCTCTTCCGGAATGATAGCGAATGGGACTTCATTCAAACCCTCGACGGAGCTTACGATGCCACCACGCCTATTTCTTGTCCGAACTACCCCTCGTGGGAAGATGTTGCTGACAACTGTATTCAAGCACTTAAACAATCATCCACGCAAGCCTAATACTCTTTTTTTGCAGATTTTTGCAAAAAAATAAAAAAAATGCTTGCAATGAGCTTCAAGTTTGTGTATAATTCGCCCGCACCCACCGAAAGGAGGGAGCAACCAAAGGCAAGGAGCGGTAGCTCAGTTTGGTTAGAGCGCAGCCCTGTCACGGCTGAGGTCGCGGGTTCGAGCCCCGTCCGCTTCGTCCCTTGCAAAAGCGATTTCCGAAAGGAAATCGCTTTTTTCGTTATTGCGGTGAAGAAAAGGAGCGTGTCAACACGGCACTTTGAGCTTGTAAGGCACCCGCCTGCGTGATAGGATGCAGGACATGAAATCCTTTTATACTCTGATGATGCCTGCGGCACTTTGCGTGCTGACGGCTGAGGCAGCCCCGGTAAGTGATATTGCCCGCGAAGCTCAGGCAGCAGCCAATGCTTACAAGGGAGCCGTGGTGAACTGCGACATGGAGTGGGCCATCGACCGCATGTACCCGCCCATCAAGTGGACGCTGGCCGATCGCTTTGCCAGCCGCGACCCCCGCAGGGAGCGAGAGCACGCTAAGCGCATCATGGGTACGGCAGGCCACAAGGAAAGCGATGAGGTAGCACGCCTGCGCATGGAGCGCAACATCCGTGCGCTTCGCGATGAATACGTCAGGATGGGGCGCCGCATGAAAGAGGCCGGTTTCCGAGTCGAACGCTATATAGTCGGAGCCCCCATGGCAGAATACATCCTGCCGCACTCAGCCGCCGCCATGCGCGCGGTGCGAGCAGACTCCACCCGCCGAGGCAACAAGCTGAGCAGCGCCGAAAACATTAAGTGGGAAGGAGGACGCAGCCGTCTGGTCGTACTGCCTACCACACTGTGGTACAGCATCCCTACCGAGGATGGCAGACGCCTGCGAGTTGAACGTAAAGACTTCATCTATGCCGTCAGGGACGAGGTCATCCAGTCCACCAACAACCGCAACTACCGCGGCACCGAAATCAACAAGTGGTACTTCATCGACAGCAACACCGATGTAAATACCCTGCGCTCCTATTTCCCCACGCTGCCGCTCAACATTGCCCAGCCGGATACCGGCGAGCGCCCTCTGTAATCACACCACGGTGGGGCAGCTGACCGACCAGACCGAGCACGACTTCTCCGCCAATGGCATCCTGTCCGGCGGCAGAGGATTCGAGTATCGCCCGCAGCAGCAACTTATGGCCACGGCAGTTGCTGCTGCGCTGGAAAACCGCAGTGCCCTGCTGGCTGAAGCCGGCACGGGTGTCGGCAAGTCACTCGCCTACCTCATCCCCGCCATTCGCCACGCGCTGGAGCATAACCGCAAGGCCGTCATCTCCACCCACACCATAAACCTCCAGGAGCAACTTTTCCATAAAGACATCCCCACCGTCGCCAAAGCACTGGGGGTGGAGTTCCGGGCGGCGCTGCTGAAAGGACGTGCCAACTACCTGTGCCGCACCCGCCTGAAGCGTGCGCTCGAACAGGCTACCGACCTCTTCAACCAAGCCGAAACCAAGCAGCTGCATGACCTACTGGCATGGTCCCGCGACTGC
The DNA here is from genome assembly GCA_030535795.1 of Akkermansia sp. GTDB lineage: Bacteria > Verrucomicrobiota > Verrucomicrobiia > Verrucomicrobiales > Akkermansiaceae > Akkermansia. Next base: position 26,065 of record JAUNRE010000005.1, read on the forward strand.
GGCGAGGGCTCCCTGGCAGACCTGCCGCCCGAGCTCGATATATCCCCCAAGGTATGGGCGCAGGTATGCAGCGAAAACCATGTATGCACCCCCCGCAACTGCGGCCCGGAGTGCCCCTACCAGGCAGCTCGGCGCAGGGTGGATGAAGCGCAGGTCGTCGTCCTCAACCACACCCTCTTTTTCGGCCTGTTGTCGCTGGCCGACGAAATGCGCCGGGAAGCCCCACTGCTGTATGACGATGAAGAAGACTTGGTACCCTCCTTCATCTTCCCCAACGACTTCGTCATTCTGGACGAGGCTCACACCATCGAAACTGTGGCCGCCCACCAATTCGGCACAAGCTTACCCGAAGCCGAGCTGAAATACGACCTCCTGCGCCTCTACAACCCGCATACACGCAAGGGGCGCCTACGCCAGCTGGCCACCCCGAAACTCATTCAATACATCGAGGACGCGCAGACGGCTACGGACGAATTCTTCCGCTGCGCCCGCATGGATTGCCGGGTGGATGAACACCAGGGCACCGTCCGCCTGCGCCAGCCGGAGTGGACCGAAGACATCCTCTCCCCCTCGCTGGCCGTGCTGGAAAACGAGGTAAAACAAATGGCAGCCGTCCAGGAAAACGACCTCACCCGCGCCGAACTGCAAGATGTGCAAGCCCGCCTGTGTGCCTACCGCGAAGCCGCAAAAGAGCTGATACAGCTCAGCAATGCCGACACCTCCGTCTATTGGGCCGAAACCGGCGGGCAGGAGCGCCAATTCACCACCCTGCGTTCTGCTCTCATCAACGTCGCAGACCTCCTGCGCGAAAAACTGTTTGAAACGGGCAACACCTGCATCTGCACCAGCGCCACCCTCTCCACCGGCGAACGCGGCATGGGGTACTTCGCCGGCCGTGTCGGCGCCGAAACAGCAGAGACGCTCCAAATCGGCAGCCCATTCAATTTTGCCGAGCAAATGCGAGTCATTGTTGCACGCAGCATGCCCCCGCCCCCACCCGCCAGCGAGGAGGACATATACGTCCCCGCCCTCTTCGACTGGATAACCCGCTCGCTGCATGAGAGCGATGGCCGCGCCTTCGTCCTCTTCACCAGCTACAACCTCATGCGCCGCATGGCAGGACTGCTGCGCCCCTACTGCACCGAGCGCGGCTGGCCGCTGCTCGTGCAAGGCGACGGGCAGGATCGCTCGCGTATGCTGCGCGACTTTAAGCAAAACATCGGTAGCGTCCTGCTGGGTACGGACAGCTTCTGGACCGGCGTCGACGTACCCGGCGAAGCCCTCTCCAACGTCATCGTCACCAAAATCCCCTTCGAATCCCCCTCCAACCCGCTGACAGAGGCTCGCATGGAAGACATCACCGCGAGGGGAGGCAACGCCTTCCGCGATTACTCGCTGCCCGAAGCGCTGCTGAAGTTCCGCCAGGGCATCGGCCGCCTCATCCGCAGCAAGACAGACCACGGCATCGTCACCCTGCTCGACTCCCGCGTCACCGCCAAATACTACGGCGCCCGATTCATGTACGCCATCCCCGCCGCCGCACCGCGCGAGTTTTTATAAATTGACCGATCGAGTAGGGGGCTTTCGCCCCCTCTCACACCACCGTACGTGCGAATTACCGCATACGGCGGTTTCCAATCAGCGTTTGAGGAGTTGATAAAAAGAGATATATCCCTCTGCTCGTAGCCAAGCATTATCCATGCAGATGTTCGCCGGTTCTGAGCATGCTATTCTCCACCACCTGCGCCCCATTGCTGCCACACCACTCCATAGCTTCCGCTTGGCTCCTATACTCTCGAGGAAGCGGCAGATGCCTTTTGGATGTTTACATTGCTTAAGGCGTAGGCAGCGTAGTTTGCGGCGCGTCCATTCGTCGAGTTGTTGGCATAGCTTGTTGATTGCTGCCAGCTTAAAGTAATTCGTCCACCCCCTTATCACGGGGGTAAGTTCCGCTATCACTTCGCGTAAAGGCGTCGGGCGATTTCGGCGAGTTATCAGTCGCACTTTCGCTTTCAGTTTCTTCACGCTTGTCGGCGCTATTCTTAGCGTGCCTTCTTTTCCTATGATGTAGCCTAGGTAGGTGCAGTTCTTCACCTTATCCACCTTGCTTTTCTGCTGATTGACTTTCAGCTTCAGTTCCTCTTCGATGTAGCGGCTGATGTTTGCCAATACTCGTTTTCCTGCTCTGAGCGTACGCACAAAGATAATGCAGTCGTCCGCATAGCGGCAGAAGTACAGACCTCTATTCTCCAATTCCCTGTCAAGGTCGTCCAGCAGCACGTTGGCTAGTAGCGGCGAGAGAGGTCCGCCTTGTGGCGTGCCTTGCTCTCGTTTTTGCTTAATGCCTTCGTTGTCCATCATTCCCGCCTTGAGCATTTGGCGGATGTAGTAGAGCACGCGCTTGTCTTTGATGCGCCGTGCCAGTCTCGACATCAGGATGTCATGGTTGACCTTATCGAAGAACTTTTCCAAATCAAGGTCTACGGCTACGGTGTAACCTTGCTCCACGTACGCAGAGCCTGCCTTGAGTGCTTGGTGTGCGCTTCGTTTAGGTCGGAATCCATAGCTCGACTCACTCATCTGCGGGTCGAGTATGGGGGTGAGTACTTGCACAAACGCCTGTTGTACCAAACGGTCTATTGCCGTTGGTATGCCCAGTTGCCGCTGCCCTCCGTTTGGTTTTGGGATGCTCACTCCCTTTACCTCCTGCGGTTGGTAGCTGCCGTTGAGCAGTTGCTCTCTCAGTTCTGTCATGTGGATGTTAAGCCATCGCTCCAGTTCTTCTACGGTCATGCCGTCTATCCCAGGGGCTCCCTTGTTGCTTTTCACCCGTTGACATGCATGCTCTAAATTATAGCGGTGCGCTATGTTCTCGAGTATGCGCTCCTCCCAGTTCAGTGTCTCCTTCCACGCCGCGAACGCTTGCTGCTCCCGCGTTGGCGCAGCTGTGGGAATTGCACCCTCACTGCTTCCAAGTGGGCGCACCTCCCCGGATGGGGTGTCGAAGTTGAACTCCATCTGGTATAAGGTGTCTCTATTCTGCCTCTCCACGTTCATGAGTTTCAGGCTGTTCTGTGCTGTGTTGGATTTCGGCCTTCCCCACCAAGGGATGGGTACTATGCCTCTGCTGACTACCTGCTTCCGGGCGTTTCTTCCCCGTCACCCTTTCAGGCCTTAGCAGGTTCTCACCGAATATGATTATGCTACTTTCCTCCCGCGCCGTCTGCATCTACCTTATGGACTCTTGATGATGTATCGGATTTCGGCACTTTAGGCAACCTCGTCCATCCATCCGGCCTTGTATGCAGTTCCTGTTCGTACAGTCGGGATTTCCCCTCGAACTTCCTCTTCCACGGTTCGTTACCTCCCCGCAGTTGTTCTTCAGGTCTGGGATTCCGCATCATCGCGGCTCCGCGCGGACTTTCACCGCAGTGCGCATATCGCGTCGGTCGTACGTAACAACAACGGCCGCTCTTCGCGGCCGTTGTAACAAAACAAAATCCTGTATAGCACGAGGCTCAGTGACGAGAGCGGCCGTCATCCCACCCACTCTGGCGGTGGCGCCGCTCAGCCTCCTGACGTCGGCGAGCTTCTTCGGCCGCGTAGGCAGCAGCCTCAGCTTCTGCGGCGAAACGCTCCTCCTCTGTCATCTCCGCCTCCTCCGGCTCGGGTTCAGGCACACCGGCACGCCTGGGACCGGGAGCCTTCAGAGCCAGCTGAATATCGCTCTTGAGGTTTTCAAAGAAACTCTTCACAATAGCCGCCGCCATACGACCACCGGAAATGCGCTGGTGCGGCTTGCCTTCATACAGAGCAGCGTAGGCGAACCTCGGCTCATCTGCCGGCAGGAACCCGGCAAACCAAGCCAGGCGGCAATCATCAGACGGGCGCCCCCACTGAGCCGTACCGGTCTTACCCGCGTTATCCGTGTAACTGAGCGCAGCACGGCGCCCCGAACCATTGTACACCACCGCGCGCATACCCTTGCGCACCGTAGCCAGCGAGGCGGACATATCCTTCAGATTGGACTGAACAGAAGGCGTAAACTGGTACACCACATTACCCTCGGCATCGAGCATCTGACGCACCAGCTGCAGCTTGGGCAGGTAAACACCGTTGGCAATACCGGCCATAGCATGAGCCACCTGCAGCGGCGTGGCCAGCAGCGGCCCCTGACCAATGGAAATATTGGCGGCATCACCCTGCATGAATGAACGCCCATAGTTGCGGAACATCCATGTTTCATCAGGCACATTGCCGGCCTTGTCTGCAATAGGCAATCCGGTTACGGACCCATAACCGAAGCGGCGGGCAATATTGCACAGACGCTCAGCGCCGATACGCGGCTCACGCGTAGCAGCCACCTGGTACATGAACGGGTTATTGGAAACAGAAAGCGCCGTGATGCAACTGATCGTGCCGGTGAACTTACTGTGATTTTTGAACCAGTGATTGCCGATACGCACCGCATACGGGCAATTTATATAGGTATTCTCCTGAATCACCCCCAGATGCAACGCCGCAGCAACGGTAATCGTCTTAAAGGTGGAAGCCGGCGGATACACACCGGCAAAGGCACGCGATACCAGCGGGTTATTATCATCATTGCGCAGGGCATCGTAATCCTTCTGTGAAATGGAAGGGATGAACGTATTGGGGTCAAAGTTCGGCACCGAAGCCAGCACCAGCACCTCACCGGTATGAACATCCACCATCACAAAGGCACCGCGGCCGAGCGTACACTTGCGCAGCGCCTCCTCTGCCGCCTTCTGCCACTTCAGGTTCAGCGTTGTCACCACCGTACCACCGGGTCGAGGCTTCTCCTGGTGTTCATCGAGTATCTTCTTACCGCTCTCATCATACATGAGTCGCCACAACCCCGGCCGCCCGGTAAGCTGCTTATTGAACTTCTGCTCCAGCCCGGAGCGCCCTTCCTGACGCTCAAAGATGGGGTCGTTGTGATTGATGGGACCGGTAGGAAGCTTAGCCTTCACGCCCGTGTAGCCGATGATGTGCCCGGCCGTCTCGCGCTCCGGGTACTTGCGGATATAGAGCGGCTGCAAAAGCCCGTACTGAATCTCCTCCAGCTTGCTCTTAATCTTCTTAATCTCATGAGCTCGCACCACCGGACCCACAGCATAAGGGGTCCAGCGGCGGTGTCGGTAGTGGGAAAGCAGCTGTTCATCCGACTTCTCGCTCACCTTCATACCGGCGGCTTCAAAGTCCGCTATCACCTGCCGCGCTATCTTCAGCACAGTAGCATCATCATCCTTCTCCAACTGGCCGAATAAAATCGTAGGCTGGTACGCCACTTCGTTTGTGGCCAGCACCTCACCATTTCGATCCGTAATCAGCCCGCGAGGCCCGGGCACCGTAAGCGACATCGTACGCGCGTTGCGGCGAGTGCGTGCATACGCGAGGCGTGAGGGGTCATGCTCCGACATTTCATCCGTCACAACAACAGGTTTATTCTGTGGTGCAGCGCCGGGTGTGGTGGCAGGTGTATCATGATTGATTTCCACATTCATCGGCGAATCCGGATCAGCCGTCTCTTCGTATGCATCGGCCTGCCCCACACCTTCCTGTTGCGCGGGCACCGAATCCTCACCTCCCAAACGCACGGTCTCTACGACCTCCTCCTGGTCTTCGGCAGAATCCGCCACAGCATCCTGCGGCACACCGGCAGACGCAGCTTCCTGAGCCTCAGTCGTCGGCAACACGACCAAGCTCATCATCACAAGCGCATAATAAAGCTTCTCTCTGAGCATCGCAACTGTATTCTAGCTTATTTACTGCCGTCTTGCAATCTTTCTTTTCGCTCGCATACACGACTCTTTTTCTCGCAACCGACCCATAACAGATGAAAATGACATCAAAATGGCATTTTTTTTACTTCTGGCAAAAAAAGAGATTGACTTTTTGAGTGTATTAGAGTGTACTAGGTGTACCGGGAAGTGTACGAGAATGACCGAGTCTGCATTACAGGTAATGTTCATGGGCAACTTTGCCCACAAGCTGGACCCCAAATACAGGGTGGCGGTTCCGGCGAGGTGGCGTAGTGTCTACGGGCAGGAGCTTGTCATGCTGGAGAGCACCTACCACGGCTACAACATCCTCAAATGCTTCACCCACGAGAGCTTCGCAACGAAACTCAACGAGATTCGGGAACGAGCACTGGCCGATGGCTACGAGCTGGGCGATGTGGATGAATACATCGGCGACATTGCCGGCAAGAGCTTCGTCGGCGAAGTGAACTCGCAGGGCAAACTCCTCATACCCAAACAACAGCGCGACCTGCTGAAGCTGGATGAATACGCCAGTTTTGTAGGACGTACAGCCCACTTCGAAATCTGGAATAAGGAAGACTTCGAAGCCGACACCGCCCCCAAAACCAACAAAGAAAATCCGCTCAACAAGAAGTTCCGCATGCTCTGATGGACCCTGCCTCCTCCATAACTCTGGCCAAAGCCACAGCACCGCAAGGCACCTGTTACCGGGTGCTCATGTGGGAGAACTGTGCTCTGCCACAGGAGTGTCAAGAGGCTTGGCAAGCCGGGCGCACCGAGATTTTGAGCCACATGAGGGATGCCGGCATCAAAGGCGCGCGCGGACGTCTCGCTCAGCTCGAAAACGAGCTCAAGGCACTCACTGTCAAACAAATCGAAGAACCGATAGCTCAAGCAACCCGGTCGGCCTTTTCTTTCGCGCGCGCAGAGGCGCTGGGCGAAGCCCTGCAGGCGCACGATGCCGTGCTGGCCTACCGCCTGGGCACCGCCGCAGCCGAAATCCTCATGCAGATGCAGGGCGAGGAGACGGTGAGCGACATGCTGGCTCGCTGGCAGGCTGCCACCCCGGGCATGAGCTGGTGCGAGCAACCCATCGTGCAGGCCATGAGTGCTGCCGATGCCGCAGCCTGGCAGGCCGCGTGCGACACCTGTGAGGCAGCCGATACACCCGAGTACACCGCCGGGGAGTTCCACCACGTCACCGTGCTGCTGCACGAGGCCGTGGAAGCCCTGCAACCCGCCGAAGGCAAAGTGTTGGTGGATGCCACCCTGGGTGGCGGCGGCCACACCGAGCAGCTTCTGAGCGCAGGAGCCGAGGTCTGGGGCATCGACCAGGACCCCGCTGCTCGCGCCGCCGCCAAAGCGCGCCTTGCCGCATACGGCGAGCGCCTGCACATCATCGCCGGCAACTTCCGCAATGCTGCCGACATGCTGCGCAAACACGGCGTAGAGCAAGTCGACGGCCTGCTGGCCGACATCGGCATCTCCTCCCCGCAGGTTGACTGCGCAGAGCGCGGCTTCTCCTTCCTGCATGAGGGACCGCTGGACATGCGCATGAACCCCGCCGCGCCCCGCAGCGCGGCAGATATCGTCAACACCGCCGCCGAGAGCGAGCTGGCGGATATCCTGTGGCAGTACGGCGAAGAGCGCGCCAGCCGCGCCATCGCTCGCCGCATCGTGCAGGAACGCGCCAAAGCCCCCATCACCACCACCACCCGTCTGGCAGACATCATCGCCGGTGTCCTGCCCCGTAAGGGCAAGCAGCACCCGGCCACACGCAGCTTCCAGGCTCTGCGCATAGCTGTCAACGATGAGCTGGGAGCACTCGAAGCCCTGCTGCATAGCGGCCTGAGCCTCCTGAAGAGCGGCGGGCGCTTCGCCATCATCACCTTCCACAGCCTCGAAGACCGCGCCGTCAAGCGCTATTTCGAGCATGTCTGCAAGCCCGAAATCGACCGCCCCGAGTGGCCGGCTCCGCGTCCGAATCCGGACTACGCCGCCCGGCTGGTCTACCGCAAACCCCTTACCCCGGCGGAGGCTGAGCTTGCCGCCAACCCCCGCTCCCGTAGCGCCAAGCTGCGAGTCATCGAAAAACTCTGATCCGTTTCCTTCTCACTTTTCTCCCATGTCTTTCTTCTCCACCAAAACATCATCACGATACGCAGGCCGCATTGAGTGGCCATTCCTGGCATGGATGGCCGTGTTTGCCATCATTGCCGCCAGCTGCGGTGTCTTCTACGCCGTCATCAAAAACGAACAGGTCGCCGTCAAAACGGAAATCAACAAGCTTCAGCGTGAGATTGCAGTCTGCCGCATGAACACCAACCAATACCGCGCCAAGACCAACGCCCACATCAACCGCTGGGCTATGCGCGGGCGTCTGCAGCAGGACGGCTCCGCCCTGCGTGAAATCGCACGCAATCAAATCGAGTTCGCGCGCAGCATGAGCGACACCGACCGAATGAGCGCCACCGCCGCACGCTGATTCACCTCCCCCCCTCACCACATCACCGCCTCAGTATGAAAACCAAAGTACCATTTGCAGGACGCTGCCTGATACTCTGTGTTATCATTCTGGGGCTTTCCGGTGCCATTGCCTGCACGCTTGTCGACCTGCAGGTCAACAATGATGATAAAATCAAAGGCATCGTCGCCGAAGAACTCATCCAAGAGGAACGCATCCCGGCTGAGCGCGGCATCATCATGGATCGCAACGAGGAGATTCTCACCAACAATGTACAGTCCGTGGAGCTCATTGCGGATCGCTACCACCTGCGCGACATCACCGCCGTTGTATATGGCCTCGCTTACAACCAGATAAGCAACACCGAGGAATGGCGCAACGAAAAAGACCCGGCCAAACGCCGCAGAATGTTTGCCAATGAGCGTGCACGCCTGCTCGGCCTGGCCAAGCGCAAGCTCACCCGCGAACAACGCGCTAAACTCCGCAAGGAGCTTAACCCCAAAGATGCTCGCGCCAACCGACTCTTCGACTACGACCCCGAGAAATGCGAGGCTCTCTACCAGGCACACGACCGCTTGGTCGCTGAAATCATCCACCCCTTCATACGGGATATCGAGATTAAGGAAACAGTCGAGGTAGAGCCGGAGAAAAGCATCACCCGCGGCGGCAAGAAAATTACCATCCCCGCCAAGACAGAGGAACGCACGCGCTACATCACCAAGCAGGAAATCATCGATATGATAGCCCAGCCTGATGTGGCGGAATTCAACAAAACGGCCGAAGCTCGCGGAGAAAAGAAGCGCCGATACACCCAGCAGATTCAGTTGGCTCACGGTCTCACAGTCGAAACAGCCGAGCAAATCAAAGAAGCCGTCCAGAAAGCCCACCTGCATGGCGTCGTGACCCAGAGCGAGCTGAGCCGCAGCTACATCATGCCCGAAATGCTCAGCCACGTCGTCGGTTATGTTGACTCCGAGCAGAAAGGTGTCGGCGGTGTGGAAGGTATCTACAACAGTTACCTGGCCGGCACCGATGGCCTGCGCGAATACCGCTATAATGCCCGCGGACAGGTGCTGCCCAACGAAGACGACCGCTACCTCCAGCCCAAGCACGGCCTCAACCTGCGCCTTACGATTGACATGCGCCTGCAAACAATCTGTGAGCAGGAGCTCGATAAGGGCATGAAACACTACCGCGCACGCCGTGGCTGCATGATTGTCGTTGACCCCAAGACCGGCGATATTCTCGCCATGGTCAGTCGCCCCGCCATCAACCTGACAACCAAGGATCTCATCACGCACGAGGGGGAGTTCAAACGCGGCACCATTAAGGACGACAAGGGTGCCCCCATCACAGGCGACTTCAACTTTGCCTGCCAGGCTCGCTACGAGCCCGGTTCCACGTTCAAGGTAGTAGCCGTAACAGCTGCGGTCGATCGCGGCGTGATGGGTATCAACAGCCCGGTGTCCGCCTCCCCTTTCTCTGTAGGTGGCGGCAGTAAGGCCATCAATGACGGACGTTTCAACTACGGTGTACTCACCGTAGGACAAATGCTCAAGAAATCCAGTAACCCGGCGGCAGCCCGCATCGCACTGGCCTGCAAATGGCCGCTCTATAAGGAATATGTGGAGCGCTACGGACTGACAAAGAGCGCCGGCATCGACCTTCCCAGCGGCGGCTCCTGTCTGCTGGCCAACGGCAATCACATTGTAAACTTCTCGCGTATTGCCTACGGTTACTCCGTATCCGTATCTCCGTTACACATGGCGATGGTATATGCCACCATCGCCAACGACGGCGTACGCATGAAGCCCCGCCTCATCGACCGCATCATCGCAGCAGACGGCTCGGTGTACAATGAGTGCAAGCCTCAGGAGGTCTGCCGCGTCATGTCCCCCGCTACAGCCAAAGCCATTCGCGGCGCGCTCGAAACCGTCACCCACAAGAGCGGACCGGCCGGTCGCGGTACCGCCACTCAGGCAGCCATCCCCGGCTTCCGCATCGGCGGCAAGACCGGCACGGCCAAGAAGGTAAGCAGCAGCGGCAAGTACTTCGACAACCTCTACGTGGTGTCCTTTGCCGGTGTGCTGCCCATCGATGACCCTCGACTGGTCGTCATGACCGTCATCGACGAGCCTCACCCCCGCGACTGCAATGCCGGCGGCGGTACAGTAGCAGCCCCCATTTTCCGTGCAGCGGCCGAGCGCTTCATCAAGGTGCTCCACCTGCAGCCGAGTGACCCGGCAGAGTACGAAAAATATCTCTCAGAAAAAGAGCAGGCTCAGGCCGCCGCCAATCCGCAATAAACCTTTAACCAAGACGACAAGCAACGAACATGAACAGCAAGCAACTTTTCTCAGTGCTCCCCGGAGCCATCGTGACCGGCTCGCTCAGCAAACCGCTCACCGCGCTCACCGATGACAGCCGCCGTGTGGTTCCCGGCAGCTGCTTTGTTGCCGTAAAGGGTACCCAATTCGATGGCCATACCGCCATCGATAGCGCCCTTGCTGCCGGCGCCGTAGCCATCGTGGCAGAAACTCCCTGCCCGGCAGGCGCAAGTGGCATCTGCTGGGTTCAGGTGCCGGATACCCACCTGGCCAACGGGCTGCTCATGAGCGCATGGAACGGCTTCCCGTCCGACCGCCTCGTCATGCTCGGCGTCACCGGTACGAACGGTAAAACCACCATCAGCTACCTCACCAACGCCATCTTCCGCGCCACCTGGCAGAAAGCCGGCCTTATCGGCACCATTCTCTATGATGACGGCGCCAAGCGCGCCCCGTCTCACAACACCACCCCCGGCTGCGCCGAGCTTCAGAGCATGCTGGCCGATATGATAAAGAACGGCTGCCGCGCCTGCGCCATGGAGGTCTCCTCCCACGCGCTTCACCAGCAGCGCACCGCAGGCTGCAACTTCCGCGTCGGCATCTTTACCAACCTCACCCAGGACCACTTGGACTACCATGGCACCATGGAGGATTACTACGAGGCCAAGAAATTGCTCTTCACCCGCATGGCAGCCTCGGGGGTTCCCAAGGCCACTGCCGTCATCAACGTGGACGATGAGTACGGCCGCCGCTTGGCCGATGAGCTGCGCCCCCTCATGCGCGTGCGTACTTTCGGCACGTCAAAGGATGCCGATTTCCATGCCGAGCCCCGCATCATCTCGCTCAAAGGCAGCCAATATGAGCTGCACTACCAACAGAAAACCTACCTCGTACGCACCCCGCTCATCGGTGAGTTCAACCTCAGCAACAGCCTGGCTGCCCTCGCCGGTGCCGTAGCCGCCGGTATCAATATCCGCGACGCCATCGCCTGCCTCGCTCAGTCTCCGCAGGTACCCGGCCGCATGGAGCTTGTCAGCAGCGTCAACAATGTGCAGTGCTTTGTGGACTACGCGCACACACCTGATGCCGTGGAGAACGTATGCCGCACCATGAAGCAGCTCTGCCGCCAGGGACGCGTGTTCACCGTGTTCGGCTGCGGCGGCGACCGCGACACCACCAAGCGCCCGCTCATGGGCGAAGCCGCTGCCCGCTACAGCGACGTCTGCATCGTCACCAGCGATAATCCCCGCTCGGAAAACCCCGAGAAGATTATCGATGATATCATGCCCGGCATCCCCAAGGAGAAACAGCACCGTATCACCGACCGCGAGGAAGCCATCCGCGCCGCCCTGCAAAATGCACGCCCGGGGGATTGCATCCTCATCGCCGGCAAGGGGCATGAGAACTACCAGATTTTTGCGGACGAAACCATCACCTTCTCCGACTCAGCCGTCGTGCAGAAGTATTACGAGGAGAAAAACCCCGAGGGGCGCAGTGTTCCCTCCCGCAAACCCGAAGGCAAATAACCCCTCACACGCACGCCATGCAGAGCATAGCCATCAGCGATCTCATCTCCGCTACCGCCGGTAAGGCCGTGGCCACCGGTACCCGCGCCATCACCGCCGGGCTCACCACCGATAGCCGCGCAGTCGTCCCCGGCAGCATCTTCCTGGCGCTGAGCGGCGAGCGTTTCGATGGCAACACCTTCGCCGCAGCAGCCTCCGAAACCGCCGCAGCCGTTGTGGTCAGCAGACCGATAGGCAACTACCACCCGGACTGCACCGTGATACTGGTGCCGGATACTCTGGCAGCCCTGCAAGAGCTTGCTCTGTGGTGGCGCGCGCAGCTGGAGCCCCTGCATGTCGTGGGCCTCACCGGCTCCAGCGGCAAGACCAGCACAAAGGATATGTGCCTCTCGGTGCTCTCGCAGCGCTTCAACGCCATCGCCACCAAGGGCAACCTCAACAACCATATCGGCACCCCCCTCAGCATCCTCAGTGCAGAGAAAGGCACCGAGGCCGCCATCTGGGAGATGGGCATGAACCACGCCGGGGAGCTCGCCCCGCTCTGCCGCATGACGCAGCCGCACATCGGCATCATCACCACCATCGGCTCCGCTCACTTGGAGTTCCTGGGCAGCCGTGAGGCCATCGCGCAGGAGAAATGCACCGTTGCCCGAGCCCTGCCGGCCGAGGGGTACATGATTTACCCGGCGACGGATGACTTTGCGGCCACCATTGCCGCCAGCACGCAGGCCACTCCCCTGCCCGTCGGCGGCTGCAACAGCCCGGTGCGTGCCATCAACGTACGCTCCACAGCCTCCGGCAGCAGCTACGACCTGCACATCGAAGGCACGGGCGAGGTACGCGTGAATCTCCCCGTCCCCGGGGCTCACATGGTGAGCAACAGCCTGCTGGCGGCTGCCGCCGGCTGGAAGCTTGGCTGCACCCTGCAACAAATCGCTGCCGGCCTCTCCGCCGCCGCCCTCACTAAGGGCCGCCTGGGCTGCAAGGAGGTCGATGGCTTCACCGTGGTGGATGACACCTACAACGCCAACCCCGAAAGCATGAAGGCAGCCCTGCACACCGTTGCCTCGCTGCGTGGTCCCAAGCGCTGCTTTGCCGTACTGGGCAAGATGGGTGAGTTGGGCGAAGGCGGCATTGCCGCACATGCCGAGGTTGGCATGTGTGCCGCCGGTCTGGGCTATGCCGCCGTTGTGGTGGTAGGCGCGGAATGCGCCGAAACGCTGGCCTTGTGCGAGGCTGCGGCCGAAACGATTCCCGCCATGCTGGTCAGCACCCCCGATGAAGCGGCCGCCGCCCTGCGCCGCATGATAGAACCGGGTGATGCCATCCTCTTCAAAGGCTCACGCTCCGCCGGCATGGAGCACACCATGTACGAACTCTTCCCCACTCTCAAACCCACTAAATAGTTATGTTGAATTTCTGCAACACATCCCCCGGACTCCTGTTCATCATTGCCTTGGCGCTTCCCTTCATCGGCTCGCTGCTCATTGGCCCCAAACTCATTGCCATGCTGCGCGCCATGAAAGCCGGCCAGCCCATCCGCGAGGCTCGCAAGGGCGTGCTCGCCCCCGAACACAGCAGCAAGGTAGGCACCCCCACCATGGGCGGCATCATGCTCATCGGCCTCGTCTTGCTGACAGCCTTGCTGGTATGCGACCTCACCGACCCGCGCATCCAGTGCTGCCTCATCGTCACCGCCATCACGGCTTTCCTGGGCTTTCTGGATGACTACGCCAAAATCACCAAGAAGAGCACCGATGGCGTGAGCGGATGGTTCAAGATAGCGCTGCAATTCATCGCTGCGGTAGGCTGTTCCGTTTACCTGTACTTTGCCTGCCCCGAGGTATGCCTCATCTGCGTTCCCGGGCTTGGCCTGCTCAACATCGGCTGGCTCTTCATCCCCCTGGCTATTCTGGTCATCATCGGCACATCCAACGCCGTCAATCTCACCGATGGGCTGGACGGCCTGGCCAGCGGCTGCATGATTATTGCCGCTATCACCTTCTTCGGGCTCACCTTCTACATGAGCAACCACCCGCAGTTCCTCAACAGCATGCCCACATTCCTGCTGCCCATCATCTCCGCATGCGCCGGGTTCCTGTGGTTCAACTGCAATCCTGCCCGCGTTTTCATGGGCGATACCGGCTCGCTGGCTCTGGGCGGCGCCCTGGGTACCATCGCCGTCTGCACCGGGTTGGAGCTGATTCTGGTTGTCATCGGCGGTGTATTTGTAGCCGAGGCTCTCTCGGTCATGATTCAGGTAGGCTGGTTTAAGTACACTCGCATCCGCTACGGCGAGGGACGCCGCTTCTTCCGCATGGCTCCCATCCACCACCACTTCGAAAAGGGTGGGCTGAGCGAAACTCAGGTCTGCGTTCGTTTCTGGATTATCGCCGCCATTCTGGGTATCATCGGCGTCATCCTCTTTTTCTCTTGCCTGCTGGGCTGATTTGTAGTACAATCCCCCGCCCCTTTCCGTTATGAATCTCACCGGTAAAAAAATAGCAGTTCTCGGTTGCGGCCGCAGTGGCGTAGCCGCCGCTCGCCTGGCTTTGGCCAAAGGCGCTGCAGAGGTGTGTATCTTCGACTCCAACCCGCAGGCCACCTGTGCCGACGCCTCGCTCGCCTTCGTGCCGGGCGCCGATGAACAGGCGGCTGAGGCTTTCGCAGCCGACATCGTGGTGCTCTCGCCGGGTATCGAAGCCGACATCCCGTGGACCCTCGCCTTCACCGGCGCAGGTGCCCCCATCATCGGTGAAATCGAGCTGGGCTACCATTACTACACCGGCCGCATCATCGCTATCACCGGCACCAACGGCAAAACAACCACCACGGCTCTGCTGGAACATGTGCTGCTGCAAGCCGGCCACACCGCCAAGGCCTGCGGCAACTACGGCTACCCGCTCTGCGAGCTTGTCATGCTGCCCGAGCAGCCCGAGTTCGCAGTGCTGGAAGTTTCATCGTTCCAGATGGAAACCATCCACGACTTCCGCCCCGAGGTAGCAATCTGGCTCAACTTTGCCCCCGACCACATGGATCGCTACACCAAGGTGGAGGACTACTTCAACGCCAAGCTGCGCGTGTTTGAAAACATGACCGCCGACCAGCTCGCCATCGTGCGCGTCGGTGAGAATCTGCCCGCTCTCCCCCCCCGCGTGGTCGAGTTCTCCTCCGTATCCGATGCCGGACAACTCTGCTACAAAGACGGCTGCATCATGGAGGGCGACACGCCCCTTACCCAGCTGCGCGGCACCACGCTGGAGCAGGCTCACAATGCCGAAAACGCCATGGCGGCCACCCTTGCCTGCCGCGCTGTCGGCCTGAACGATGAGCTCATATCCGCCGGCCTGCGCAGTTTCAGCCCGCCCGGCCACCGCTGCGAAACCGTAGCGGAAATGGACGGTGTGCTGTGGCTCAACGATTCCAAGAGCACCAACCTGCACTCCACCGAAGCCGCCGTGCGCTCCCAGACTCGCCCCATCATCCTGCTGGCCGGCGGTAAGGACAAAGGACTGGACTACACGGCTATCAACCCCATGCTGGCGCAAAAAGCACGCTGCTGCATTGTATTCGGCCAGATTGCCGAGCAACTGGTGGATACATTCTCCCCGGTATGCCGCACCATCCGCGTTGAGACAGTGAACGAAGCTGTAACTGTGGCTGCCCGCGAGGCCAAGCCCGGCGATGTCGTACTCTTCTCCCCCGGCACCTCCTCTTTCGACCAATTCACCGGCTATGTCCAACGCGGCGAATGCTTCCGCAACGCCGTTCGCAAAACTCTCAACCTCTAATTTTCCACTGCTTTTCCCCGTATTATGAAGAACTATTCAAACTCCCCCTTCCGAGACTCCGATATGCACCGAGCCAAAACAAAAAAGCATGTTTTCCGCTCGCTTATCAATCGTAATCTGAAGCAGCAAAAACGTTACGACACCGATACAGGACTGGTGGAAGACCGCCACAACAGCACCACTATCGTGCGTGTTGTCGTCGGCCTGCTGCTCATTCACCTCATCGTCATCGGCGGCGTGATTCTGCGCGGCAAAATTAAATCCGGCGAGGGCACGGCCATCGCCGCCCCCACCATCACGGCTCCGCCCACCGCTGCGGCAGATACCCGCCCGGCCAACAATGATGTGCTGCCTCAGCCGGTAGACGGCCCCGTGGCCAACCCCGTTCGCACGCCCGACACTCCCCATATCACTCAGCCTGCGGAGCCGGTGGCCAACACCACACCCGCCGTCAATGAGCCCGAAATTGTCACCCCGGTGGTAGCCGATACACCTCCTGCCCCTGCTGCCGACCCGGCACCCGCCGAGCCGACGACTCCCGCCGCTGATACAGCCTTCACTCGACACCTCGTCTCCTCCGGCGAGACGCTCTACGGCATCGCCGCCAAGCACCAGACTACCGTGGAGGCTATCCGCAAGGCTAACCCCCAGCTGCGCAACAACAATATCATCTCCGGCACCTACCTCAATATCCCCGTTAAACCGGACTCCGCAGCAGGCCGCGAAATCGCCGCCCGCAAGGCTGAGGAAGCCGCCTCCGAGGCCGCCAAGACCTACACCATCAAGCGCGGTGACACGCTGGCCAAAATTGCCCGCAAACACAAAACAACGGTTCCGCGCCTCATGGAGCTCAACAACATTCCCAAGGGCAAGGAAGGCTCTATCCGTGTGGGCGACACTCTGCGTATCTCCCAGTAATTCCATCATCGCCGGAACATGTCGTCGCGCCTGAGCATCATCAGCATCTGGTTCTGCTTTATCACCCTGCTGGTCCTGGGTATCACCATGGTAGCCAGCACGGGTCTCTGCGCCCCGGTGCAGGATGGCGAGGATCCGGCCATGTTCCTCTACAAACAGAGTTTCTTCGCTTTTATCGGTCTCGTTGGCACCATCTTCATCAGCCATGTCGACTACCACATTCTGCGCCGCTGGGTGCTGGCATTATGGTGCTTGCTCACCCTCCTGCTCATCGGCTGCTTCATACCGGGATTCGGCATGGAGATTAACGGCGAGAACCGCTGGGTAAACTTCCGCGTCATCACGTTCCAGCCCAGCGAGCTGGCTAAGAGCGTGCTCATGATTGCCCTGGCCGACTGGTACGCCACGCACCGCGAAATGGCAGGTACTTTCCTGAAGGGCTTTATTTATCCCGGTGTCATTTTCGGCATTCCTCTGCTGCTGATTCTTGTGGAGAAGGACATGGGCACCGCGGCAGCACTGGGTGTATCCTGCTTCTGCCTCATGTATGTGGCAGGAGTGCGCAACTGGCTGCTTATCGTTTCGCTGCTCATGGGGGCGGCTCTGCTGTACTGGCAGGCTACCGACAGCCCCAACCGTCTGGATCGTATCTTTGCCTGGATGAACCCGGAGGCCTACAGCCAGGGCTCCGGCCGCCAGCAGTGGATTTCCGTGCTGGCCTTTGCGCGCGGCGGTGTCACGGGCGTCGGCCTGGGCGACGGCATTGAGAAGTTCGGCAACCTGCCCTTCGCTCACACCGACTTCATCTTTGCCGAAGTAGGCGAAGAATGGGGGCTCGTAGGCACGGCGGGTGTGCTGATGCTCTTCACCATCATGACCCTCTCGGGTATCGTGATGGCACTGCAAACCAACGACACCTTCGGGCGCCTGCTGGCAGTGGGGTTGGTATGCACCATCTTCTGGCCGGCCATGCTCAACATGATGGTTGTTACCTCCATGCTACCGAACTCCGGCCTGCCGCTCCCCTTCATCAGTTACGGCGGTACCAACCTGGTATTCACCATCTTGGCTATCGGCCTGCTCACCAGTATTCACCGCCACACTCCGCACAAAAAAGAAATCTACTGGCCCACACGCCGTTTACAACAGAATAAACTATGAACACCCCGCTCAATGTCATTATCGCCTGTGGCGGCACAGGCGGTCATCTCTTCCCCGGCATTGCCGTGGCTCAGCATTTACGCAGCATGGGGCACCACCCCGTGCTTCTCATTTCTCAGAAAGAGGTCGATGCCGAGGCCTCGCGCAAGTATGGCGACCTCGAGTTCCACACCGTTCAGGCCATCGCCAAGCCCCCCACCCTTTCCCCGCGTATGCCGGGCTTCCTGTGGAAGATGCTGCGCTCCTACCTGACCTGCCGCAACATCATTCGTCGGGAAAAAGCCCATGCGGTCATCGGCATGGGTGGGTTCACATCCCTGCCCCCGGTTATGGCGGCACACTACATGGGGCTGCGTACTTTCGTGCACGACAGTAACGCCATGCCCGGCAAGTCCAACCGCCTTACCGCCCGCTGGTGCACGGCCGTAATGCTCGGCCTCAAGGAAGCCGCCGCTCACTTCCCCGGCCGCACCTGTATCGTAACCGGCACGCCGGTGCGCGAGGAGCTCAACCACCTGCCCTCGCAGGCGGAGGCTCGCAAGCGCCTCGGGTTGCCGCAGGATAAAACAGTCATCCTCGTCACTGGCGGCTCTCAGGGCGCGCGCAATCTCAACAGTCTGCTCATCGATGCTGCTAAAGCCGACCCGACTGTTCACTATCTGGTCATTGCCGGCCGGCAGGACTACGACCGCGTCAACGGCCTGGCAGGCGGCGCCCCCAACATCAGCGTGATGGGCTTCTGCTCCGACATGCCGGCAGCCTACGCCGCCGCAGACGGCGTCATTGCCCGTGCCGGCGCCTCCACCCTGACCGAACTGTCCATCATCGGCAAAGCCTGCTTCCTGGTGCCGTTCCCCTTTGCTGCGGATGATCACCAGACCGCCAACGCTCGCGTGTTCACCGAGGCCGGGGCGGCTGTCATGTACCAACAGGCAGAGCTCACCACCGCCATTGTGCATGAGTTCGTGCACGGCACCATTCAGGACACCGCCGCCCGCACCGCGATGGAGAATGCCATGCGCGCCCAGGCCAAGCCGGATGCCGCCATGGCCATTGCCCAAGCCATCACCGACAACTGATTCGCCCCCACCCGGCCATGCGTCCCTACTCACCTGTACGCCAATTCCTCAAATCACTGGGGTATGTTGCCGTAGGCGGGGCGCTGATGGCTGCCGCCGGGTACTACTGCCTCACCCCGCCACCGGAGCTGCCGCAAGAACCGGCAAGCGATGCCGACCGCACGGCACCGCAGCACAACAAGATGCTGCCCACGGCCACCCTGCCCGATGCCACGGACAAACCTCAGCCCGCCCCCGCAGCAGAGCCCGGCACTGCCGTGGATGAACAACTGCTGACCGCTGCCGAAAACGGCGATACCGACGCTGTGCGCCGGGCGCTGGCCGCTGGCGCGAATCCCGCCTCGCTCGGGCTGTACAACCGCACGGCACTGCATTTGGCCGCACGCCATGGCCATACGGCCTGCGTGGAGCTGCTGCTGACAAAGGGATGCCACATCAACGCCACCAACTACGGCAAGGATACCCCGCTGCACGAGGCTGTGCGCGGAGGGCATCTTGCCGCTGTACAGGCACTCCTGAGTGCCGGGGCTGATGTGCAGGCGAACGCCAATGGCGTCACGTCTCTTTACGAGGCCGCCCGCCTGGGGCACACTTCCGTTCTGCGTGCCTTGCTCAAGGCAGGAGCCCAAGCCAACACCGCCGACCGCAGCGGCACCACGGCTCTGCAGGTAGCTATCGCCGAAAAACACGCCGAATGTGTGGAGCAACTGCTGCAAGCCGGGGCTGACCCCGAAACCGCTACAGCAGACGGGTGGTACCCGGTGCTTCTGGCAGCGGATGGAGGGCATGTGGCTTGCCTGCACAAGCTCCTAGCCGCCGGAGTGAATACCGGTGTCACCGCCCCGGGCGGGGCTACAGCGCTGCACCTGGCCGTGCAGCACAACCACACCGCCTGCGTGCAGGCGCTGCTCGACCACGGCGCCGATCCCGGCACCACCGATGAAGCAGGAAAATCCCCCTACAGCATCACCGATGCCTCGGGCGACAGCGCCTGCCGCAAGCTCCTGGCCACCGCTCTGCTGGCGCGGCTGAAACCGGACAACTCGCCCGAGGACATTCTGCTCAGCGCTGCAGAAAGCGGCAATATACGCCTGCTGGAGCTCGCATTGAGTGCCGATGCCGCCCCGAGTCACCGCAACCGGAACAACATGAGCGCCCTGGCTCTCGCTGCCATCGGCGGTCACTCTGCCTGCGTGCACATGCTGCTGCGCCGAGGTGCCGATGCCAATGAATCCCAGCCCGGCGACACAACTGCCCTGCACCTGACCGCCGCCGCAGGACATGCAGGCTGCGTGCATGCTCTCCTCATCAGCGGGGCGAATATGGCAGCTCTCAACAAAAGCCGCAAAACAGCACGTCAGACCGCGCTCGACATCGGCCACAACGACTGCGCCGATATGCTTGCCGCAGCCGAAAAACTCGCCGCCTCAGGCATCGCACCGCGGGATTACCACACGGCTCTTCTCTCCACCATCAGCGAGGGCACCATGGATACCCTCAAGCTGCTCATACGCGCCGGTGCCACGCGCCCCGACGCCACAGGCAACACACCCGACGCCCTGCGCGAAGCCATCCTGGCCAACCGCCCTGAGTGCTTCATCGCGCTTCTGGAGGCCGGGCTCTCACCCCACCACACCACGGCTGAAGGTACCTCGCTTGTCTACCTGGCGGCAGAACAGGGTGCCGCCTCTATCCTCCGCGCGCTCATCAATGCCGGCGCCGACATCATCCCCGAGGAGAACACACGCTCCGCCCTCTACCCCGCCGTGCGCAACGGCCACACGGAGTGCGTGCGCCTCCTGCTGGATTGCAACCTCCCCGTCGATGAAAAAGACCAACTCGGCCACTCGCTGCTTTACTGGGCAGTAAGCGGCGACCACCCGAGCTGCACTCTTGCCCTGCTGGAAAAAGGCGCCACCACGACCGATGAAATCATGATTGCCGCAGCCTCCGGCTACACGGAATGCCTCCGCGCCCTCATCCGAGCCGGAGCCAATGTCAACATGACCACCCCCAACGGCGAAACACCGCTGGCAGCAGCAGCCGCTCAGGGACGCGCGTTCTGCGTAGCCCTGCTCATCGAGGCGGGCGCCTTCGTGAACACCCGCAACAGCGCCGGCCGCTCCGCCCTGCACGTCGCCGCACGCCACGGGGATACCGAAACCGTCGTGACCCTCCTGCGGGCCAATGCCGACGTGATGCTCAAAGACGTAACCAACAACACGGCCGAATACTATGCCCGCACCAACGGACACGAGGAGTGCGCCAATGTGCTCAGGCAGGCAGAAGCCGCGCGTAGAATGCAATACTGAGATGCCTGATACATACGACATAGCAGTCATCGGCGGCGGACACGCCGGCATCGAAGCCGCTCTGGCCGCAGCACGCCTTGGTGGTAAAGTAGCATTTATCACTCACGACCTCGACACCATCGGCCAGATGAGCTGCAACCCTGCCATCGGCGGGCTGGCCAAGGGGCACATCGTGCGCGAAATTGATGCGCTCGGCGGTGCCATGGGGCTCAATACCGATGCCACAGCCATCCAGTTCCGCATGCTCAACGCCAGCAAAGGCCCCAGCGTGCGTGCCCCCCGAGCCCAGTGCGACAAGCTGGCCTACCGCGCCCGCATGAAGTGGGTGATGGAGACCGCCTCCGGCGTGCAACTGGTACAGGGAGATGCCGCCGAAATCATAACGGACGCCGGCCGCGTCACCGGCGTCACCACCACCTGGGGGCAAAAGATAGCAGCCCGCGCGGTGGTACTGTGCAGCGGCACCTTCATGCGCGGCCTGCTGCATGTGGGCATGGATCACCTGCCCGGCGGCCGCCTGGGTGCAGCCCCCACCGGCATCTCCGCCTGCCTGGCTAAGCTGGGCTTTCCCCTGGCGCGCTTCAAGACCGGCACCTCCCCGCGCATCAAAGGCAGCACCATCGACTTTGCCGCCCTCGAAATGCAGCCGGGCGATGAACCACCACCCCTCTTCAGCAACGTCTCGCGCGAGGTGCTCCGCCGCGACACCGAGCCGCACTGCACGCTGAACTACCTGGCCGACCCCGACTTCGAGCTGCACCAGCTCGCCTGCGGCGCCACCTACACCAACGAGCGCACGCACGACATCATCCGCGCCAACCTGCAATACAGCCCCCTCTTCGGCGGCGTCATCGAGGGCACAGGCCCCCGCTACTGCCCCAGCATCGAGGACAAAGTCGTGCGCTTTGCCGAGAAAAACCGCCACCAGATTTTCATAGAACCGGAAGGCCGCAGCACCGATGAATACTACCTCAACGGCCTCTCCTCCAGCCTGCCTTTCTTCGTGCAGCAAGACATCGTGCACAGCATCCCCGGCCTCGAACACGCCGAGCTCATACGCCCGGGCTACGCCGTGGAGTACGACTATGTGCCCCCCACCGAGCTACACGCCACCCTCGAAACAAAGCGCATCCGCGGCCTCTACTTCGCCGGGCAAATCAACGGCACCAGCGGCTACGAGGAAGCCGCCGGCCAAGGCTTGCTGGCGGGCGCCAACGCCATGCTTGCCCTGCAAGGCCGCGAGCCGCTCATCCTGCGCCGCGACCAGGCCTACCTCGGCGTCATGGTCGATGACCTCGTCACCCGCGGCACCGATGAACCCTACCGCATGTTCACCAGCCGCGCCGAAATGCGACTGCTGCTGCGCCAGGACAACGCCGACCTGCGCCTCTCGCCCCTGGCTGCCGAGTTGGGGCTGCTCTGCCCCGAGCGCGGGCGAGCCGCAGCGGAGCGCCTGAGCGCCATCCGCCAAGGCGTGCAACTCACCGAGCGCGTCAAGGTGGAGCCCGGCGTAAACCTGAACCTCTGGTTGCGCCGCCCCGAAAACGACTGGCACAACCTCCCGCCGGAGCTCCTCGCCACCTTCCCCGCCGACCTCTGGGAGCCCATCGCCATCGAGGTCGTTTACGCCGGCCACATCGACCGCATGCGCGTCACGGCCGAGCGCATTCAGCGCCAGGAAGACAAACGCATCCCCGCCGACATCGACTACGATGCCATCCCCGCCATGAAAACCGAAGCACGGCAGCGCCTCAACCGCATTCGCCCCTCCACCATCGGCCAGGCCTCGCGCATACCCGGCATCACCCCTGCCGACATCGCTCTGCTGCTCGTGTGGCTCAAGAAATAGCCTCCTCATCCTCGTTATATAGAAACTGATACTCTTTTTGCTTGCAAGAAAGGGCGGATAGGACTAAACTGGGAGCATGGCCACGACTATTGAAAATCTGAAGACCGCTATCGTAGGCGAAAGCACTGCCTGCGCCATGTATGCCTCCTTTGCCAGCAAGGCTCTGCAAGAGGGCTACCCCCTCATCGCCAAGCTCTTCGAGGCTACTTCCGCCACAGAGCGAATCCACGCCGCCAACCACACCAAGGCTCTGGTAAAGATGGGCGAGCAGCCTATCGACTACGACATGAGCTGGCATGTGGGCACAACTCTGGAAAACCTGAAAGAAGCCCTGAAGGGTGAAACCTACGAGTACACCGAAATGTACCCGCCCATGGTTGCTCAGGCTGAGGCCGAGGGGGCTAAGGATGCCCTGCGCAGCTTCACCTGGGCTCTGGAGGCTGAGAAGGTGCATGCCGCCATGTATGCAGAGGCAATTCGCCAGCTGGAGAGCGGGGAGCCGATCAACCTGCCGGCCTCCTACGTCATCTGCCCGCTTTGCGGCGATACGTTCCCTGCCGACACAGCACCCGATAAGTGCCCGCTCTGCAATATGCCCAAGAGCAAGTTCATCTGATTCGAACCGACTCCGGGCTGATACCGGCTTCGCTGTGGTGGCGGCATACGTCACCACTGCTTTTCTTTGCACGCGTTCAGCCCCCGGTTGCCTGCCGCCATATCGGGAGAATCAGCACCGCACACAAGGTGATAAAGGGCACCAGCAACCCCACAGCGCGCAGCAGGTAGAGCATACGGCGGTTGGCAACATGGCGGTGCAGCAGCAAAGCACCCCCCACCACCGCCAGAATGAGCAGCGGGTAAAAATACGTCCACCCCGGGTACAACACCAGCCCGGCTCCCCAGCCCAAAGCCAGCAGCCCCGCCACCGCATACCGCCGCGTCGGCCTGCTGCGCCGCACGGTAACAAAGGCTCCGCACAATAACACCGGCACCACCGCCATAACCACGCCGGGGGCGAGCCCCCCGCACGGTATCGTCACAGCCCCGGTTAAAATAGGACGACTCACCAACGCCACCCCCAATGGCAGCAATAGCCCCACAGACGCCGCACCGCAATCTTTCCACCAGCGGTGGCGGTTGCTCCACAGCATCAGTACCGCCACCGGCACATAAAACAGGGCAGCAGCAGGCACAATCAGCAACGACAGCCCCATCGATACGCCCCATACCACAAAATGGCGAGGCTGAAACGCATCGCGCTTACCACGCGCCCACACCAACACATGGCACAACACCACCACCTGCAGGCTCATGCACAGCTCCGCCTGCGGACAGTGATAGAACGGTGTGGCCGCAAAGCACAGCCCCGTCAGCGCCCAAGCCGTGCTGCGCCGCACATACAGCGCACATATTTTGAGCACATAGAGCAGCATGATACCCAGCAGCGGCGTATGCAGCAACGCCACTCCGCGCTGCCCCTGGCAATACATAATCAGCCCGCTCATCAGCGTGAAAAACGCCCACGCGCTCCACTGCTCATGCTGCTTCAGAAAGACGCTTACCCTGCTCTGTTGTTGTATCGACTCGGCCATAGCTGCATTCGCCATCGTAGCATATTCAGCCCGGCATTTCAAGGGAAATTTACAATCCGGGCATCTCGAAAAACTCGATAAAGAGCCATTTGCGGAGTACGAAGGACGAATTCCGAAGGTTCCGTCTTCGCGTCTCGCTACGCTCGCATGCTACGCCGTGGCAGGCGAATTTGAAAGTTCGGCGGGCTGTTGCCCGCGCCTTCCGGGCGCGGAGCGGCAGCTATGGCATTTACTACGCTTGTACAGCGTGCATCAGCACGCCGAATTGGAAAGCCCCGCAACGCGGGGCGAAAGTATAGTAGCCCAAGGTGAC
>JAUNRE010000144.1 GCA_030535795.1 Akkermansia sp.
TTCGTTTTCTACTGCGGGAATGGGACATGCCCACACTTTATAACGAAGAGCCGATATGGCTCCTCACGCAGCATGTGAGCCAACATATCCTCTACTGCCTCATCGCCATATCCGCGAGCCCAAAGATACTCCTCAAAGTCAAAGGAGCGCATCTCGTAGTCCTGCTTATATCCCACGCTATGGCTTTCGATGCGAGAATACTGCACGCCCAATAAGGAACCACTGCATATCACATCATAGGAACCCTCGATGTGGAAGAACTTGAGCGCGGTTGTAATTTCGGGGAATTCCTGAACTTCATCAAAAAAGATGAGTGTTTTACCCTTTTCAAAGCGAAAATCAGGATTCATGCGCGACAAAAGGCGCACGATATCCGCCGGGGCGTACCCATCCTCATTGATGCCTTTGTAGTACGGGGACTCGACAAAATTGACATACACCACATGCTCATAGCAGCGTGTGGCAAATTGCATAATGGCTTCCGTTTTTCCGACTTGTCTGGCTCCGCGAACGATGAGCGGTTTATGCCCGAGTTCCGCTTTCCAGGCTGTCAGGTAGGAATCAATCTTGCGTCTCAGATACCTTTCACCGTGCACTTATTTTTCTCCCCACACACAAACTACTACAAAACAAAGGCTTAGTCAACATTTTTCACATTTTCTGAGGGAATTTTCAGCAATTTTTCACATTTTCTGAGGATAATTTCGGCGAATTTTCACATTTTTCGGCAAAAATCACCCACGGATAGCGGTGAGCCACTGCACGCCTTGCAGGGTGAAGCCGCGTGCGATGAGGCGGTGGTGCATGTCGCGCAGGTGCATGGCGCCGTAGAAGATGGCGATGCGTGTAGCGGCAGGCGCGGAGGCGAGGCAGCGGTCGAGCACTTCGAAGCAGCGCTCATTGCGCGCGACGATGATGGAGCTCTGCTGCAAGGGCGCGCCGTGGGAAGAAGCGGCCAGGGCGCGTATCACCTCGCGCCGAAGAGCCCGGGGCGAGAAAGCCAAGCTCGATGAAACGGAGGAATTGTCGGCTCGCAGGGCCTGGAGAGCGAGGGAGAGCCAGCTCTCACCGCGCTTAGCCATGGCAGCGCGCAGTTCCTGCATGCTCAGGTCGGCAAACACCATGTTGTGCAGGCTGTAGTCGATACACTCCGTCTGCTGGCGGAGGCGGAGAGTTTCGCTCATCATGGCGTAATAGCTGCGCAGCAAGCCGGCGGCACCGCCTGCTTTGCCCTCGGCGGCGGTGGCGGCTTCGAAGCGGGCTTTTTCCTCGGCAGTGGCGTTTCCCTGCTTCACTTTGCGAGCCAGGCGCAGCTGCTCGGGGAGGCCTTCGCCGTCCACCATTTCATAGAGCACGAAATCGTAGCGTTTGAACGCGCGATTGAGGTTGCGGTAGTAGGCGGCATCTGCCAGGTGAACGGCGCCCACCAGGTCCACGGTGCGGCCGGAGGCATCGGTGTAGCGGGCGACGGGGGTGCAGAGGCTCTCTGCGCCGTTGGGCGCAACCCTGTGCTGCACGATGCTGTGCGGATAGGCAGGCGGTTGTGCGGCGGCGAGGGTGAGGCAGAGGCTGAGGAATAAGAGCAGGAAGCGAAGCATGGGTATGTGTGCGGTGGTGGTGGTGGGAGGATTACGCCCATTCCAGTATCAGCGCCCCGCCGGGGGGCACCTGAACGGGTAGGCCGGCGGACTGAAGCGCGGCGAGCGATGTTTCGATAGGCGGCAGAGAGGGGCTGAGCAGGTGGCGGAAGGTAGCCAGGGGGGCTTTTCGGCCGGCCCAGGCGCAGGCATCTGCCGGGATGTGGATGGTCGTGTCGGCCGGGGAGGTAACGTCGAAATTGCACACCACCAGCACGGTGGCGCGCGCCTTGCGGTTGTGGCGCAGGAAGGCGTAGAGGCGGTGCCCGGACACGGGATCCCCCGGCAGGCGCCCGTAGGCCGGTGTGGCCCGATTGGCCCAGTTGAGCCCGTAGAAGCCGCCGCGGCTGAGGGCGGGGTGCTGCAACAGCGGCAGCAGGCGGGTGCAGAATGCCCGCAGCGAGGCTTCCGCCGCGCTCAGGCAGGCGCCGTCGTAGCGCCCGCCATTCGCCCAGCGTTGCAGGCGCGGCAGGCGGGTGTAGTCAAAAATGGAGGTGCGGCCGTTATCCCCGCCATATCCCCCGGGGCCATCGGCGCGCTCGCCTACTTCCTGCCCGTTGTAGAACAGCACAGGGCCGGACGTCGCCGTGTATTGCGCCACCATCAGCGCCCGAGCGGCGGCCTCCCCCTGCCCTGCCCAGTGGCCGGGGGCAGCCAGGCGGGGTTCATCGTGGTTTTCCAGGTAGCGCACACCGCGCGAGCTCAGGGGGGCTTCCGGCCGCTGGTGGGCATCCAGGTCGTTTGCCCAGGCGCAGCCCTCGTACATAGCGACAAGGGCGCGGTAGGCGGCGCTGTCGTACACAGCGTTGAAACCGGCGGCCAGCAGCGCCTCGTGGGCATCCCCCGCGGTCAGTTTCATGTGGTCATTGTACGCCTCGGCCACAAAGAAGGCGCCGGCATCACGCAGGCGGGCATTCACAATGGCACGGCGCCAGAAGGCCACAGGCACCATGTGAGCCATGTCGCAGCGGAAGCCGCCCACACCCATGGCCTGCCAGTAGGCCAGCACCTCATCCATGAGCCGCCAGGTGCGCGGCACTGCGGCATCCGGCGAAAACTCGCCCGGCAAGCCGCCGGCGGCATCGGCCCCGCGGCGGTAATCCACCCCGTAGTTCAGCTTGGCTGTTTCGTACCAATCGCAGGCACCCGGGGTCCAGGTGGCGGCATTGTTGCCGGTCACGCGGCCGCGGCCATGCTCCGGCAGAAACTCCCCGCCGGGCAGCTGCATGGGCAGGTCGCTGTGGCAGGGCTCGAGGTAATAAAAGGCATTGTCGCGGGCAAAGAAGCAGCCCGTATCATCCCCACTGCCAAAACTGCACTCCGGGCGCACCACCGATTGGTAACAGCGCGAGACGTGGTTGGGGATGAAATCCAGCATCGGCACCATGCCCCAACGGCGCACGCGCTCCAGCAGCGCGCGGAACTCCGCCAGCCGCTGCTCGGGGCGGGTAGCCAGGTCGGGGTCTACATCGAAGTAATCCGTCACGGCATAGGGGCTGCCGGCTATGCCCTTCACCACGCAGGCGGGGTCGGCAGGCAAGCCGGGGTGAGGCGTCTGCGTGGCATGGCGCAGCACACCGGTAAGCCACAGGTGGGTGATGCCCATGCGGGCCAATGCCTCCAGCGCGGCATCGTTCACGCCGTCAAACGTACCGCACCCATTCTGCTCGCGCGAGCCCCACGCCACCCCGCCTTCCGTGAAGTTCGAGAAGTGGCGTACAAAGAGCTGGTATATGACTGGCCTCATGCTGCACAGTTTAACACAAGCACCGCGCGTTGGCAAGCGCGGAAGCCGCATTTTGCCACCCGAAGCGCGGCAGCAGAATACCCAGGCAAGGCCACCACCGCGCCTCGTGTAAAAAAATCGCCGTTTTCTTTACATGAGCCCCCTTCTCGTACGCGTTGGAATAATTAGGAAAACCGCCAATTTGTGGAAGTACGATGGTCGAATTCAGAAGGTCGAATTTGAAAGTTCGGCGGGCTGTCGCCCGCGGGTATGCGTAGCTAAGACATCCGAGCGAAAGCTCGCGAAACTTGAACT
>JAUNRE010000048.1 GCA_030535795.1 Akkermansia sp.
CTTCCAACAAGCTCAATCAATAGGGAAGCTCGGCGCGTAGGTAGTAAGTTGGAGAGACGGCAGGGCGAGTCCCTGCCGTTTCTTTATATCCAAGGCGTTATGGTTTTTTAAGCCTTCATTTAAGGCTCGTTTTGATAACTGAATGCATTGCTGTCTCATAAAACAGTCATAGAGATACGCGTTGGAACAATTAGGATTTAGACCTATGATGACAACTAAATAGAAGTTTGACAAGGAAAGGATAGACAAGTTACAAATTACGATAGACACGTCTTCGCTAAAGCTACGCCGAGACCAGACGCCGTGGCAGGCAAGTTGGAAGTTATGGCTTATGTAGCATGGGTGGCAGAGCTTAGCTACGGTTACAGGCCGCGCTTTAAGGCGCGGGCGACAGCCCGCCGAACTTTCAAATTCGACCCTCGGAATTCGACCTTCGTACTTTTCGCTTGACGTGGGGTGAGGTAGCTGTTATAACTTGAGGCAAGTTCAACACCTCAATTTTTCCCACTGAATATGGACACTGCGAATGATACTGTGACAACGACCCGCTCGAAGGTAAAGGGCGTGGCGGATATTTGTTTTCTGATTGATGCAACGGGCTCCATGCAGCCCTGTATTGATGATATTAAGAATAATATACAGACCTTTATCGACACCTTGGCTAAGCCGGATGCTAACGGCGGGGTGCTGCTGGAGGATTGGCGAGCCTGTGTGTGCGGGTATCGAGATTTTATTTATGAGTCTTCCAAGGGCAAGGAGCCGTTGGTGATGAATCCTTTTACTCGCGACAGCGAGGTGCTGCGCCGCCAGCTGGCTGAGCTGAAGGCCGAGGGCGGCGGCGATGAGCCGGAGTCTCTGCTGGATGCCCTCTATGCGGTGGTGAACCGCGGTAAGACGGGTCGCGGCGAGGCTGCGCAGGAGGACAAGTGGCGCTACGCCAGCGATGCGGCTCGCTGCATTATTGTGGTGACGGATGCGTCGTTCCACATGAATATGGCGACGGAGGGGGTAGCCCCCGGTGCAACGCTTGATGATATTGTGCAGCTGTTGCAGCAGGAGCGCATACGCTTGTCCATCTTTGCGCCTGAAATGGAGTGCCACTACATGCTTTCCGCTACGGATAAGTGCACGTACGAGGCTATAGAAATACCCGACCCGGATGCTCCGCACGCTGCTGTGCAGGCACTGCGTGCCTTTACCGGCGACCAGTCGAACTTTACGAAAACGCTCGAGATGCTGGCGAAGTCGGTGTCACAATCTGCTGCGGCTGATATTGAACTGTAAGAAAGGAGGAAAGGAACCATGGCCGGAAGAAATTGTGCGGATATTGTGTTCTGTATCGATAGCTCTGCCTCTATGCAGCCTTGTCTGGATGCCGTGAAGAGCAACATCAGCAAGCTGCTGGAGGGGCTTGGCGGGGATGGGCAGGGGACTACCTGGGATGTGCGCTTTGACTACCTCGCCTTCTGTGATTCGAATGACGGCGTGCACCGGCTGGTGAGCACGCGTCTGGGGGCGACGGACATCGTCAGGAAGATTTATACCGCTCCGGATGCCGCAGGCTTCTTTACACGCGACCTGCATGAGTTCAGCACGGAGCTGGCTAAGGTAAAGGCGGATGGTGAGGAGATGCACCTGTTCGCGCTTGATATTGCTATGGATTTCCCCTGGCGTCCCTCTGCGGACTGCCACCGAGTGGTGGTGTTGCTGAGCGATGAGCCGGTGGAAAGCGGCGTGGAGGTTGAGGCTCAGGTGGCTCAGGTGGAGGCAATCATTGCCAAGACGATGGAGAAGCGCATTAAGCTTTTCATTGTTGCGCCGGAGAGTGAGGTGTTTTACCGCCTGGCTGCGGCAGATCGCTGCGAGTACACGGATGTGGAAAGCACGCAGGACGGCTTGCAGAGTGTGGATTTCAGCCGCATGCTGGCCGCTATCGGCAAGTCGGTATCGGTATCGCAGTCGTACGACGGCGGCTCCAACACCCCGGTGCCTCACTTCGGGCAGGAGTCCATGAGTGGGGTAACACGTGCTACCATGGGTGCCGATAACGCATGATTCCGCCTGCCGATTGCAACGTATAACACGAAATTCAAACGTCGAAACTTACCATGCCTCCCACCCCCAAAATTGGTTCTGTGATAGCGGGCAGCCGCGGTCAATACCGGCTCGATGCCTTGATAAATGAAGGCAATATGGCCTGGGCACTGGCTGCTGCGGATATAGACCACGGCGACCGCAAGGTGTTCCTGAAGTATTACAAATCCCCCACTCCCAAGGTAAGCTGGTATGCGGATTATGTGGAGTATGTGGGCGAAATTAACAAGCGCCTGGAAGCCAGCGATGCCAGCCGCTACTGCCTGCTGTGCCGTGATCTCTTTGTGGCGAATCCTCGCCCCGGCCGGTGTCCGGATGATTATTTCTACCAGGTGTTTGATTTTATAGAGGATGGCTATGACCTGCGCGGGCTGCTGGAGCGCAATGACACACCGTGGGAGAAGCGCAAGGCGATTGCCAAGGTGTTTCTGGTGGCCATGCGCAAGGTGCACGAGGCGCGGGTGGTGCATTGTGACCTGAAGCCTGAGAATGTGCAGATGCTGCCCGCCCCGGACACGAAGCTGGGGCTCATACCGCGTATGATTGATATGGACCGCTCTATCTTGGCCGACAGAGTGGCACCTTGGACCAGCGGGCCGCACAAGGAGGGCTACACCGGCACGCCCGGGTATATGTCGCCCGAGCATTTGCGCGGCGAGGTACCGCAGATGGGGTCGGATGTCTTCACCATAGCGCTCATACTGGGCGAGTTATTGGGCGGTGAGCACCCCTTTGCCGCTTACTTGGGCGACCCTGCTGCATACAAGGCGGCCGTGACTACCGGCGGACAATATACCCCGGTGAAGCTGCTGGGGAAGTTGGGCAACTCGGCCGAAGCTACGGCGCAGTTTGAACAACTGCTCGACCGCTGTTTTGCACCCCGGGCGGCAGAGCGCCCCGGTTGTGATGAGCTGCACCGCGCCTTGTTGCAGCTCGATCGCGAGGGTGGTGGCGCCGCCGAACTGCCCCCCATACCCGCTGCACCGCCTGCTGCCGCGGCCGATGGCGCGCCTGCCGCGGTGCCCGATGCACCGCTGCCTCCGCCCCCGGCTACACCGCCACCTCCCGCTGCTCCGCAGCAGAAGGCGCTGAAGCTCACCGGCGAGGCCGGAGCCGTGTCGGTGCGCTTTGCCATGGATTTGGGGCGTGCCTCGCTGGCGGCGGCATCGGCCGAGGCTCGCTACGCCGAGCGCGATCAGTTCCACGTCTTCCCGAGGGAGGGCGGCTGGTATATTTCCCCGTGTGCCGGTGAGCCGCGCAATTACACGGCCGTGAATGGCACGCCGCTCACGGCCGAGCAGAAACTGGCCGAGGGCGACACCATCTGCCTGATGGGGAAGAGCTCCGGCCGCACGGCTATGTCCCTCACGGTCTCGTTTATCTGATACTCCATCGCTCCGCATGTACAGCCTGCCTCTGTTTTGCCTGCTGTGGGCGCTATGGCTCCTGAGCCTGGTGCTCATGTTGCTGTGTGCAGCTCCGTTGCTGTGCCCGGCTGTATGGCGGCGCCTGTTTTCGACCTGTACTGTCCCCATGCAGAACCAACCGACCTCACCTGCCGCCCCGGAGGAAAAGCGCACCCCGACTGCTGCGCCGGATACCGCCGGGAGTCCCGCCCCGCCCGCCACACCGCTCGCTGAGCCCGCAACTGAGCCCGAGCCTGCCACTCCTGCGACGGAGTGGGCGGCATTCTGTGCCCAGCCGCTTGAGGCGGTCCTGCAACAGCCGTTCCCTGCCTATGCCGTGGCGGATGACGCCCCCGATGCCGAAGCGTGGGAGGTACTGGCGAGCCGGGAAAGCGTGCGCTCGCTGCGCCTGCGCTGCATGAATATACAGCATATCACAGAGGTGGCGGAGCGTTTTCAGGCGTGGGCTGCCGGGCGTCCGGACGGCACCGGCCTGTTGCTGGAAGCCGAGGAAGGGGTGGACTACTGGGTGGCCGGTGATGTGCACGCCTCTTTTGAGTTGCTGCTGCGGGTGTGGGAGTATGTGACGGCGCATGCCCGCAAGAGCGGGCGCAAGGGCTGCCTGGTGCTGCTGGGCGATATCATTGACCGCGGCATGGAGGATTTTCCGTGTCTGGCCATGATCGAAGAGCTGCTCATGAGCGGCGGGCAGGATGGCGTGCGGCTCATCTGCCTGCGCGGAAACCATGATGCAGCTTTGTGGCAGGACCCGCGCGGCAACTTCCACTCCTATGTGCTGCCGGCGGAGACCATGGAGGCGCTCAATGACCTGCGTGCCAACGGGCCGGCCGGAGCGGCGGAAAGCATTGGGCGCGCGGCGATAGCCCTGGCTCGCACAGCCCCGGTGCTGGCGGAGCTTACGCGGCTGGCGGATGACCGGCCTGAGGCTTGTGTGCTGCTGGCACATGGCGGGCTGCCTCATGTGGATTTGCAGGAGGCTGCGGTGACGCAGCGCGCGGATTATACGGTGTTGCAGGGGCGCCCCCTTTTTGAGAGCCTGCCCGCCGAGGTGCGGGCTCAATGGGCGGAGGATTTCACCTGGATACGCCTGGTGGACCGCCTGCCGCACAAGAAGCCCAACCGCGGCACCCATGGCAATGAGATGGGGACGAAGGATGTGAATACCTACCGCCGCCTGCACCTGCAACTGACCGGGCGAGCCATCGGGTTTATCATCCGCGGGCATGACCACGAACCCGCCGGGTATCGCCTTTATAGCTATGACGCCGCGCACAACCCCGCGCGCGGTGCCTTTGTGCAGAAAAATTGCGGCGTGCTTACCCTCAATACCATGGAGTATTGCGGCCCCAACCCGCTCTTTCGCAACGCCCGCCCGGCGCTGGCGCGCATGGCGCGTGGCGGCGAGTTGACGCTTTATCCCTTACCCACGTCCCCCCGGGAGTCATGAGTTCCTATCGTGTTGTCAACCTGAGCCGTGAGAATCTGGTGGCTGCCGAGCTGCTGGCGGCCCCTGATAGCGCAGAGTGGCGGGAAGTCACCCCGCCGCTGGATGATGAGTTCGATGCCACCGGTACGTCCAACCTGCTGGTGCGCTGTACCACCTGCGGCATGGCGGTGCGCGAGGGGCAGAGCGGGGTGTTGATGTGCCCCGACTGCGGCGAGGAGAACTTCAGCGTGCAGGAGCTGCGGGTGCGTTATCTGTGGGATTTGCCCGGGCTGGCTATACGGGTAACCGGTAAATCACCCCGTGAGTTTTTGCATATTGATGTACCGGCTGAGCTGAAGGAAGCGCATGAGATATACTACACGCTGGATGGCAGTGAGCCCACCCGGCGCAGCCTGTTGTACCGCCACCCCATCATGCTGCGGCCGCCCGTTTACACCATACGGGCCATGGTGCAGTTCGGCGACTACCAGTCGCAGACCGTGGAACATGTGCACAAAAAGCTGCCGACGGAGTATGTGTATGATTGCCCTGTGTGCGGGCGCCGGGTAAGCGGCACGACCAATGTGTTGTTCTGCCCGCAGTGCCACTACCGCCGTGTGTTCTATGAAAGCGGCAATTATGCCGAATATGGTATCGACCTGCGTTGCGAGGTGTGCGGGGCAACGGTGACGGCGACTACCGGCTCCGTATCATGCGCTCGCTGCGGGTGTGACTATAGCTTCAGCAAAACAGGTAAGTGGCGCAATAAGGGCCTGGGTGTGCGCTGCGGCAACTGCCAATCGGTCTGTACGGTGTTTCGCAATCTGGCGTCTTGCCCCAAGTGCCATTACACCTTCCGCTACAAGCTCTCCACCCGCAGCTGGAATTCGCTGCCGCCGCATACTGCCTCGACCGGTGTGCCGGGGGCGACCCCGCCTTTCACATCGCCGCCACGTCCCTGCCCGAGTGACCACCACCGCCCGAGTGGGCGCCGCGTGCGTCCGGTGGATGCCCCGCTGTCGGAGGATGTGGCAAAGATTCTCCAGTTCATTTTCTTCCTGCTGGTGTTGTTGGGTATCAGCTACTGTAGCTCATAGGGGAGTTTCGAATTCCGAGTTACGAGTTTCGAGTTGAAAATTCGGCGGGTTTTCGCCCGCGAGGTGTGCGTTGTTTATACCACCGCTCACGCCCCTCGGCCGTAAGCCGAGGGCGGCGGCTATGGCACTTGCCCTGCTTATGTTGCGTGCGTCAGCACGCCTAGACATAAACTTTGTAGATTGTAAATTGTAGATTTACAACGGGGTATATTTGGTGTTGTTGTGGCGTGTAATGGTGTGTTCCTGCAGGCACTGCAGGAGCTCCAGTCTGCCATTGGCCACCACCGGTGTACGCGAGAGGCGCAGGCCGCAGGCTTCTGCCACAGAGGCCGAAGTTTCATCGGCTGCGGGGTCGCGCACCACAATGTTGTCTGCCGCCAGAGAGGGGAAGCGGGAGATGAACTCCTCGCGATTCTCGACGCGGAGCGGGACACCGAGTTCCTGCAGGGTGCGCAGCATCCAAGGGCGTGCCGTGGCGGTGCTGAGTTGCACGCGGCAATTCGCCTTGAGGGCTGCCATGAGCGCGATGGAGATGTCGATGTCGGAGCTTTCCTTCTCGGCACGCAGGCAGAGGGAGAGGGGGGTATAGTAGAGCTCGGTGGGCTCACCCGGGTGGGCGCTGATGAGGCGGCTGGTGCCGAACTCGTTTTCCCACCAGTAGGAGAGTGAGTCGGCGGCGGTGGTGAGGCGCATGGTGTCATCGGGTGCGGGCTTGGGCACCAGCATTTCCCAAGGGGCAAAGGGCATGTTGCGCTGCCTGCCGCGGCGCTGGGGGCGAGCGGTATCCTGCCAGTTGGCCAGGGCGGTGACGAAGTTGGAGCCGCCGGGCAGCAGGGCGCAGCCGCACAGGGCGGGCCTGTGTGTGCCGAAGGGGCGCAGGCCGGGGCGGGCTGCGGGACAGCAGTTGATGCAGAGGTGTGCTGTGTTGCTCATGGCTCGTTGCCAGGCGGCGACATCGGCAGCATCGAGCGAGTAGATGGCGGCTGCGCGCCCGGCGGTGAGCTCGCGCTGCAGGGTTGTGGCTCGGGCGGTGTTGTCTACGCGTATGAGGGCGATGACCGGCAGCCCTTCCAGCAGGGAAAGCTGCGGGCTATTGAGCGTGAGGGTGGTGATGATGCCGGGGGAGAAGATGATGGAGTTCATCTCAGCAGCGGCGGGCTTCACGAGCCAGTCCTTCTCGGGGGTTTTAGTGA
Organism: Akkermansia sp.; assembly: GCA_030535795.1. Classification (GTDB taxonomy): domain Bacteria; phylum Verrucomicrobiota; class Verrucomicrobiia; order Verrucomicrobiales; family Akkermansiaceae; genus Akkermansia. The sequence goes on from JAUNRE010000048.1 coordinate 7,238, forward strand.
GGAACTCCTGTTGTTCGAGAGCAAGCGGTGCGCTCAGGGGGCCGATGCGGGCGCCCTCCCTGCTGCCGGAGCCGGTGGGGATGCTGCGCACGGCATCGCAAAGGGCGGTGATGAAGTGTTTGTTGTCGTAGATGGCTGCATGAACCAGCACGATGTGGGGAGCCGTGGGGCACTGGCCCGAGCGCCGGAACGCGGCGCTGCTCAGGTCGCGCACAGCCTGCTGCCAGTCTCCGCGGGCGGAGATGTATACGGTGGTGGCGCCGGCCGGGGCGCTGCACAGCGTGGCTGTGGGGCGAGCGGCCGCCAGGTGCTGAGCGGTTTCATGCCCCAGGCCGGTGATGATACCGTCCACCTCGGGTGCGGTCATGAGTTTGTGGGCGATTTCGTTGTCCAGGCAGGGCACGAGCTGCAGCTGGGGGTCGCTGATGCCGACTTCGTTGAGGATGGCCGTGAGGCGGTGTCCCAGCAGTGTGGTGTAGGCGGCGGGTTTGTAGATGATGCTGTTGCCCATGACCCACGCGGCGGCAATGCCGGCAACGGCTTCAGCCAGCGGGTGAACGCGACCGGGGGCTACGACTATCACCCCAAGGGGCTCGGGGGTAGTGCCATCCAGCAGGCCGTCGGCGGAGGCGCTTTGCTCATAAAAACGGGCGGCGTCGATGGCGTTGCGCAGCTCTTCTTCGGCATCGGCGCAGGTGAACCCGGCATCGCGCACCAGCAGAGCCGCCAGCTCGGTGCGGCGCTTTTCGAGCCTGCGTGCCAGTCTCAGCAATTGGTTGTGGCGCTCTTCATCGCTGTAAGGGCTGTTGGTGGCGGCGATGGCAGCGCGCTTGACGAAAGTAGGCGTGGCGTTGAAATCCGCGCTCACAAAGCGGTAGTCCTCGAGTCCCGGGGCGGTGAGAGTGCGGTGTATGCACACCAGCGGGCTGGACAGTTCCTTGCCATCTATCGTGAGCGGCAGGAGCTCCTGCGTGCGTTCCAGCTCGGTGCGGGCAGCTTCGTAGAAGGCATCGGTGGCGGCGCGATCGGTACAGCGCAGCGGGGTACCTTCGAAGTCTGTGGCGGTGCCGGTGGCGCCATCGGTGGGGCTTTCTTCGCGGCCGCTCAGGGCAGCCAGGAAGTGTTGGCGCATGCGCGACCAGCCCATCTCGCCGGGGTCGGCGGCATAGCCGTGGGTCAGGTAGCCCTCCGGCCGAGCCAGTTCATTCACCAGCTGCAGCAGGTAGCTCTCGAACGCGGTTATCTCGGCATCCTCGCCGGTGAGGCCTGCGGTGAGGGTGACTTGGGCGCCGGCCGAAGCCAGCATGCGCCCCAAGTGGTTGCCCAGCCCGGCGCAGAAGGTGAAGGGGGGGAGCCCCTGGCGTCCGCTGCGGCCCCAGTCCAGCAGGGCGTAGGCGATATCGAACGGGTTGTGGGTGCCGATGACGGGGCAGATGGCTTTTTCCTTGGCGGTGATAGCCTGGTGGATGAGCTGCTTGTAGCGGGCTTCGGTGGCTGCTTTGGTGGGGGCTGCGGCGCTTTCCTTGCCGTACAGGAAGGCGCATTCGCGTTCCTGGCTCAGGTGGGAGCCTTTTACCAGCAGCACCTTGAGGGGGGCTCCGCCTTTGGCGGCGCGGGCTGTGGCCCACTCGGTGAGCTCGCGCAGAATGGAAGGGGCGGCGTTCAGGTAGGCCGGTAATTCCAGGATGACGTTGGCATTCCGATACTCCTTGTTGTTGAGGATGCGTTTGCAGCCTTCCACAACAATAGGCAGCAGGGCTGCATTCTCCGTTTCAACGATTACGGGGCAGCCTTTGCCGTTTTTGTAAAGTTGTTGCAGCAGTGTTTTGAGGCGTTCGCTGAGTACGCGGGCGCCATCGTTGGGTGCGCTGGGGGTCAGGGAAGGGCAGAGCCGCAGCGGCTGAACCACCAGCCCCGATGCCGGCAGGCGTTTGGCAACGGCGCACAGGTTTTCGATGTAGCGCTCGGCGCCTTCGTTGCCGAAGACGGCAGGCGAGAGCGGTTGCAAGGCTAGGGTGAGGGAATCTTTAGCAAACTCTTGCAGGCGCTGTGTGGCTTTTTCCAGATTGACGGGCAGGGTGAGCTCGCCGAAGGTGGAGCGGAAAACGCGGCGTACCTCGGCCATGGCGGCGCTTTGCATGCTGCGGGCTGCTACCGAGGCCGCCTTGAAACGCAGGCGTCCCATGGCGCTGAAGAAAGTGGGAACTCCGCCGAAGTGAGCCAGCAGACTGCGCAGGTTGTCCGACTGCTGCTCTGCCGGGGCATGCAGTACGTGGGCGCAGAAGCTGCGCAGGAACTCGCGGTTCTTTTCGTCGGCCACCAGGCGGCTCAGGGCGGCGAGCAAGGTGCGTTCGTCAGATTTGAGGAGCTTAATGGCGTTGACATGGAGGTCTTGCGCCATGTCGGCAGCACGTTGTGCCAGGGTGCGGTCATCCCATTTCCTGCTTTTTGCCTCCTGTACCTTTGCGCTGATATCTGACTCACCCATAACGTGCGGATATTCTAGCCTGTCAGCTGCGTGCTGGCAAGTTCAAAGTATGGCTTGCGTGTCAATACGTCAGTTTTTGATGCGGCTCCAGTCGACTTGTCCCGGTACAAGGTCGCGCAGCAGAGCCCGCAGGAGGTTGTCCGCCTGCTGCTCGGTGATGTCGGTGCCGCCGCCCCAGTACGTCCCCACCTGAAGGTAGGCCCAGCTCTGGGTGCGCCCTTTCATCACACGGTCGTACATGTCTCGCAGGGTACGACCCAGGTGTGTGCTATAAATGGAGTCGTAACCGAAGAAGATGTAATAATGAATGTGTTGCGTGCCCTCCACCCCCGGTGTGTCGGCGGGCAGGTGGGAACTCAGGCGGTGCAGGGTAAGGGTTCTGCCGTTGGCGAGGGTGATGTTCTCGCTGCGGCGGGTGAGATTGAGGTGGCCTTGTGCGGGCAGGCAGCGTTCGGGGCGGTGGATGGAGTTGTTGATATCATTGCCCGAGTAGACGATAGAGACGCTGAGCGTCGGCTCTTCCTGCTGGTAGGTGAAGGGGTTGATATGCCTGTAAACAGCCTTGCTGAATCGGGTGTCAGCGGAGAGAATGGCTCTTTCTTTCTCGCTTTCCTGTGTTTTGACGCCGTACCAGTTGGTGAGGTCGTAGCCCACCGGCAAATCAGGTGAAATGGCTGCCGGTTGCATGACCGGGTCGTTGGGTATCCATGCCAACATGCTCAGAATGAGGCCGAACACAAGGGGGGGGAGCAGGGAGAACAGGTGTTTTTTCATGCGTTGGTCTCTCCTTTCTGTTCGGTGTCGGATTCCCCGTGGCGGCGGGTGATGACTCGGCGTTTCTTCAGGAATGGAATTTCGCCGGCTAACACGCTGTGCAGTATCATCAGCCCCATCAGACTGGCCGGGAAAAAGAATAACAGCCCTGACCAGTCGTGCCAGGTTTTGCCGGCAAAGGAGGCGCTGATGTATTCGGCGCAGACAAAGATGCTGGCGACGCGGAACGCATTGCCCAGAATCGCGAGCGGTATGGCGCTCAGGGCAAGCAGAATGCGTTTCCAGAGCGCCAGTTTGTCGGCCAGATACCCCCATGCAACCGAGAACATGAGCAGTGCCATGAGGGAGCGTATGCCCGAGCAGCCGCCGGCTATGTTGTAGGTGTCCCATTTACCATCGGCGGAGATGACATTGGTGCCGTCCAGTACGGTTTCCACACCGAAGAGACCTGCGCCCCAGTGTGCCATTTCGGCAGAGAGAAGCTGCAGCCCTACCGTGGCGTGTTGGAATCCCGGCAGCGGAATGGCTGCCCATAGGAAGAAGAACGGAAAGGCTGTTTTGAGCGCGGCTTTCCATCCCCAATAGTACCAGGTGGCGCCCGAGAGCAGGAAGGGGATGGCACCGATGGCTATGCGTGGTTGCATGGCGCGTACCGACAGCACCAGCAGTAGCCCCCCGATGATGATGAACCAGATGCCGTGTAAGGAAGGGGCGCATTCGGTGCCTTTCATGTGTTGCACGGCGTGCCACAGCATGTAGAGTGACAGGATGGGTACCATCCAGCCGTGTTCGTAATCCACAATCGGGTTCCACGAGCCGGTGAGCCAAATGGCGGCAGTTTGATAACCTTCAGTAAATCCGTAATAAAAAAACAGAAACCAGCCCATCAATAACAGAAAAATGATGAAATATACGCAACTTGTTAAAGGTAAGCCGAGTATGTGTCTGTTTGCTGTTTTTCGCATGACGTGGAGGTAAAAAAAAACTGCTACTTTGTGCTTTTAGTATTGCAATTTTTACGAAAATGTCAAGAATAGTTGCGCGCACATCCCCATTTGCATACATGAAAATTATTAGCGGAACAGCACATCCCCAGTTAGCCAAGGACATTGCCGCCCAGTTGGGTCTGCCCCTTTGCGATGCCACCGTAAACGCTTTCCCCGATGGTGAGAGCTTCGTTCAGATCAATGAGTCCATTCGCGGTGAGGACGTTTTCATCGTTCAGCCGACCTGTCCGCCGACCAACCACAACCTGATGGAGTTGTTGGTCATGGTGGATGCAGTGCGCCGCGCCAGTGCCAGCCGCATCACCGCTGTGATGCCCTTCTACGGCTACGCTCGTCAGGACCGCAAGGACAAGCCCAGAGTCCCCATCACCTCCAAGCTGGTGGCTAATCTGCTGACGGCCGCCGGTGTGAACCGCGTGCTGACCATGGATTTGCACGCCGCTCAGATTCAGGGCTTCTTTGAAATCCCCGTAGATCACCTCTACTCCCTGCCCGTGCTCATAAAGCACCTCAAGGAGAAGTATGTGAAGGATATCAACAACCTCGTCGTTGTGTCCCCCGACATCGGCGGCGTGAAGACGGCCAAGAGCTACGCCAACATTCTGGGGACCGAGCTTGCCATCGTGGCCAAGCAGCGTATTTCCGCCACCGAGGTGGATGCCCACGCCCTCATCGGCAATGTCACCGGCAAGGATGTTCTGCTGGTGGACGACATGACGGAGTCCGGCGGCACTCTTTGCGCCGCTGCCAAAATCCTGAAGGAACACGGTGCAGCCCGCATCTTTGCCGGCGTGTCGCATGCCGTGCTTAACGACAAGGCTCGCGAGCGTATCTGCAACAGCCCGCTGGAGTGCCTGCTCACCTCGGATTCTGTGCCGATGGCCTGTGGCTGTGAGCATGTGGACACCGTGAGCATTGCCCCGCTCTTTGCACAGGCCATTCTCAACATTCACAACAACGCTTCCGTCACCCACCTGTTCGACATCTGATTGCCGGAAGCGAAATCCCGAAGAGCCCCCGTTCCCTCGTTTGAGAGAACGGGGGCTCTCGATTTTCGTCTTCACTCACGATTCTCGGCTCGATGAGTACGAAAAATCAGGGCAGGAAATCCTGATGATTTTTACGTTGACATAATTGCGCCGATGCAGTATCATAGCGCCATGGCTAGAGTATACTTCAAAGGCAAGGAAAACCTTACCTCAGCACCTTCTCTGTATCTGCCCAACAGGGTAGATGTTGTTGTGCTCCGTGAATTGGAGAAGATGCTGGATGGCAAGGATAGCGTGGCCTACATGGTGGAAGAAGAGCTGATTCCCGAGCCTGAGGTGGTGCGTTTTCTGAAGCGCCGCAAGGTTTTGACATTCAATTTCCGTAAGGCGCAGGTGAAAGTGCTGCGCGAACAGTTGCTGGTGTTGATGCAGGAGGGGCGGGATGTGATCTTCGTTCCCGGTAAGCCCAACAGCTGCATGGGCTGTATTTCGGATGTCCCCATGCCGTTCATGATGCAGCTGGCCGCCCTTCACCTTTCCCCCGTGCCGGTATTCGTGGGGAGTTATCGCAATGACCTGTGGCGTACGTTCTGTACCGACAAAACGGCCGATGATACAATCGTGAGCGTGCTGCCCAAGCTTACCCCCGGCCCGCTGACGGGCGAACGCGTGTTGCAGGCCTGGATGGAGGCTTCGGCTGAGGAGTTCAACGAGCGCCCCATCGTCAAAACCTCCGTGGCGCGTCTGCTGGTGGAGGGGCTCCGCAAGAACGCCAAGTCTGAGTTGATTGACGGCATGGACGGCTCGCGCCTGCCTTTCTACAAGGTACTGGGCGTGGCCATGGCTTTGGCTCGTGAGCTCAAGAAGAAGTATGATGACCCGCGCTTGGGCATCCTGCTGCCGCCGGGCAAGGGAGGTGTCATTGCCAACTACGCCTGTATTCTGGCCGGTATCGTGCCCGTCAACATCAACTACACGTCATCCGAGCCGGCATTCGAGAGTATTGTGCGACAGGGCGGTATCAAGCATTTCATCTCTGCCCGCACGTTCATGAGCAAGTTGCCGCAGTTCCCTTGGCCCAAGGGAGATGCTATCATTCACCTCGATAAGACGCTCAAGGGTATCGGCCTGGCCAAAATCGGTGCCTGGGTGGCATTTGCCCGCATGGCTCCCATGGCGCTCATCAGCTCGCGCTTCGATCTCGATGCCCGCAGCGGTGATGACGAGGCTGCGTTGCTCTTCACCTCCGGCTCTAGTGGCGAGCCCAAGGGGGTGGCGTTGACCCACCGCATGATTGTGGCCAACGTCACGCAGCTGCTCAGCAAGGCATACCTCGAACCCGGCAACAAATTCCTTTGCAGCCTGCCTATTTTCCACAGCTTCGGCCTTACCATCAGCACCATGCTGCCCGCTTTCTACGGCTTCAGCATGGTAACGTATCCCTCGCCGCTGGAGGCCAAGAAACTCAACGAACTCATCGAGGAGCACAGCATCGCCCTCGTGGTCTCCACGCCCACCTTCGCGCGCAGCATGCTGCGCCGCGCCTCGGCCGATACCTACAAAACCGTGCGCTACTTCATCGTGGGCGCGGAGAAGCTGCAGAAGGCCGTGGCCGATGAGTTCCGCGACAAGTGCGGCATCACTGTGCTGGAAGGCTACGGCCTGACAGAGACAGCCCCCGTCTGTGCCGTGAACCTCGACGACGCCTGCTCCACAGAGCAGCAGCCCTACTTCGTGCCGGGTCGCCGTTTCGGCTCCGTGGGTCCCATTATCCCCGGTATGGCTGTACGCCTCACGGACCCCGATGACGACAATGTAAGCGTGCCGCTCAATGAACAGGGGATGATTTGGTTCAAGGGTGCTAACGTCTTCAAGGGCTACATCGGCCGCGATGACCTCAATGTCGGCATCTTCCGCGATGGCTGGTTCAAAACAGGCGACTTGGGTAAGGTGGATCTCAACGGCTTCCTGACCCTTGGTGGCCGCCGCTCCCGCTTCTCCAAGGTAGCCGGTGAGATGGTGCCGCACGAGGTAGTGGAGGACTCCATCGAAGCCTATGTCGAGAAGCCGGAGGGCTTTACCGGCCGTGCCGTGGCTGTCATGGGTGTCCCCGATGCCCAGAAGGGCGAGGCGCTGGTGCTGCTCTCCTGCGTGCACACCGCCAACCTGCCCGCCGCGCTGGATGCTATCCGCGCCCACCTGGTAGAGTCCGGCCTGCCGCGCCTGTGGTGCCCGCGCGAAATCATCCCCGTGGAGAGCATCCCCGTGCTGCCCACCGGCAAGATGGACCTGCGCGGCTGCCAGATGCTGGCCAACGAGGCTCTCGGTTTGCAGTAAACAGGTAGATTTTGCCCATGAGTATGCGCCTGCTTCGTGGTATCACCCTTGCGGCAGCACTTTGTGCGCTGCCGTTTGGCTGTGCCGTGGCTCAACAGCCTGCCGACCCGGCTCCGCCGTTGCCGGCAGAGCAACTTACCCTCGAGGGGGTGGAAAACCTGCATCGCGTCAGCTCCACGCTTTACCGCTCGGGGCAACCGACCCCCGCGGGCTTCACCAACTTGCAGACGCTCGGCGTGCGCAGCGTGCTCAACCTGCGTGAGTACCACAAAGATACCCGCAAGGCTCGCCATACCAACCTGCATCTTATGGCTTACCCCGTAGCGGCCGGTGAAGTGACCGCCGCCGATGTGGAAAACTGCCTCAAGCTCATTGCCGATGCCCCCAAACCCGTGCTGGTGCATTGTTGGCACGGCAGCGACCGCACCGGTATCATTGTGGCTGCCTGGCGCATCATTTACGAGAACTGCTCCGTCGAGGATGCTGAAGCCGAGTTCCGAAACGACCGCTACGGCCACCATGAATTCTGGTACGGCAACCTCGTCAAATTGCTTCGCTCCACCGACTGGGCTGCCATGCGTACTCGCCTCACCGGCAAGTAACTGATACCAAGCACTTTTATCCATACCCCTGCGGGACGTGTTCTACACTATGTCCCGCAGGGGTATTCTTCACCACTGGCGCAAGCTGCCCCCAATATGGCGCAGGGCGGATCCTTCGCAATTTGTTCTTTCCCTCGGCAGCCTTTTTGTGACTGTGATTTTTAGCGACTTCTAAATACTGTGTATAAATGGCTTATAAAAATTGATGCCATTTTCTGAAAATTACCCTGAAATTCGGCTCGACTCATAACGGTTGCAGGAAGTTTTGAAGAAGACTCGTTATTAACGCTTTACATAATTCGTTAACATTACATGTTCTCATTCACATTGAGTCGATTTTGGAATAAATAAGTTGCACTTTAGTGAGCTATATCC
>JAUNRE010000049.1 GCA_030535795.1 Akkermansia sp.
TCCACTCGAACTCCTTCTGGATGAAGGAGCCGATTTCGCGCTTCATCAGCTCGTTTACTTTGTCGAGTCGGCGTGTGGCCATGGATTCGTTCAGAGTGTCTGTTTAATCTTTTCGAGGGTATAGCATTCGATGATGTCACCCTCCTCGTAGTCGTTGTAGTCTGCCAGGCGTATACCGCATTCCAGACCGGCCTTGACTTCCTCCACTTCGTCCTGGAAGCGGCGGAGTGTGGACATCTTGCCGTCGAACACCACCTGTCCATCGCGCAGTACGCGTGCCTCGGCTGTGCGCAGCATTTTGCCGTCCGATACATAAGACCCCGCAGCGCGACCTTTGTTCAATTTGAATACCTGCCTGATTTCGGCATGTCCCAGCACCGTCTCGCGGGTCTCGGGCTCCAGCAGGCCGAGCATGGCATCCTTCACCTGGTCGATCAGCTCGTAGACGATGGAGAAAATCTTGACCTGTACGCCCTCGCGCTTCACGGCCTTTACTGCGTTGCTTTCCACCTTCACGTTGAAGCCCAGAATGACCGCGTCGGACGAGGAGGCAAGCAGTACGTCGCTCTCGGAAATGGGACCGGCGGCGGCTCCGATGAACTGGCACTCCACCTTCTCGCTCTCGATGTCCAGAATGGCTTTCTTGATAGCCTCCACGGATCCTTGTACGTCGCCCTTCAGGTAGAGCTTCAGCACGGCTTTCTGGCTGCCGTCACCCATCATGGCGAGAATGTCTTCCATGCGGGAGCGGCGGGGGGCGCTCAGGCGCTGCTGGCGCAGTTCCTCCTGGCGCTCTTCAGCTAGTTTGCGTGCCTCGCGCTCGTTCTTCATCTCGACAAGCTCATCACCCACATTGGGGGTCTGGAGGAAGCCGGAGACTTCGGCGGGCATACCGGGTGTAACCTTCTTGATGGACTTACCCTGGTCGTTGAAGAGGGTCTTAATCTTACCGGAGAAGGGACCGCAGATGAAGGGCATGCCGACCTTGAGGGTGCCGCTTTGTACGATGACGGTTGCGGAGCTGCCCTTACCCTGTTCCATGCGAGCTTCGATGATGGAAGCGCGGCAGTTGGCTTTGGGGTTAGCTTTCAGGTCGAGCACTTCGGCCTGCAGGCAGAGGAGGTCGAGCAGGTTGTCAATGCCGTCACCGGTGTGAGCGGAAACATCCACGCATTCGATGTCGCCACCGAAGTCAGTGGGCATAAGGCCTTCCTCCATCAGCTGGGTGCGCACGCGCACCGGGTCTGCTGCGGGCAGGTCGCACTTGTTGACGGCAACGATGATGGTCTTGTTGGCGGCCTTGGCGTGGGTGATGGCTTCGCGTGTCTGGGGCATGATGCCGTCGTTGGCGGCAACCACCAGCACGACGATATCGGTCACGTCGGCTCCGCGGGCGCGCATCTCGGTGAAAATGGCGTGTCCGGGGGTGTCGATGAACGTGAGGATGTTGCCGCCGTGGTCCACGGAGTAGGCGCCGATATGCTGGGTAATGCCGCCGGCCTCACCGGCTACAACCTTGGTGCGGCGGATGTAGTCGAGCAGGGAGGTCTTGCCGTGGTCCACGTGACCCATCACGGTGATGATGGGGGTACGTACCTTCAGCACGTCATCCGGCTCTTCTTCCACGGCAACGGGTTCCGGCTCTTTCACTACCTCAACCGGAGCCTTCACGCCGGCGCCCTTTTCGCGCTTCACGCGCTCGAAGTAGTAGCCGTGCTTCTCGCACAGAGCTGCCACCTGGTCGCTGTCGAGCGCTGTGTCAGGGTTGGCAAACACACCCATGGGCATCAGCTCGGCAATGAGCTTGAAGGGCTTGAGTTGCATCTGGGCTGCCAGTTCGGCTACCGAAATCGGGGGCTTCACGTTAATAACGCGCTCTCCGGTCGCTTCCGGCTGTTCTGCTTTGGGGGCAGGCGCGGGTGCCGGAGCGGGCTTGGGCTCAGGCTTGGGTGCCGGAGCCGGTGCGGGGACCGGAGCCGGAGCGGGAGCAGGGGCTGCCTTTTTACGCTGGGGGCTCAGCAAATCCAGAGCCGCCTTTTTGGGCGAAGATGTCGAGGAGGTCGCGGGCTTGCGGGCGGGAGCGGAAGCCGGAGCGGGGGCAGCCTTGGGAGCTTGCTTCTTTTTCTTGTTGCCGCCGAGCAGGTCCAGTACCTCGGGTTTCTTTTTCTCGTCAGACATGTGCACTATCAGTTTTCGTTTGGTTCGGTGCGCTGCGTGGGGTTAATCAGGCGTTCTTGGCTTTATCGACGATGGCGAATGCCTGTTCTTCGCTGATGCCGAGGGCGTCCACAAGATCCTCCGGCTGGCCATAGCTGGCAATGCCCCGTACGGTGGTGAACCCGGCAGAAATCATGGCGGAGGCCAGCTCGGGCGTGATGTCGAGAGCGGCTACGAGCTCGCTGGCACCTTCGGAGGCCAGGTTCTTGGTACGCGTCATGGTGTCGTAGGGCTCCACTCTCACGTCCCATTTGTCATTCGGGGCGGAGATGAGGCGGGCGGTCAGGCGCACATTCTGACCACGGCGACCCTTGGCTTTGGCTGCGGCTTTGTCGTCTGCCACATAGACGGTGACAACGCGTGCGCTGTCGTCCACATCAATCTTGACGGGGTCGATGGGGGCGAGGGACTCCTGAACCATGGCTGCTTTGTCGTCGGAATAGCCCAGAATGTCAATCTTCTCACGATTGAGCTCGTTTACGACGTTCTTCACGCGAGCACCGCGCATGCCGACGCAGGCGCCGATGGGGTCGATGTTCGGATCCTCGCTGCGTACTACCATCTTGGTGCGATAGCCGGCTTCGCGCACAATGTTGACAATCTCAACCGTGTGATCATAAATCTCCATGACTTCGCTCTCGAAGAGGCGGCGCACCAGGTTCGGGTGGCTGCGGGAAAGAATCAGCTCGTGGCCGCGAGCTCCGTCGCGCACTTCCACCACATAGAAACGCATCTGGTCGCCGGGGGCGTAGTCCTCGCCCGGTATGCGCTGACGCATGGGTACCAAACCCTCAAACTTGTCAACCTCGACGATGACATCGCCCTTGTCGTAGCGGCGTACGGTGCCGGTCACCAGCTCGCCCACGCGGTCTTTGAATGCATCGGCCAGCATTTCCTGCTCAGCTTTGCGGATGCGCTGCTGCATCGTCTGGCGTGCCGTCTGAACGGCGATGCGACCGAAGTCCTTGGGGGTGATGTTCATGCTGATGTACTGCCCCACCTCCACGTTTTTGCCGGAACGAGAGGCCATGGCCTGAGCAACGGAAAGCTTCACTTCGTTGAAGGGGTCGGAGAAGTCTTCATCTTCAACGATTTCCATGCGAGCCTTAATCTTCACACTGTTCTTCTGCGGGTCGATGATGGCGCGGATGTTGTGAATGCGGTCTGCGCCGTCTATCATCTTGGAATAGGCGGTGAGGAACGATGCTTCAAGAGCCTGCAATACGCGCTCGCGGGTAAGATCCTTTTCGCGGACGTAGAAATCAATCAGTGCGGAGATGTCTGTAGCGGCCATGGTATGTTATTCTGGTGTTTGAAAGTGAGTCAGCTATAAAAAAAGAGCGGGTCTCAGACCCGCCCCAATCTCAGCAGACCGGAACTTGTACACCCCGATGCTACCCGAAAGTTACTCTCCTGTCAAGTAAAAATGCGTTGTAATGCCGTATTTTTTAAGCCTCTGAGCTAATTGTTTTGCCGGGGCTCGGCAGGGGGCGAATCCACATAGATGACAGACGGATTGATTTTGGGAATAACGTTAGCACTGCGGATGCTTTTGCCGGATGCGCGAGCATGCTCCAACAGCATGGCGAGGCGTGCCATTTGTTCCTTGATGCCGTACACCTGCATCAGCACTTCGGTGCCGTTTTCCAGGGTGATAATCAGTTTCCAACCCTTGGGGCGTACAATTTCGCGGATGGCGGGTATTTCCGTCAGGTCGTAGGCATTGGAGGCGGCTATCAGCTCTTTGATGGGGCGGGAATTTTCCTCGCCTATGCTGCCGCCCGGCGCAAAGTTGCTGATGTCTTCCGGATTCAGGTACCAGGTCGGCGCGTTCATGAAGTTGCGGTGGTACGCTTCCTTTACGGGGAAGAGTACCCCCTTGGGATCCATGAAAAGCCGCGTGGTGTTGCCGCTCTCGGCGCTGTTTGCCATCTCCACATAGACGATGGGAATGCGCTCGTCTATTTCGATGTGAAGCGTCTCGGGCAGCTCGGCGCGGATGTTGGCCGCTGCGATGCAAGGGTCTGCCTCCAGGCGGTCTTCCATGCCTTTCACATCGAGCGTAGCCATGTTGACGGTATCTTTGATACCCAGTATCTCGAGCGCCTGAGCGCGCGATATCAGTTTATGGCGAGAGACATAGTGGATGTTGTCGATGCTCATGCCGTATGCTTTTTCCAAGGCGTAGCTGCTGCCTTCGTAAATGAGCCAGCAGATGGGCAGGGCTATGAGCGCGATGATGAACCAGCGGCGCAATCGGCGCGCGCCATGCTTAAGCGCCAGCATGCTGAAGAGGCGTTCCTTGATGGAGAGCGCCTTCTCCAGCAGCTGCACATTTTTATCTTTTTCTGAGCGATATTTGTTTTTCGGCTTCGGCATGCGGAGGCGTGGACTCAGCCGCGGGGCTGATTAAGGGAAATCTCGGCGATACGGGTGCAGAGCTCGCCAAAGCTGATACCGGCTGCCGCCGCCGCCTTGGGGAAAAGGGAGGCGCTTGTCATGCCGGGAATGGTGTTGATTTCCAGGACGTAGGGTTTCCCGTCATCCGTCAGCAGAACGTCAACTCGACCGTATACTTCCACATGGAGTGCGTTGTAAGCCGCCAGTGCCGCCTCTTGCACGGCCTTTGTCTCAGCTTCGCTGATGTCTGCGGGGCAGATGTAGTCGGAGCCAACGGCGCCGGAGAGGGCGGGGTACTTGTTGGCGAAGTCGTAGAAGCCTTGTTTCGGGGCGATGTGGACAACGGGCAGGGCGGTGCCGTTGAAAATGGCCACGGTCAGCTCCTTACCGGCGATGTATTCTTCCACCAGCAGGTCTGTGCCGTACTTGGCGGCCTCTGCTACGGCTGCCGGAAGCTCTTCCTCCGTTTTAACGATGCTGACGCCTACCGAGGAGCCTTCGCACGGGGGCTTGATGACACAGGGGATACCGATGGTGGGCATTTGCCCCGAGGCTATGATTTCGTCGGCGGGAGTCGGTACTCCTGCTGCAACGAACGCCTTTTTGGTGAGAATCTTGTCAAAGCAGTTGCGGCTGGTAACGGAGCCGGCGCCGGTGTAGGGGATACCGAGTTCCTCCAGGTATGCCTGCAAGCCGCCATCCTCTCCGTAGGTGCCGTGAATCATGTTATAGCACAATTCCGTGCCCTCGGGGATAGCCGGGCGTTCACTCTCCACCACAACGGGGGTTACGTTGGTGAATCCCTCTGCTCGCAGGGTTTCCAGCACTGCGTTGCCTGATACAAGTGAAACTTCACGCTCCGAACCGGGGCCGCCCATCAGCAGGGCAATGGCGGTGTCTTTAGTCAGTGTCTTCATATCGAAATATCGTATTTACAATCTGTTGGCTCGCTCTATCAGAACTCTGTCTCGCGGTCGCCTACTACCTGTACTTCGGTGCGCAGGGTGATGCCGCATTCCGTCTTGGCTTTGTGGCGAATGTAGTCGATGAGCTCGGTCACATCGGTGGCTTTGGCCTTGTTGATGTTGACGATGAAGTTGGCGTGGAGGGTGGAGACCTGAGCGCCGCCGATGGTGTAGCCCTTGAGCCCCATTTCATCGATGAGCTTGCCGGCCGGTATTTCATCCGGGTTGACAAAGGTGCAGCCTGCGCTGGGTTCCACCGGCTGGCTGGCCTTGCGCTTGGCGCGGCTTTCCTCGGTACGGGTTTCGATTTCGGCAGGGTTGCCGGGGGTGCCGCAGAAGGTGGCCTGCATCACGAGGTTGTGCTCAAAATCGGGGATGAGGCGGTAGCGGGCGGGGCGCATGGTTTCCTTGCTGAATTCTACGATTTCGCCATCGTCATCCAGCGCGAGAGCAGAGCGGAATACGCTCCACATGTCGCCATCCATTGCGCCGGCATTCTGGCGCAGGCTGCCGCCCACATAGCCGGGGATGCCGTCCATCCACTCAAAGCCGCTGATTCCGTTTTGAGCGGCAAAGGCGGCGAGCTTCTTGAGCTTGACGCCGGCGCCGGCGATAATCTTGTTGCCCCGAAGCTCGAGCTTGCTGAACTCGCCGGCAACGGGGTGAATGACGGCGCCGCGTATACCGCCTTCGCGTACAATGAGGTTCGAGCCGCGTCCTACGGTATGCACGGGGATGTTGCGATCCTTAAAGAAGTTCACCACGGCCTGCATGCGCTCGAAGCTGTCGGGCTCAATCCAGTACTGAGCTTCGCCGCCCACGCCGATGGTGGTGTGCTTGCTCATGGGCTCGTAGAGGCGGCAGGTGAAATCATTGCCGCATTCCTGCTGCATTTCGGCCAGCACGCGCAGGTCGGCTGCAATCTTTTTGCCGGCTTCGTGCACATTGCCTGCTCCCAGGGTGATGAAGAGGTCGCCCGGGCGAAGGATGTTGCCGACAACATGGTGCGCTTTGCTCAGGTCGGGCAGGAACTCCGCATCCACGGGAGCATGCTCCTGCACGGCATCCACAATCGTCTGGCCGCTGATACCCGGAATGGGCGGCTCACTGGCCGGGTAGACGTCTGCTACATAAAGCTTATCAACATTCTGCAGCACGCGCCCGAAATCGTCGCGCAGCAGCTGGGTGCGTGTGTAGCGGTGCGGCTGGAAGAGGACGATGAGGCGCTCGGGTTTGAGGCTCTGAGCCGTTTGCAGGGTGGCCGCAATTTCCGTGGGGTGGTGGCCGTAATCATCCACAATACGGTAGTCGCGGGAAAGGTACTTGGTCTCGAAGCGGCGGCGTGCACCGGCAAAGCTTACCAATCCGCGGGTAATGCTGGCGAAATCGCACCCGAGCTCTAGTGCCAACGCTGTGGCTGCCAGTGAGTTGAGGACGTTGTGGCGGCCGGGAATACCGAGCTCCACGCGGCCGAGTGTCTTGCCCTTGTGGTTGATGGTGTAGAGGGTGCGGCCGCGTTTCACTGTGACATTGGTGGCCGTGTAGTCGGCATCCTGCCAGCCGTAGGAAATAGTATTGGGATATTGGGAGCAAACGTCGGAGGCTCCTTCATCCGTTTTGCAGTAGATGATTTTACCGCGGGTCTGCTTGCAGAGGCGGTGGAAGACGCTCTTGATGTGATCCAAGTCGCGGTAGAAATCCAGGTGTTCCGCCTCGACATTGAGGATAATGCTGTGCTCCGGCAGGTAGTTCACCAAGGTGCCATCGCTTTCATCGCCCTCGGCAATGAGGTATTCGTTGTCCTCCGTCCAGTGAGCGTTGGCTCCCAGCACAGGAATCTCAGCACCAACGTAGTGGCAGGGGCGCATACGCCCTTCGCGCAGCAGGTGGGCGCTCATGGCAGAGGTTGTTGTTTTGCCGTGAGTGCCGGCCACCACGACACCTTTTTTGTTGTTGAGAATGGCTGCCAGGCACTCGGCTCGGCGCAGGCAGAGGCACCCTTTCTTGCGGGCTGCTGCCAGTGCTACGTTTTCTTCGCGTATGGCGCTGGAATAGATGACAATTTCCGCATCGCTCACAGCGGCGGCACTGTGCGGGCAGGAGAAGACGAGACCTGCCTGCTGCAGTCGTTCCGTTTCATCACTGGTCACTCGGTCACAACCGCTTACACGGTGTCCCATTTCCAGTAGCATGCGGGCAAGCCCGCTCATGCCTGAGCCTGCCACACCGATAAGATGAATGCGTACGGGATTATCCCGATCCAGAAGCCTTTTGCGTAACTGTTCAATCATAGCTCTTGCGCGTTATTATACCTGATTGAGAGTTACAATCAAGCCAAATTTCGGACGCAGACGGTAAATATCTGTTTTATTTGAACGCTTGAGCGGGCTCTATTGTCGAACAGGTATGGCTGAATCCGCAAATGGCTTTCTCTCCCGGCATCCGATGCTGCGTTCTCTTCTGTTAGTGGCGAGCGCCGCTTGCGCTCTGGTAATGGCTCTTATAGGCGCTGTTATGATATCAACGCTCGTGGTGTGGTATACCAATGAGCGCGTGTATGAGGTGAGTGCTGCAAAATTCGACCCTGCGCTGGAAGGACGTATGGTTAAGTTGCACCTGAGCGAGCTGCATACGGAAGGCGGTTCTGCTGCGGATACGACATTTGGTCTGTCTCGTCCCGGTGCTTTGTTGGTGAAGAGTGATTTCTGGACTCCTGACAAAAGGGTAAATATCCATGCGCTGAAGGATGTGAGCGAAGGTGTGACCTTGGCTCCTCGAATCCTTTCCGGCGTGCGTGAAATGAAATTCAAACCGCAGATGCTGGCGGATTCGTTGCATTTACAGCATATTGAGCCTATGAGTGCGTCATTACCGGATGCGTTGAAGCCTCTGGTAGAAGATGCTACGCCGGAGTACCTGAAGCTTAGAACATTCGATACCTCCAACCTGGCGGTGCCTCATGTTTTCTTGTCGTTCCTCTATGCTCCGTCCCCTCAAAAGGTGAATCTGTATGTGACGGGACGTTTGATTAACAATGTGGTGCATGTGGATTCGTACCTGCGGGATAACACATATGCCGATCACGTGCGTAACTGCTCCATGGGCATGAGCGATTTCCGAAAGCGGGCGTTCACCGCGATACTTGTATGCGGTTCTGCTGCATTCTTGACAGCTCTGTCTTTTTCCATTGCTGAAAGCAAGCAGCGCCGGGGTTATATTATCGCGTGCAGTATCTACGCTCAGTTGCTGATAGCATCATTCTTCGCCGCGTTGTATGTGGTGATATTCCATGAGCAGAAGGGGGAGCTGAGTACGTGGGTGCCCATCATATCCTCTGCCTCGGTAGCTGTAGTATGTGCGTGGCTTACGCTTCGCAGTGCTAAGCTTAATAAGCGTTAAGCATGCGGCGCAGTTCTGTCATTTGTGAGCTGATGGAGTAGAACTCTTCTGTGCTCAGGTTGCCGCGATTAATGCGGGCTTTCAGAATGTCAATGCGGGCTTCTACGGCATCGCGTGCGGCTCGGGCACAGGCTTGCTCTACCAGTGTGTCGGTGTCGGTTGGCTCCAACACATCGTTGCTCATCCCCTTCAGTGCAGCAGCTTGTTCTGCCGGTAGTGATTGCAGGAAGTCGCTCCATGCGGCGGCGTTGCCGGGGATGGGTAATTTTTCCAGCAACCGCTGAAGGATGGGGCCGCCGGCCAGCAGGGTAATGGGTTCTTGCAGTTCTTCAATTCGCTCTACAAGAGCGTGTTGTATAGCACTGCTTGCCGCTGCGTGAGTAATGAGATTGCGTATAGTGGGATGCAGACGGATGGGGCGTACCTTCTCCGGGGCTCGGAAAGTTGCCTGTGGTGCAGCAGCCATTGCTTCGTCCCAGCTGTCGTCTTCATCCGGTTCTGTATCGCGAGCCGGTTCCTTGGGCGCATTTTTGCGGCTGCGAATGATTTCCTCCACCGTTAATCGCAGGTCATCCAAGCCGGTGTTAAGGCGGCTGGCCAGGTCAGTCACGGCAACACCGCGTCGTATCGGGTCGGTTATTTCCGCTGCCAGATCGGCCATGCGGGGAATGAGTGCTGCGCGAGCGTTGGCGTCTCCCTGAGCGGCCTGCAGTTCGATACCGGCTCGCACTTCGAGGTAGGGGCGGGCTTGCTCGATAGCCTGGCGCAGCGGTTCGGCGCCTTGTGCTCGGATGAGTGAGTCGGGGTCTTCACCTGTCGGTAGCTCGGCCATGTAGACGTCCATGCCGACGGCGGCCAGTTTGCGGAATGTCTTCTCGCTGGCTTTGATGCCGGCGTTATCTCCATCATAGCAGAGCACGGCCTTTTTGGCGTATTTGCGCAGCATCGCGGCGTGCTCATCGGTAAAGGCGGTGCCCAAGCCGGCAACGGCGTTGCGTATGTCGGCTTTTTCGTGGCAGGCTATCACGTCCAGCTGGCCTTCGCACACCACCACGGTCATGCCGGCTTTGGCTATGGGGCCGGTTGCCTTGAAGAGCCCGAAGAGGAGCTCGCCCTTGCGGAAGGCAACGGTTTCGGCTGTGTTCACATACTTACGCGGGTCTTGTCCCTCGGCCATGATGCGCCCCGAAAAGCCCACCACCTCGCCGCGTACGTTGTGAATGGGGAACATGAGGCGGTCGCGGAACACGGGGTAGGTGCCGCGTGAGCCCTTGCCCAGCAGATAGGCTTCCGTCAGCAGGCGCGCATCCATGCCGGCGGCTGTTGCCTGTTGATGGAGTGGCTGAAAATCCGGCGGTGCCCAGCCCAGTTGCCAGGCCTTGGCGATGTCGATATTGAACTCGCGCGATTTCAGGTAAGCGCGCACATGGTCGGCTTCCTTGCTGCGGCAGAGTTGGCGGTGGTAGTATTCGGCGGCGAGCTTGTTGGCTTCTATCACGCGGCTGCGCAGCCAGCGGCGGCGTGCGGCTTCCGGGTTTTCCTCTTCCTCGATGACGGGTATCCCGTTGATGTCGGCCACACGGCGCAGGGCGGTGGGGTAGTCGAGGTTCTCGAACATCATGATGAACTTGACCGCATCGCCGCCCACTCCGCAGCCAAAGCATTTGAAGGTCTGTCGCGCCGGGTTGACGCTGAAGGAGGGTGTCTTTTCGTTGTGAAAGGGACAGCAGGCTTTCCACGCGTTACCGGCGCGGCGCAGCTGGATGTAACGCCCCACTATCTCCACCACATCGGCAGAGTCTTTGATGCGCGCGACACATTCCTCTGTGATTCGGGGCATGCGGCAGTAAATCAGTGTGTCAGCATGTGCAGGTGTTCTGCAAAGCCGGGATAGGAGGTGTTGATATTGGCACAGTTGTGCAGGGTGGTGCAGCCATCGGCATTCAGGCCTGCCATCAGGAAGCTCATGGCGATGCGGTGGTCGTGGTAGCTGTCCAGCTCGGCTCCGTGCAGCGGCTGCCCGCCCGATACGGCAAAGCCGTCCTCGAACTCAACCACCTCAGCCCCCATGGCGCGCAGGTTGTGCACGGTGGTGGAGATGCGGTCGCTCTCCTTGACTCTCAGTTCTGCGGCATTGCGGATGCTGGTAGTGCCCTCGGCAAAGGCGGCGGCGACAGCCAGCACGGGGATTTCATCGATGAGGTTGGGGATTTCGGCCTTGCGGATAACCGTGCCGGTGAGTTGCTCCGCACTGCGTACGGTGATATCGCCGTATGGCTCGCCTTCGTTGTAGCAGTTGGTGATGCTGATATCAGCCCCCATGCGGCGCAGAACCGAGATGACGGCTCCGCGTGTGGGGTTCAGCCCGACATGGCGCAGGGTAACTTCGCTACCCGGCACTATGCTGGCAGCTACCAGCCAGAACGCAGCTGAGGAGATGTCGCCCGGTACGGTGATATCCCGCGCGGTGATGTCCGCAGGACCGTTGATGGAGATGGTGAGTCCATCCGCCGAAAGGGTGCAGGGGATACCGAAGTGCTCGAAGAGGCGTTCCGTGTGGTCGCGGGTGATTGCCGGCTGGTGCACGCTGGTGGTTCCCTCGGTGAAAAGCCCGGCCAGCAGCACGGCGCTTTTGACCTGAGCGCTGGCCATGGGGAGCTCGTAGCAGATGGCGTGCAGCGCGGTGCCGTCTATCTGCAAGGGGGCGCAGCCCGGCTTCTCGCCGCAGGCCGTAATGCGAGCTCCCATCTGTGAGAGCGGCTCGATGATGCGCTTCATGGGGCGGCTGCTCAGGGAGGGATCGCCGAACATGCGGCTGCTGAATGGCTGTGCGGCCAGCATGCCGGCCATCAGGCGCATGCCGGTGCCGGAGTTGCCGCAATCAATGTCGTGTGCCGGGGCGTGCATCCTCATGCCTGTGCCGGTCAGGGTAAAGTTCTGCGGGCAATCGCCGGGGGTGACGGTGGCGCCCAGTTGCTGCATGGCACGCAGGGTGTTGAGGCAATCCTCGCTGCACAGGTAGTTGCGTACTTGCATGCTACCGCGTGACAAGGCTCCCAAGATGGCAACGCGGTGGGATATGCTCTTGTCTCCGGGCACGGTAATCGTACCGCGCAGGCCGCCTTCTGCGCGGCTCACGGTTATGGTATCACTTGACATTTGTTTTGATGCGTTTTTTGAAAAATCCTTCTTTTAAGGCGCTTTTGTACCAGGCATCGAGCGCTTGTTCCCGGCGCACGCTGGCAATGGCGGAGCGGATGCTTTGTCGGCACTCATCGGCGGTGAGCTTGCGTGCCGGGGCTATGTCTCCGGCCAGCAGAATATGCCAGCCCCATTTGCTCTGTACCAGAGTGGGCGTAGCAGGGGGGATGGCGTTGTCGCCGAAAAGGGGCAGCTCGGGCAGGGGGCGTGTTGTGGTGTCATCCATGCGTCCCAGCAGGCCGCCGCGCGGGGCGGTGTTGGCGTCCTGGCTGTGCTCGCGAGCCAGTGCTGCAAAATCTTCGCCCCGCTGCACGCGTTGCAGGAGCTCCTCCGCCTGCTGTCGCACGGTGGCGGGGTCTTTGTGGAGCGTTTCGAGGAAGATGTGGCTGACCGTGCGCGAGGCGGGCATGGGCAGTTCGTCTGCCAGCCGGGCGTAAACTTGCTCGACTTCCTCATCGCTCACCTCGCAGTGAGGCGCTACGGCTCTTTCCAGCAGGGCAGCGCTTTGCAGGCGTGTGGTGAGGCGGTCGGTGTATTGCTTGCGGTCGGCGTAGCCTTGGCCTTTGAGCCAGGCATCGAACGCATCGTCATCGGCCGCGCGGGTGGCAAGTCGGCTGATTTCCTGCTCGGCTTTGGCGCGGCAGTCGGGCAGTTGTTTGCTGTTGTAGCGTGTGCGAATGCGCACCAGCTTCTGGCGCACCAGCTCCATCAGCATCGAGGCTCGGCGTGCAGCCTGCGGCTTGTCTCGCCCTGCGAGGGCATCCTGCTCGGCTTCGTAGCGATTCAACTGTGCCACGGTAAGCGGCTCTCCGTACACCTCCGCCACAATTTCATGTGGCTCAGGGGCAGGGGCTTTGTCACCATACATGGTGTGCCATACAGGGCCATGCCATATCAGCAAATCAACCCCGAGGTAGAGTAGGACGCTACCGAATACTAACAATTTCACCACACTGTGCCTGAGCGTTGCAAGTTTCACGCCCGCTATTTTACTCTGTTTGCTCTCGCTTTGCAAACAAAAAGCGTGTTCGTACGCGTGATCGAACGCGTGATGGGGGGGGCAACAATTCAGCACACCGGCTTGGCAAGACAACAAACGCCGCCGGGCTGTACAGACCGGCGGCGTTCGGAAAAGTGTGCGGCTTTGCCGTTATCAGCGGCTACCAGGGGTACCCATGTTCACCTGGTTTGTTTTCACCGGGAAGAGCAGGATGTAGGAACCCTGAGCGAGCACGTTGTTGGAGATGGTAGAGCGCTCATCAAAGGCGTAGGATACGTACACGCCCTTGCCGTCCGTCGTGCGGGAGAAACGCACCGTCTCCGTCAGGCGGGAGAGGGAGTCCTCCTTGGTGAGAGTCCACTCGGTGCCGGTCTGGGCACCCATCACGTGGTCTTCCGTGGCCTGGAAATCGGCTGCCTTGAGCTCACCGTTGTTGGAAATCCAGACGTTGCGCTCGGAGTCATAAGTCAGTGCGCTGATGGTAAGGGGGGCGCTGCGGCGAGTCTTGGGGTCGACCGTCAGGGAAAGCACGGTCCAGCGGTTGCCGCCTTCGGAGCGCAGTCCCATGGCGACTTCGCGCAGGGCGGTGAGCTGTGCCTTCTTCCACTCAGCCTTGTAGGCATCGTAGGCTGCCTTGTCGGCCCACAGGTCTTTGTCGTATTCCGGCAGTACAAGGGGATTGTACTTCTCCATGAAAGCTTTCTGCTTTTCGGGGGTGGCGGCCTGCAGCTTTGCAGCAAGCTCCTGCTGCATTTTGCCGAATTCTGGGGTGAATTGAGGCGCTACGGCAATGCCGGCTTTCATCGTGCCGTCCGTGGGCAGGTAGCCTTCCAATGCACCGGCTGCTGCAAAAGCGGGGGATATCAGCGCGGGGGCTGCCATCAATGCAATAATAGGTACAATCGCTTTCATGTCTCTGCACGTTAATCTACCACTGTTTTTTTTACTTGGCAAGCAAGAAATTTCGTGGTAATGTCATGCACGTATGAAAGCACTCATCAAGCATCGGTTCATTCTGATGGCAGCAGTAGTTCTGTCGGGGCTTTCTCTCTCCTCCTGTCAGTCGTCCACTCCCGCGTCGCGCATTGCGGCGCATCCCGCTATGTTCTCCGCCTTGCCGCCTGCACAGCAATCGCTTGTACGTCAGGGGCGTCTCGCCGAGGGGATGTCGCGCGATGCCGTTTTCCTGGCCTGGGGTAAACCCAATGGGGCTCCCTATCAGGCCTATCGCAACGGTAAAAACATCGAGCGCTGGTACTACAAGGGCTACCAGCCGATTACGGTGATGAACGATGGCCTCTACCCGCCGTTTTATGATGGCTACGGCTGGGGCGCCTACACTCCCTATTATTCTTCGAGCACCATGTTTGTGCCGCGCAATGTGGCGTATGCCGAGTTTATCAACGGCAAGCTCAAGGCTTGGGCTCAGAATCTGCCCGATTAATTTTCCAAATCAGATAACATATGATGCAACCTACTACAGAATCGTGTGAAAATCAGGGCGTTTACACCCTGCGTTCGGAGGCGCTGAGCGTGCGAATCTCTCCCATCGGGGCGCGCTTGCTCAGTTTTGAATACCGTGGGACGGATTGGCTCTACGGCCCCAAGACCCCGCAACAGATTCAGGAAGATACCTGCTACTGCGGTGCGGTCTGCGGCCGTGTGGCGAACCGCATTGCCGGCGGTTCCTTTGAGCTGGATGGTCGTGTGTACAAGCTGGCCGTCAATAACGGCCCGAACCACCTGCATGGCGGCCTGGTCGGCTTTTCGGATCGCCTCTGGACGGTGGAGGAAGCCTCGGATTCCCGCCTGGTTCTCAGCCTGGTGTCGCCCGATGGTGAAGAAGGCTACCCCGGCACGGTGACGGCCAAGGCAGAGTATTCGCTTTGCGGCAGTACGCTTTCTCTGACATTGACGGCGCAGACGGATGCCCCCACGCTGCTCAACCTGACGAATCACGCCTACTGGAACCTCAATGGTACGGGAACGATGGATGACCACATGCTTCAGGTGAATGCTTCGGCTTACACCCCCATGGTGGCCAATATCCCCACCGGTAGCATCGTGCCGGTAGACGGTACGCTCTATGATTTGACATCACCTGCCTGTCTGGGTGAGCGCAACGCGCCCGATGCCATTGCCGGCGGCTACGATGACAACTATGTATTGCCCGCAAAAGCCGGCATGCGCGAGGCTGCCGTGCTGACAAACGGCAAGGTGACGCTGCGTCTGTGCACCGATGCGCCCGGCTTGCAGGTATACACCGGTGATTACCTGCCGCTCAAGCGCGGCGGTGTGGCGCTGGAGGCTCAGAACTTCCCGGATTCTCCCCACCGTCCCCATTTCCCCACCATCGAGCTGCGCCCCGGGGAGCTTTACAGCCGCACCATCACATGGTCGGCAAGCTGAGGCTCCCCGCTCTCAGCCCCGAAAACACCGAAGCCCCGCCATCCGCGGGGCTTCGGTGTCGTGGGGGAGGAGAACATAGTAGGATGGACAAGTTACAAATTACGATAGACAAGTTGTGTTGTTCGGCGGGCAACAGCCCGCCGAATTGGAAAGCCCCGCAACGCGGGGCGAAAGTATAGT
>JAUNRE010000050.1 GCA_030535795.1 Akkermansia sp.
GCGGAAACCCCGGGTATTGAGTAAAAAAAATATTGAGAGCCCCGTGAAACGGGGCTCTGTTTCTACTTATTCCGGTAACAGGGGTTACGCGAGCTGTCGCTCGCTCACCCCTGCCTATGAGCTGTCGCCCCGCTGTGCGGGGCTTATGAATTCCGCGTCTACCCGCGGGCGAAAGCCCGCCGAACAACCAACTTGTCTATCGTAATTTGTCTATCCAACTATGTCCTTCATGCTTCCTCAAATGGTCTTTTCCTCATTGTACCGACGTCGTATTCATGAGGTAAAGAAGAAGGCCGCGTTCCGGAAAGAACGCGGCCTTCGATTGCAAGGTTGCGGAGATGGGTTATTTCTTCTTCAGCTTAAGCTGTATGCGAAGAGAGGCTTGCTCGCCCGCTATGGTGCAGGTGCCGTCCATGCGCTCGGCAAACTTGGCGATGTTCTCGCAGGTCTCGGCAATCATCTTGGACGACTCTGCTCGTGTCTCGGCAGGAGTGGGAGCCTTGTACACGTAGTGGTCGGTTTCCTCTTCGTAGTCTTCCTCTTCGATGTAGGACTTTTCTTCCTCGGTGCTATCAGCGCTTTCTTCGGATTCGTCCTCGGTAACGACTGCGGGGGCTTCACCCTCCACTCCGAGAGTCAGCGGTTCGCTTTCGGCCTTGGCTACTGCCTGCAGCTCGTCGGCAATGCCGCGAGCCGTGGTGGCAAGTGCATCGAACTTGATGCTGAAGACGGTGCCGGCAAAGTCAACACTACCGGTAGCGGCTGCGGCGATTTCTGCATTGAATGCAGGCGAGGAACCGGCAGCAAAGGCGGTGTCGCTCACTGTTACGGCGGGGCCTAAATCGGCTGTGAACCAGGGCAGGCCGATGCTGTAGGTGGTGGTGTTGTCCTTACCGGGGGTGGGAATGATGGGCAGCATGTTGACGACCGAGGGGTCGCTGCCTACCTTGGTAGCCACTTCACCGGCGAGGGTGATGATTTGCTGCCAGCCTTCGCTCAGCTTAGCGCGGTCGGTCACGCCGGAGTAGAAAGCAATGCGGGGGATGGAAGTGCTGCTCTCCTTGCTGCCTGTAAGGAATGCGGGCATGCTGCCGGCGTTGTCCACAACGATGGCATTGCTGTTGCCCATGCCGCTACCGATGGTTTTGAAGGCACCGCAGAGCGACTTAACGTCCGGAATGAACATCTTGGCCATGGCTATCTGGGCGTTGATGGCATCGGCGTCGTTCTGGGTGGCGGCATAACCTTCGGCTACATTGACAATGGCATCCAGCAGCTGATTCCCATCCGGCAGGTTGGCAGAGGTGTAAGGAGTGCTCTCGAGGTAAAGAATGGTCGAGGGCTTTTCTGCCTGGGCGGTAAGAGCCAGTTTGCCGGGGGTGTAGGAGGTGCCGTTAGCCGGGGCGTCGCATTGCACATGGAGGGCGCCATCGGTCATCCACAGCTGGGTGGTGTCGGGGGTT
Organism: Akkermansia sp.; assembly: GCA_030535795.1. Lineage (GTDB taxonomy): Bacteria > Verrucomicrobiota > Verrucomicrobiia > Verrucomicrobiales > Akkermansiaceae > Akkermansia. Next base: position 1,464 of record JAUNRE010000050.1, read on the forward strand.
TTGCCATCGGGGATGAGCATTTTGCTGACCATCTCGGTAAGGCGGATGGTGCCGTCTGCAGCAGCTTTCCAGGTGGCGGCTTTGCCGGGGTCTGTGGCAGCCAGTTCCGCAAAGGTGTCACTCGTCAGGCGGCTAAACGTTTTGAGGGGCGTCATCTGCAGGGAGTTGATGGCGGCGCTGAGCCCGGGGGCGTTCCAGCTCAGAAGCAGGGGAGACTTGTCCAGGTTGGCATCGGCTGCTGTCAATTTATCCGTAGCCAGTACGGAGTCTTCGGCCTTGGTGGGGATGGATATAGCCTCGGGATTTTCGCAAATGACACCTACAATCGCATTGCCCTGCTGCTTGAGCAGAACATAGAAATAACGCTTGTCGATAGCCTCCGAAATCGCTTTTTCCTCTGCCGTGAGGGGAATTTCTTCAGCCTTATCGGTTTCCTCATTGTATTGGTAGCCCGTCGAAATGAACATATCGCCGCGCAGCCGGACTTTAATGCCCTTGTAGCCGTTGATTTCCACGGCCTCGCGAAGCTCGCTCTCGTCGTCCTCGCTGATGTCGCTCTGCATCTCAGACACGGCAATATCGAGCCAGTTGCTGAGCACTCCCTCGCTTCCGGGGGTGCCGGTCAGCACGGCGTAGATGGGGGGAAGCTTGGCTGTTTGCAACGCATCAAGCGCGGCTTTTTTCCCGGCCTCTTCATAGGCTTTGGCGAGCTTCTTCATGATGGCTCGAACTGAGTCAACCGCATTGCCTGCCATTGGCATATCCACCTCTCTCTGCAAGATAGGCTCTATGGCTTTCATGGTATCCAGCATACCTTTGCCCACTGCAATGGAGAAGCCTTGCAGGTTGGCCATCCAGGGCATGTCGGTCTCGCCGGTGGCGTCGCTGATAAGCTCGGAAATGATGCCCAGTTGATTGAGCGTGAATATCATTTCTACATCGCCGGGAATGTGGGCAAGCGACGGATAAGCGGCAGCTCTCTGAGCAGCGGTAGCAGTGGTTGCAGTTGCGGGGGTAGCCAGGCTTGTAAAAACCTGAGCGGCTGAGTCAGCCGGTTGTTGTGCGTAGACGGGCGCTATTGTAGCGGCCATCAGCATAAGTGTGGTACGCATATTCATAGTGCCATCATTATAAAAATCCTGTCTCTCATGTAAAGATAAAAGTTGATGACTGGCAAAAAAAGTGTGTTAGAAGCGGTAAAAATGAGGAATTGGGTGAGGCATGTCACGCTTCCGGCTTGCATCCGCACGCGCCTGCTGGTATGGTGCGCGCATGGCAACTGACAAGAAAATCACCATCAAGACCAGCCGTGGCGATATCAACCTGACCGTTTTCGCCTCCAAGACCCCCATGACTGCCGCCAGCTTCCTGAATCTGGCAAGCAAGGGCTACTACAAGGGCCTCAACTTTCACCGCGTGATTGCCGATTTCATGATTCAGGGTGGTTGCCCTGACGGTACGGGCTGTGGTGGCCCCGGCTATCAGTTTGATGATGAGTGCCGCCCCGACCTGAAGTTCAACCGTCCCGGGCTGCTGGCCATGGCCAATGCCGGCAAGACTTGGACCGGCCAGGGCACCAATGGCTCTCAGTTCTTCATCACTCATGTTCCCACCGATTGGCTGAACGGCAAGCACACCATCTTCGGCGAGGTTTGCTCTGCCGATGACCAAAAGGTTGTGGATTCTGTGCGCCAGGGTGACAAGATTCTCGACATCGAGATCCTCGACGACTGCACCGACCTCTTCGAGGAGCAGGCCTCCAACATCTCCCGCTGGAATAGCAAGCTGCGTAAGTAATGGTTTTTGCCGTACAGGACCTGCACATCGAGTTCGGGCCCCGCGTACTCTTCGATTCGCTCTCTTTCGTTGTGGAACGGGGGGAGCGCATCGCTTTTGCGGGGCAGAACGGTGCCGGTAAATCCACCCTCATGAAGTGCATTGTGGGTGTGCAGGAGCCTGACCACGGCAAGGTGTTGCTGCCCAAGCACACGCATGTGGGCTATCTGCCGCAGGATGGTATCCATATTTCCGGGCGCCCTCTGCTGGATGAGGTGCTGGGCTCCGTGGGCAACATTGTGGAGTTGCAACAGACGGTGGATGAGCTTTCCGCTGAGCTTCAGACTCTGCCCGCTGATAGTGAGCAGTATCGCGATACGCTGGAGGAAATCGGGCGGTTGGAGTTGATACTGCAAGACCGCGATGCCGCCTCGCTGCGTCCGCGTACGGAGTCGATTCTGCGAGGATTGGGCTTTGCAGATAAGGATTTCACGCGCGATTGCGGTGAGTTTTCAGGTGGCTGGCAGATGCGTATTGCGTTGGCTCGCCTGTTGCTACAGGAGCCGGAGGTGCTGCTGCTGGACGAACCGACCAATCACCTGGATATTCAGAGCCAGCGTTGGCTGGAGCAGAACCTGCGCAACTATCGCGGGGCTATCTGCATCATCAGCCATGATGTCGCTCTGCTCGATAACCTCGTGACCCGCACCATTGCGTTCCATCATGGCCGCGCGGAGGAATACTCCGGCAATTTTTCTTTCTACTTGAAAGAAAGCAAGGCTCGCAAGGAAATCCTGCTGCGTCAGGCAAAAGCTCAGCAGCGCGAGATTGCCAAGACGCAGGCATTCATCGACCGTTTCCGCGCCAAGGCCACTAAAGCCAGCCAAGCTCAGAGCCGTATCAAGCAGCTGGAGAAGATTGAACTCATTGAGGTGGAAGATGATGACGCGGTGATGAGTTTCCATTTCCCGCCGCCTCCACCCGGTGGTAATACGGTGGTGCAACTGGAAAAAGCCAGCAAGGCATACGGCTCCATCCGCCTGCTGGATGGCTACGACTTCCGTATGGACAAGGGAGACCGTATCGCCATTGTCGGCGTGAACGGCTCCGGCAAGTCCACTTTCACACGCCTGATATCCGGCACCGAGGAACCCGATGCCGGTAAGTTCTCTTTCGGTCATCACACGCAGGTGGCCTTTTTCTCCCAGACTCATGCCGATGTGTTGAACAATGAGCAGACCGTGCTGGAGTGTGTGGAGGCTGCCGCCAGTCGCGAGACGCGCCCCTTGGTGCGCAACATTCTGGGCTGTTTCCTGTTCCGTGGCGATGATGTTTTCAAGAAAATCGGGGTATTGAGCGGTGGTGAGCGCTCGCGCGTGGCCTTGGTGTGCATGTTGTTGAAACCCGCCAACTTCCTCATCATGGACGAGCCGACCAACCACCTGGACTTCCAGAGTCAGGATGTCTTGCAGGCGGCTCTGGCCGAGTATCCCGGTTCATATTGCATTGTTTCTCATAACCGTCAATTCCTCGACCCCATCGTCAACAAGGTATTGGAGTTCCGCCTGGGGCATGCTCCGCGTCTGTTCCATGGCAATGTGTCGCAATACATTGAAACTGTGGAAGCCGAGGAACGTCGCCTGAAGGAGGCGGCGAGTGGTGCCGCCGCTCCGGCCACCTCGACCGACCCCGCTGCCGGTATTGCCAACAAGAAGGAGGCGCGCCGTGCTCGTGCCCTGGAGCGTGAGCGCCGTACCCGTATTCTGAAGCCCTTGCAGACGGAGCTGGCGCAGGTTGAACTCGCTATCGCTGAAAAAGATGAGGCCAAAGATGCGGTCTCAGCCGAACTGGAAAACCCGGCTAACATGAGCGATAATCAGAAACTCATGGAGCTCACGCAGCAATACCAATCTCTCGAGCGTGAATCCGAGGCTCTCTACACCCGCTGGGAGGAGCTTACCACCGCTATCGAACAGACGGAAGCTGAGTTCGCCGCTGAAGGATAGCTGCAATTTTCGGCTTATTACTAGTGTGCAGTTTGGTTAGCCTGCTTTTTTTGAGCCCGCTCGGCGGGCGGCGGCTCCAATCTTTCATTCGGAGTTTTAGGAAAAGATATTTCATCCCAAACGTGGAATCGTCTATTTTGCTCATCCGTAAGTCCGAAGTATTTATAGGGATTATTCTTTCCAAACCTGTCATCTTTGCATGAATCAACGTGATACCAGTGCTCAGAATCCATTTGAACCAAATTCCAGCAGTGGGGGCCACCGGCATTGACATTGTGCCCCTGTATTACATGACAGGGAATATCAGCCATGCTCAAAAGCAGATACAAGGTCCGCGCATAGGCTCCGCAATCGCCCTTATGATGAAGTAATAATCTGACGCAACTCTGCCCTGGGGGGCTATTGTCATACTCACAGAGTTTGCCTACTTCGTTATGCAATGCTGCTACAATTTCCATGCGGCTCATCGTTGGCTTTACGCTCCGCTTTAGGCAATCTTCTGCTATTTTCAGAGCTTTTTTTTGGTCTGAGGTCAGCTTTCTCCGCAATATAGGTTTACGATGCGCTGCAAGTAAGAGGGCGCTGTCAGCGAACTTAAATTTTATTTGAACTTGGTTGTTGTTAAAATAGTAATAATAGTGTGTCGCATGATTGAAATACATCGCTCGATTCAGGTCTTTCAGAAAATCGGGTGTCATTTTCTTTTGGAACTCGACAAAAGTGGTCGGCTGCATCGAGTCGGCCATATCGGCGACTAACTCCTTAAAAGCTTTCTGAGTCGCAATTTTGTAAGTGCGTTTGGGACTAACCGAAGCTGCATGTGCTGATGTAAAAATGGCAGCGCTCACAATTAGCAAAAAAGCTGAAAAGATTCTCATGAGTTTCATATGATATCGATAATGTTCTTAGAATCAAATGGCTCCTGCGGCACGGAGAATTTCTGCGACTTCTTTGCGATTATTACTCAAGGCGCTTGCTAGCGGTGTTTCTTTGAAGTAGGTGTTTTTGAGATTGATATCAGCGCCGGCGTCGATCAGCATGCGCACGATTTCGGCTTGTCCCGTAGCGGCTGCCATATGCAGCATGGTGGTGCCATCCAGCTTGCGGTTGATGTTCTTTATCTCCTGATGAGCTAAGAGCATGCGCAGACATTCCGTTTTGCCAGCCCAGACGGCAAGCCAGAAAGCGGTTTCCCGGTCATCGTTGGGGAGATTGGCATCCGCCCCGGCTGCAAGAAGCTGCTCCACTATATCCGTATAGCCCCAGCGCACAGCGTGGTGCAGGGCGGTGTTGTCGTCTTCGTCCTTTGCGTTGACGTTTGCCTTGGCGCTGAGCATCATACGCACAATGTCCGAGTGCTCACCGTGAGCCGCGCGCACAAGAGCTTCACCAAGCTCGTCCTTTGTGCTGGTTGGCAAGAGTTGCTTTACTCGCTCCATGTCGCCGCTTTCTGCTGCTTCGGGCAGGTTGAGCGTTGCTCCGGCTGCGCGCAATAGTTCCGCTGCTTCGGTGTGCGAAGTCCAGAGTGCTGCGCTGAGTGCGTTATGACTATCATTGCGGGCATGCACATCTGCCCCGGCATCGAGTAACAGGCGTACAATATCTGCATTACCATCAGAAGCCGCATAGATGAGTGCGGTCGTGCCCAAGGTGGTGGCTGCATTCACCTCCGCGCCCGCTTCCAGCAGCGCTTTTACGGTGCTGAGGCTGCCACGCGCGGCGGCATCCATGAGCGGAGTGGTGTCAAGCAGTTGTTCTTTTCTGCGAGTATTCACCTCCGCTCCGGCGGTAATAAGAGCCTCCGCCGTTTCCCAATGGTTCATACCGATGGCGCTGTGAAGCGCCGTCCACCCGTCATCATCTGTAGCGTTGATGTCAGCTCCTTGCTTCAGGAGGCTCAACACCTTTGCCGTGTTGCCCTTTTCCGCTTGCTTTATGAGCTTGCGATTTTTATCGAAAAGTTTGGAAAGCATGGCAAAGGTGTTCGATATCAGGCTAAACGCACTGTCTTGCCCGGGCGGGGACAGAGTACGCGTGTGTCCGGCAGAGCATCGGTGAGCGTGGCCTGCATGCTGGCCATGGCGTCTTCATCACCATGAACGAGCACGATGGTATGCGGGCGCAGACGGCAGGCGTAGTCCACCAGAGCAGAGCGCGTAGCGTGGCCGGAGAAATCGAAGCACTCGGTGCGGCAAAGCAGGGGATAAGCCTGCCCCTTGCCGTTGAGTTTCACATTCTCACCCGGCTTGGTGGCCTTGATGCGTCCCGCGGGGGATTCGGGATCGCTGTAGCCCACAAAGAGGATGGCGTCGTTCTTGTGCGGCAGTACCTGTGCGGCCATTTTGTAGGAGACGGTGTGCTCACTCATCATACCGCTGGAAACGAGGTAAATGTTGCCGGGGGTGGCGACAAGCGGTCCCTTGTCCTGCTTGGGCAGGCCGTGCGTCTCGACGTCATCCTTGAGCCGGTAGCCGGGTTTCAAGCGGGGAGTGCTGTCGCACAGGCGGTCGTAGACCTGTGTGATTTTGGAGCTCAGTCCGCCGAAATAGACAGGTGCATCGGGGATGAGTCCCTCGCGCTTAAAGCGCCCGATTTCGCAGAGAAGTTCCTGGCTCTTGCCCAGTGCGAATACGGGGATGAGTACGGCGCCGCCGCCCTCCAGTACCTCGCGGATGGCTTGGGCAAAGCGCCGCAGTTCCTTTTCGCGTGTGTAATCCGGTGAGCGGTCAGCCAGGCCGTGCGTGCTTTCCATGATGAGCACATCTACCCCGCTTTGGGGGAAATCCGCCCCGCCGATAAGCGTCTGATTCTCAAACTGCACATCGCCGGTGTAGAATACCGTGGTGCCGCTCATGCCCTCCAGCAGCACGCCGCAGGAGCCAAGAATATGCCCGGCATCGTGCAGGGTGGCAAGCACGGTGCCGTTGCTGCCGGTGCGGAATGGCTCGTTGTAGGGGCGCGTGACCCAGGCATTGACATGGCGTTGCAGTTCGCCATGGGTAAAGAAGGGGTATTCGATGATACCCTCGCCCATGCGCTTGGCTGTCATCACATTGACAGAGTTGTGCAGCATGGCATCGCCCACCTCGGCCGTGCCGACGGTCATGATGACTTCGGCGCGCGGGTACTCATCCTGAAACACGGGCAGGGTACCGATGTGGTCCAGGTGGGAGTGGGTGATGAAGATGGCATCGGGATCGGCGGCGCCTATAAGTGAGAAGTTCGGCTTGGCGGCATTGCCGTCCTGCTTGGGGTGCATACCGCAATCGAGCACGATGCGGGAGCCCTCCATGTCCAGCAGGTAGCAGTTAGCACCGATTTCGGGGCCGGCGGTCAGGTTGGTAAGGGTAATCATGGCGCGTTGTTACTCGGGCAGGCACTCGTCTTCCACTATCTGCTCCCAGGTCTGGCGGCGGCGGATTATGTGCCACTTGTCGCCGTCCACCAACACCTCTGCGGCCAGGGGGCGAGAGTTGTAGGTGCTGGCCATGCTGAAGCCATAGGCTCCGGCGCTCATCTCGGCCAGTATCTCGCCGGGCTTCACATCGGCTATCTCGCGATTCTGTGCCTGAAAGTCGCCGCTCTCGCAGATGGGGCCTACGATGTCGGCCACAATAGTGTCGCCGCTGTGTTCCTTCACCGGCCAGATTTCGTGGTAGCCCTCGTAGAGAGCGGGGCGGATGATGTCGTTCATGCCGGCATCAATCATCTTGAAGGTCTTGGCTTCGCCTTTCTTCTCGTACAGACAGGTGGTCAGCATGCAGGCAGCATTGCCTACCAGTCGTCTTCCCGGCTCTACAAGAATTTTAAGCCCAAGCGGTTGCAGCAGGGGGATAAGTGCCTCGGCGTAGCTTGTCAGGGTGATTTGCTCGGGATGGGCAGCCCACCACTCTTCCTTGCCGGAGGCCAGGCAGCCATCGTATACGATACCGATGCCTCCGCCGATGCTCCAGAATTCGATGCCGTAGAGTTCCTTGAACTTCAGGGCAATGGGGGCTACTTTTTTCACGGCGTTCACAAAGGGGGCTATCTCCGTGAGCTGGGAGCCGATGTGCATTTGCAGGCCGCGAATATGCAGGTGGGGCATTTCAGCGGCGATGGTGGCATACAGCTCCTCGATGCGAGTGATGTCCACACCGAACTTGTTTTCGTTGGTGCCGGTGGTGATGTATTTGTGAGTGTGGGCATCCACGTGCGGATTCACGCGCACGGCCACCGGGGCTTTCACGCCCATATCGCCCGCAATGCGGTTAATTTCGCGCAGCTCGTTCTCGCTCTCGCAGTTGAAGCAGTAGATATTCAGGGAAAGCGCATAGCGAATCTCCGCCTCCGTCTTGCCCACGCCGGCGTAGGTGCAACGGGTTGAGTCGCCGCCGGCGTTTACCACGCGCCACAGTTCTCCGCCGCTGACGATATCGAAGCCCACTTCCTGCTGCGCCATGAGGTTGAGGATGGCTTTGTTCGAGCAGGCTTTGACGGCGTATGCCACATGGGCATCCAGCGGTGCCAGGGCTTGTTTGAGCTCCGCAAGGTCATCCGTGATAGTTTTGCGGCTGTACACAAATGTGGGGGTGCCGACTGCGGAGGCGATGTCGGCGAGGTTCACGCTTTCGCAGCACAGGGTGCCGTTGTTGTATGCGAATGAATGCATGTTGATGCGTATGTTATGAATTGAATTTGTTGTCTTTGATATCTTCTGAGGATGGCTTGGCATTATCATCGATGAGGGTTGCCACCCATGCAAGGTCGTGCGAGTTCTCCAGCGCAAGCTTAATCATCACCGTAATCGGTACGGCAAGCAGCATGCCGCAGGGCCCCCACACCCAGCCCCACAGTATCACGGACAGCAACACCACGGAGGTGGCAATGCCGAACTGCTTGCCCAGGAAGAGCGGCTCGACGCCGTTGCCTATCATGAAGTTGATGAAAACATAGCCCGCAGACACTACAAGCGCATCGCCCAGGGAGCCCATGACAAGCGCCAGCAGAATGGGCGGTATGGCGGCGACAATGGAGCCGATGGTGGGAATGTAGTTGAGCAGAAAGGCTACCACACCCCATAGGAAAGCAAAGGGCACTTTCATGAGGTGGCAGAGCCACCAGGCCAGCAGGCCGGTGGTGGCGCTGGCGACTGTTTTGATGAAAAGGTAGCGCTGTATTCCTTTCAGGGCGGAGATGACCTTATCTTTGCCCTTACCGCTGTTGGGCATAGAGCGGAAATTGCGCATGAAGAGGGGGGCTTCACCCAGCAGGAAGGTCATGAGAACGAGCACGAGGGTTGTCACCGATGTCATGGCGATAACCTGTCCGCCCAGTGCTTGCGAGGCTGACAATATCAACTTGGGCGAGATGAACTCGCGCGGGTTCTGGATGAATTGCTGGGCAAGCTCACCGTAGCCCCAATCCGTCAGAAAGCCCATGATAGCCTCGTATTTATCGAGCATTTTCACCATGAAATCGCCTTCCAGCGTGGCCTGCATGTCGGAGGCCAGCACGCGAATGAGGGAGCCGGCGGCATAGATGATGCCGGCATCCACCACCACCGTAAAGAAGACGGCCAACCAATGAGGGAAGCGGAGCAGATGGCGCAGCAGCGCCGTGACGGTATAGCTGATGACTGCCAGGAAGATTGCCATGACAATCGGCAGCAGCATGTCACGAGCCTCTTTCAACCCGAAAAGCACAATGATGGCACAGGCCGCCGTCAGAAGAAAGCGCGCACCCTCTCCCCAGCCGCTGTTATTTTCCGGCTTGTTCTGTATCGAATCATCCTCGGTTGTTGTCTGCATTGCGCAGGGATTTTACACTTTTTTGCCCGCCAATTCAAGAGCCAAAGGAAGTATGGCGTACTTTTGTACAGGGTGTTAGTGAATCCGGAGCCTGATGATGCTGTCGAGCATCAATACGGAGTCTTCCTCTTTCTCGATAAGTAGGCGCTCGGGCATGGCGCAAGGTAACTGTGTCAGAATGTTCTCAAAGGCCTGTTGGCAGTCGTAGGTGGAGAAGCTGATGGCGTTGCGCTGCGCGGCCTGCCTGTGTCTGAAATAGACGATAGCTCCGATGATGACCAATAGGGGCAGTAGGATGAGTATGGCCGTCATAAGTGGTATCAGATGATTTTTTCGAGAATTTCGGCGGTGTTGCCCATTTGCAGAAAGGCGTTGAGACGCTCATTTTCCAAGAGGGTGACATAGCGATTTTCCTGCACGAGCGTCCGCAGACCGGGGTCGCGGAAGAGTTCGAGGAAGCGCGAGGCATGCGGTACGCCGCAGTGTGCCAGGCGTTCGTTGTAGAATCGGGTGAATTCCGGCTCAGAGAGCGAGCAGCCGTAGGCAACCAGACAGGCCAAGTTGGCCTGGGCGGAGGACTCCAGCGGGTCGATATGGCGCAGCCAGGCTGTTGCCTCAGCCTTGCGCAGAGCATTCTTAGCCTGGGTGAACCAAGGCATGGCCGGGTTACCTTCTCCGCGAGTATGCGCTGCTGCGAGGTCGCAGTAATAGGAAATGCGGGCGATGTTACCGTAGTAGGAGATAGCGACGGAGCCGACCCAGAGCATGACGGCGCTCATGAGCACGGTGGTGATGATGCCGCCCGGACTGGCTCCGCCTTTACGCCAGGAAAAGAGGTGCGAGAACCAGGTCATGCCGTGAAAGAATACCGCAAAGGTAAAGAGCCCGAGCCCCCAGGCGGCTACCTGCACCATCCAGGGGCGCGGGGAGTCTGTGACCAGTGCGAGCAGGGTAAACCCTTTGTTTTGCAGGAAAAGCCAGACGCCTATACCGCCGATGATGGCCATGGCAAGCAGAATCATGCGTATGACCCCCTTGAGCACTGAGAAAATGATGATGAAGAGCAGGATGACAGCGAGGGCTATGAGGATGGTTGTCTGAGCGTCGAAGTTCATGGTTGAGAGGGGGTGGGAGGATTTTGCAGCGCGCGCAGCAGCTGCATTTCCTTAGTGGCTTCATCCTGTTTGCCCAGGTACTGCAACAGATGAACTTTGTTGAGACGGGCTCGGTGAAAGGTGGGTGCCAGTTGCAGGGCTTTATCATAAGCATTCAGTGCAAGTTCATATTGTTGCCCCTCCGCCATGATGAGGCCAAGTTTGTAGAATGCTTCGGGATTATCGGGGGCTACGCAGGTACACTTGAGCATTTGCTTCGCTGCATCCAAGGTGCGGTTTTGTCGTGCCAGGAAGGCGGCGTAGTCCATGTAGGGAACGGGTGTTGCCGGGTCGAGGCTGATGGTGCGTTGGTATTGCTTCTCCGCTTCGCTGAGGTCGCCGCGGGCTTCTGCCAGAATGGCCAGTTGCATGGCACCGGGGGGCTGGTCTGCCTGGTGGCGGGCTATAGCTTCCTGCTCGTCCATGGCCGGCGTTGTGTGGGGAATGTTGATACCACGTTTGATGAGAGCCCAGGCTGCGGCGTTGCGCACGAGTTTTACGCGATCTTGCAACAGGCCTGTAGCTTCTTCTCCCAGCACGCGAGCGGCGGCGGCGCGCACCATGGCATTCTCATGCTTGGCGTCTGCTCGGGCTGCTTGCCGTATTTGTTCGGTCGGTTCCATGCGTGCCAGCAGGCCCAGCAGGGTTGCTCTCCAGGCAGGAATCTCTTCTTGTGCCAGTGCAGCAAGTAGCTCTCGCGCATTATCATTGCCGGCCATGGCGTGGTGTACGGCGCGTGTGCGTGCACGGTAGCGCGCGTTTTTCTGTTCGGGGTAGGTGCGTTCCAGTGCCCGAGCCGCCCAGGCGTTGTCTTTGTCAGAGTGGCACATGATGCAGGCATTCGGAGTGCCTAGTTCGGCGCTGAGCGCCGGGTCAGGAGAGTTGAACGAGTGGTCGCGGCGCGGGTCGCGTGCCATGTAGGGGCTTTCGGGCATGTGGCACTCCACGCAGCGGGCGCCTTTGGTACCGGGGGGGCAGGGGCTGTGCGTGGCGGCATCGATGACCGGGCTTGTTGTCCGGCCTACTTTGGTGCCGGTAGCGTGGCAGCGCATGCATAGCGAGTTATCCTCCTGCGGGAGTTTGAGCTGCGCCGTGTGTGGGTCGTGGCAGTCCAGGCAGGTGACACCCGCATGCCCCATGCGGCTCAGCCTCAGCCCGGTTTCACAATAGTCCTCATCCCGCTGCATGCCGTTGGGCCAGAAAATACCCTCTACCAGCGGCAGCTCCAGGCGGAAGTGGTCGTCGAAGTTGTCGCCCACCACAAACGTGTCATCGAACTCTTCGCGTCGGGCGTGGCAGGTGGCGCAGTTGTCATGCATTTGCCGTGGCGAAAGCTTGCGGTCTGCCGGGGCTACCAGGCAGCCATCGGCAGCGGGCTTGTCTGCCAATTTGTGGCACTGTATGCAACTGACACCCGGTTCTTTCCATGTGGAGGCATAGCTATCGGTAGCCGCGTTGTAATTCTTGCGGAAGTGTGATGTGTGGCACCAGGCACACTGCGAGTTCCAGTTCATGCCGCGTCCCAGCCAGTGCCCCCAGTCTCCGGCCTTGCGCGTAGCTCCGCCCTCGCGGCTCAGTCGGGCATCTGCTTCAAACATGTCGAACCACTCACGGCGCTCGGTATCCCAGGCGGCGCTGGGGGTGTGCAGACCTCCGTCTTTGCCTTGTACCAGGTATTGTACCAGCGGGCGGCGTCCCAACACGGAATGCACGGTGAACTCGCGCTTGCTTTCACTGTCTTTGAGCAGGAGACTGCCGCTGCGTGATGTGCTGAAACTCAGTTCCGAGCCGTGGGCTTTGAGGCGTTGGCCGTGAAAGGGCTCCGAATCAAGCGCTGCATCAATGCTGCGGTAGGCCCAGGCGTGGTCGCTGCCTGCCCATTCTTCAAACTCCTTGGCATGGCATGCGGCGCATTTCATGGATATAGGCACGGCATTCTGCTGCCAGTGCGCGCTTTTGCCTGTATACGGCTCCACTTTCTGCGCCTCGTCACAGGAGCAGAGCAGAAGTACAGAGGATATGAGGAGCCGCTTTTTCACCGGGCGCTATTGTAGCATGACACTTTGCGTATAGCAAGCCCGAAAGCTGAGCGCACTCCTTGCTCCGATTCTTACGACTCAATGTGGCAAAAAAATCACATAAAAGAGGTGTCAAAGTGCCAACTGCGTGTTATAATGTGTCCATGCACATTCTGATAGTTGAGGATGATGAAGACATTGCGGAGCTTGTGGCGTTCAACTTGGAGCGTCGCGGTTGGCGTACCACGTTGGTGCACCATGGTATCGAGGGGCTCGAAAAGATTCTCTCTCTTCGTCCCGATCTTGTGATTCTCGATATTATGCTGCCGGGCATGGACGGCCTTTCCATCTACAGGGCGATGAAAGCCAACCCGCTGACCGAGAATACACCCACTCTCTTTCTGACAGCTCGGGCGCAGCTGGAGGACCGCCTGGCCGGCTTGCAGCTCGGGGCGGATGATTATATCACCAAGCCTTTCAGTCCCAAGGAGCTGGTGTTGCGTGTGCAGAATATCCTGAGCCGAGCCAATGCCGGGGCTGCTGCTTGCCTGGTGGTGCGGCACAAGGGGCTTGTGCTCGATAAAAATATGCTGCGGGCTGCGGCCGATGGTGAGCCGCTGGATTTGACGACTGCTGAGTTCAAATTGCTTGCTTACCTGATGGAGCGCCCCGGCAAGGTGCAGGATCGCTATGAGTTGCAGAATGTGCTCTTCGGCTATGCGGATACAACGCAGTCGCGCACGCTCGATACTCACATCAAACGCCTGCGTCAGAAACTGGGCGCTTACGCGGCCTGTATTGCCACAGAGCGTGGCGTGGGGTACTATTTCTCTCCCTCGAACGAGTCGTAAGCGGGTCAGGAGGAGATGTATGCCTAACGGAAGGTGAGCGGAATTTTCTAATTGTTCCTACGCGTTATCCGCTTTATAAAAAAAGCAGACTGTACGTTGCCGTACAGTCTGCTTTTGTAAAGGGGGCAGCTTTTCGCTTTACTTCTCGCTCAGAGAGCCGATACCGGGCAGAATCTTGCCCTCCAGCAGCTCCAGAGAAGCACCACCGCCGGTGGAGCAGAAGGAGAGCTTGTCGGCTACCTTGAACTTCTTGGCAGCGGTCACGGAGTCACCACCACCCACGATGGAGATGCAGTCGCTCTCGGCCAGGCACTCAGCCACGGCCTTGGTGCCCTTGGCGAAGGAGTCCAGCTCGAACACGCCCATCGGGCCGTTCCACAGCACGGTCTTGGCGCCCTTGATGATAGCGCACATCTCCTCGATAGCCTTGTCACCGATGTCGATGCCCATGCCACCCTCGGGTACCTCGCCGCCCTCGGCCCAAGGAGCCGTGCAGAAGGTCTCGGCACCCTCCTCGAACTTGAAGGTGTAGCGAGTATCAGCGGGCAGGATGAACTTCACGCCCTTAGCGGCAGCCGTGGCAAGAATCTCGTTGGCGAGATCCAGCTTGTCGGCCTCAATCTTGGAGGCGCCCACATTCTTACCCTGAGCGGCCAGGAAGGTGTTGGCCATGGCACCGCCGATGATGAAGGTCTGGCTCTTCTCCAT
>JAUNRE010000145.1 GCA_030535795.1 Akkermansia sp.
CAGGGCAAGCCACGCAGTGGCGCGGCCCTGGGGTTGCAAACAAAACGAATCAGAGCCCGACGAAGCGCAGCTGAGGAGGCCGACAGCAGCGCAGTCATCATTTTCAGCCACCGCGCATTCCTATCGGCTGCCACCGTTCCACGGGGCTCTCGTCTATTTTTCTCGGTTAGCAGGGGTTACACTCGCTAACGCTCGTTCACCACCTGCCTACCATCTGTCGCCCTACCGGACTCTCGATTGAGGCTCGCTAACCGCTCGCTATCGCCCTGACGGGCTCATGCTTTCGGCGCCTGCGGTGCAGGATTTCACCTACCTTGCAGCGCTTTGCGCTACCGAATTTCACTACTTCGTACTTCGGAATTCGAACATCGCACTTCCCCCTCCCTACCCCCACCCCGTCCCATCTCTCCTCGCTGCGCACGCGCGTGGGAGCAAATTTCGCTTGCGGTTGGGTGCGGAAGTGGGTATGATAAGCGGCATGCAAGGCGAGGTATACACATGCAGGAATGGGCTCACGGTGCTCGTGAGTCCGCAGCGGGCGTTCCCGGTGGTGAGCGTGCAGGTATGGGTAGCGACGGGTTCCGAGAACGAGGGGGCGCACAGCGGAGCGGGGATATCGCACCTGCTGGAGCACATGGTGTTCAAGGGCACGAGCGAGCTGACGGCGGCGCAGCTGAATGAGGAAGTAGCGGCGCTGGGGGGCTTGTGGAATGCCTACACGAGCACCGACCGCACGGTGTACCACATCGATGGCCCGGCAGAGCACTGGCAGCGCTTTCTGCATATCCTGACCCAGTTGGTCTTTGCGCCGACATTTCCGGAGGATGAGTATGAGAAGGAGCGGGAGGTGATACGCCGCGAGATGGCGATGTACAATGATGACCCGCGCGATGCCTCGTACCGTGCGCTGATGGGTACGCTCTTTCGCGTGCACCCGCGCCGCCTGCCGGTCATCGGCGAGCAGCGCCGCTTCGACGCCCTGACACACGCGGATATGGTGGCCTACCACGCCGCCCGCTACACACCCGGCAATACGTTTGTGTGCATCACCGGCGATGTGGAGCCTGCGGCGGTCTTTGCGGCGATGGAGGAGGAGGTAGCGGCTGTGCCCGCAGCCCCTGTGCAGCTGCCGCCGCCGGTGCATGAGCCGCGCCAATGGGGGCAGCGGCTGCACCGCACGGAGTTTGCCCAGCCGACCAGCACGCTGATGCTCGCATGGCGTGTGCCGACCACGCAGCACCCTGACGCCGCGCCGCTGGCGGTGTTGTCATCGGTGTTGGGCGATGGCCGCTCGGCCTGGCTTTACAAGCGTTTTCACGATGAACTGGGGCTGGCACACGATACGAATACCATGGTAGTGCCGGCAAAGACGGGGGAAGGAGCCTTTGTCATCGATGCCGATGTGGAGCGCGAGCGGCGGGATGAGTTGCGCGATGCCCTGCTGGAGTATGTGGCGGCGCTGCCGCAGGCGGATTTCGCGGCAGGGCTGAGCCGAGCACTGCGCCAGATGCGCGTGCAGCGCGTGAAGGCGCTCTCCACCGTGCAGGGCTGCGCATCGCTGCTGGGCATCAGCTGGCACCACTCCCGCAACCTGCATGCCGCCGAGGAATGGAATGCCGCCCTCCAACGCGTCGCCCCGCAGGATTTGGCACGCGTGGCCGCTACCTACCTGACCCCCGAGCGGCTGACGGAGGTGAGCGTGGACCCCGTGGGCAGCAACCCCACGGCAGGCACCGAGGCCGCCGCCGCTACCCTGCCCGCCCCTGTGCTGCATACCCTGCCCAATGGCCTGCGGGTGGTGCTGCGGGTGGACAAGCGGGTGCCGCTGGTGCATACCACCCTGTGCCTGGCCGCAGGCTGCCGTTGCGAGCAGGAGCACAACAACGGCATCGGCACGCTGATGGCGGAGTGCATGCTGAAGGGTACCCCCACCTACAGCGCAGGCGAGCTGGCCGATGCGGTGGAGGGGCTGGGCGGCAGCATATCCTGCTCCGCCGGCAACAACAGCCTTGCCATCAAAACACGAGCTTTGTCGGAAGACGCCCTCACGATGCTAGGCTTGCTGGCAGATACCGCCCTGCACCCCACCTTCCCCGCCGAGGCGGTGGCAACGGCTCGCGAGGATATGGTGGCCGATATACTGGACAGCGAGGAAGACCCGGCCGCCGTCGCGTTCCGCCGCCTGCGCCGCGCCTGCTTTGGCGCGGTATCCTACGGCCTGCACCCGGATGGCACGGTGGAAAGCGTCGAGAGCCTGACGCGTGAGGAGCTGGCCGCATACCATGCCCGGCTGATGTGCGGCCGCAACGCCGTGCTGGCGGTGTGCGGTGATTTTGAGCCCGAGGCCATGCTGGCCGAAGCAAGCAAGCTCTTTGCCGACATGCCGGCCGGTACCCCGGCCGCACAGACCACTACCCCCGCGCAGCAGGCGGCCGCCCTCACCATCCCCTGCAACAAGGAGCAGGCCGTGCTGGCCATAGCGGTGCCGGGCACCACCGCCACCGCCGATGAAGCCCCCATGCAACTGCTCTTCGATGAATGGTGCCGCGATATGGCAGGCCCCATCTTTACCGAAATACGCGAGAAGCGCGGGCTGGCATACTACGCAGCATCGGCCGCCCTGCAAGGCACCGATGCCGGCTGCATGTTCTTCTACCTGGGCACCTCGCCGCAATCCATGCCCGAGGCCCGCGCCGCCCTGCATGAACTGCTGCAACGCCTGGCCGCAGAGGGTATGCCGCAGGAGGCACTGGAAAGCGCGCGCGCCACGGTGCTCACCTCGCGCCTGCTGGCGTCGCAGTCCGCCGCTAAGCTGTGCTCCACCATGGCGCTGGATACCCTGCTGGGGCTCCCCCCGGACTACGCCGACAGCCTGCCGGAGCGCCTGCGCAACATCACCACCGAGCACATGCAGGCCTTCATCGCCCGCCTGCTCGGCCCCGATGCCGTGCGCACCGAAGTGATTGTGAGCGAATAACGGCCATGAAGCTTTCCCTCCGAGATTTCACGTTCAGCCAGTGGTTCAGCCTCGCCATCGCCGGATGCCTCCTTGCAGCGGCTCTGTACCGGCCGGATTGGCTCCTTGCGCTCATGGCACTGGGCTATGTCGGGCTGTTCATCATCGAGCCCTATGTGCGTAAAATCGACAACGAACGCTGGGTGCGCAAGCGCCTGGAACTGATAGAAGCCCGCAGCCGGGACTTCGATGAGCAGGTGCCGGAACTCCAAGCCCGCCTGACCAACAGGCAACTGCACTACCTGGTGGAATGGTGGGAGGATGACGACCTCTTCATCGAGGAAAATTCGCACATACTTTTCGTCTTCGCCGATGGCTCATCGTGCGACTTCGAATTGTTTGCGCCCATACGAGAAAAACTCACCCGCCTGCTGGCAGACCATGGAATCGAATGGACATGGAGCTACAGCCACCGTGCCGATTCCCGCATTGTCTACCCGCCGGAGCTCGCAGGACAACCCTATAGGCTGTAGGATTTACAATCTACAATTTACAATTGACAAAGTTCAAGTTTCGCGAGCTTTC
>JAUNRE010000051.1 GCA_030535795.1 Akkermansia sp.
AAAGCCAGTGTTCGCTATGCCTCGAACAATCATGTTTTATTGCCGGAGCAATAATTGTTAACCACTAACCTCAGTAATAGAAAGATACTCACATGTTTAAGACGCTATTCATAGCCGCTGTGGGTCTGAGCGCTCTTGTTCAGGCCGAAGAAATGACGATAACGGGTGCCGGCGCATCGTTCCCCGCACCTGTATACCAGAAATGGACTTACACTTATTCCCGGGACAATCCCGAGACTCAGGTTACTTATCAAAGTATGGGGTCGGGAGCCGGGCTTAATCAGATTAAAGCCGGAACCGTCGACTTTGCCGGTTCCGATAACCCGCTGACCTTAGAGCAGCAGGAAGAAGCCGGACTGGTGCAATATCCTATGCTCACAGGCGGTGTGGTTGTCATCGTGAACCTGCCGGGGGTGAAGAATAATCAGCTCAAGTTGAGTCAGGATGTCCTCGCCCGGATTTTTCTGGGAGAAATTACCAACTGGAATGACCCCGCCATTAAGGCGCTTAATCCGAAGCTGCGTTTGCCGAAGTTGAAAATTACGGTGGTTCGCCGTTCGGATTCCAGCGGTACTTCTTTCATCTTCACTAATTACCTGTCCAAGATTTCTGAAACATGGAAGAAGAAGGTGGGGCAAGGTTCTTCGGTGAAGTGGCCGGTGGGTATCGGCGGCCAGAAGAACCCCGGAGTCTGCAACAACGTAGCGCGCATTCGCGGAGCTATTGGTTACACGGAATACACTTATGCGGTGGAGGCAAAGCTGGCATGTGCCATGCTGGAAAACGCAAGCGGCAATTATGTGGCACCCACGCAAGCCTGCTTCTCTACATCTGCTGCCGCGGCCGATTGGAAAAATGCACCCGGTTTCTACATGGAGCTCACCAATGTACCGGGTGCAACCAGTTGGCCTATCACGGGTGTAACCTACATCCTTTTCCGCAAAGACGCTCCTGCTGAAAAGAAAGCCGCTTTGCGTGACTACTTCATGTGGTGCTATACGAAGGGGGCGCCTACTGCCACTAAGCTCAATTATGTAGCTTTGCCGGAGCCGGTTGTCGATATCATTCAACGGCAATTATAAAGCTTCGTCAACTCCATAGTAAAACCCCCTGTTGGTTATGAACCAACAGGGGTTTTTGAATGCTTTATGCGTTGCAACAATGAGAAAAATGGCAATTTAGCGGGATGATTGCGAGCCGGAGGAACGCGGAATTCAAAAACCCCGCAGGGCGGGGCTTTTGAATTCGGCAACGGGGGTAATGATGTCAACTCGTCAGCCCTTATGTCGTGTAATGAGGCCGGTGCGCAAATAGATGATGTGTTGGCAAATATCCGTTGCTAAATCTGCGATTCGTTCCAAATCCCGAGCCAGGCCTATGCAGTCTATGTAGTACTCGGCTGCGCGAGGATTGGAAATAATGGCTGCCTTTGCATGGCTGCGGTGATTGTTGCGCATGGCATCGACTGCATCATCCTGTTCAATCACCTTGTGAGCCATTATAAAATCCCCGGTCTCAACAATATTTAATGTGTTGAGAAGCATATCCTGAACAAGCGAGGCCATGGGTGTAAAATCAAACAGCTCCTGTTCTGAAAGCGGAGAATGCCGGGCAATGTTAATAGCGCGTTCCGCCATATGGCAGGCGAAGTCTGCCATTCGTTCCAATGATGTGTTGATTTTAATGTATGAGATGACTGTGCGCAAATCGCCGGCTACCGGTTGATAGAGCGCCAGGGTTTTGAGGCATTCTTCCTCAATGCGGATTTCTTCCGTGTCAATGACGGTATCCTGAGAAACAACCTGTTGAGCGAGTGCTGTATCTCCTGTGCTGAACGATTTTATGGCCTGCTCGATGGCCTTTTGAACATTGGCGCCCTGTAGGCAGAGCAGGCCTCGCAGATTACCGAGCTCTTTCATGAAATGGTTTTGCATAGTATGTGATTGGTATGGGGTTTTAACCGAAACGGCCGGTTATATAGTCTTCTGTTTGTTTATTTACGGGGTTGGTGAATATTTTTGTTGTGTCGTCTACTTCCACAATACGCCCCTTGTAAAAGAACGCCGTGCGATCTGATATGCGGGAAGCCTGTTGCATATTGTGGGTTACGATGACAATGGTGTATTGTTGTTTCAAATCCAGTACCAGTTCCTCAATACGCGCGGTTGCCACCGGGTCTATGGCACTGGTTGGTTCGTCCATGAGAAGCACCTCCGGCTCTGCAGCCAGAGCTCTGGCTATACACAGGCGTTGTTGTTGCCCTCCGGAAAGAGCCATGCCGTCGGATTTGAGCTTGTCTTTTACTTCATCCCAGAGCGCGGCACCGCGCAGAGCCTGTTCTACCCGGTCTGCTATTTCGCTGCGGTTGAGTTTATAGTGCAAGCGAAGCGGATAGGCCACATTGTCGGCAATACTCATGGGAAATGGTGTCGGCTTCTGGAAAATCATGCCCACGCGGTGACGCAATTGGAGCAAGTCTGTATTCGGTTCGAGAATATTCTTGCCGTCCAGCAGAACCTCACCCGTTGCTTTTTGATTGCGGTAAAGTTCGAATATGCGGTTGTATACACGCAGGTGAGTGGATTTGCCGCAGCCACTGGGGCCGATGACCGCCGTGATTTTGTTGGCGTGGATATCCAGGTTGTTGTCAAACAGAGCCTGGCTGCTCCCGTAGAAGAAGTTGAGATTACGGGCGGATATTTTAATGTTTGTTTTCATGGAAGACGAAGCGGGTTACAATGTTGACGATAAGGATGAAAGCGGTTATGAGTAATGCTGCCCCCCAGCCCATGCTGTGCATGCTTTCAAAGGGGGAATTTGTTGTATATTCGGTAATGAGCACCGGTGCACTTGCCGTCGGTTTGCTGAAAAATGAATCCGGCCAGGTATCTGCAAATAATGCAGTAAATAAGAGAGGGGCAGTTTCTCCGCTGACACGGGCGAGTGCAAGCAAGGTACCTGTAGCCAGACCGTTCCGAGCGCTGCGCATCACGATGTGCAAGGTGGTACGCATGCGGCTCATGCCCAATGCCAAGGCCGACTCTCGCAAGGTATTCGGTACCATGAGCAGCATATCCTCTGTCGTGCGCATGATAACCGGGAACATGATGATAGCCAGTGCAATGGTGCCGGCCATGCCTGAGAAATTGCCTGTAGGTATAACAATGAGCGCATAGACGAACAAGCCGACCAGAATGGAAGGTACGCCCATCATGACATCTGCACAGAAACGCAGCATAGCCGCAAAACGGCTTTCTTTACCGAACTCTGACAAATAGATACCACCCGCCAGCGCCGGAGGAACCGCCAGAATGGTGGCGCCCATTGTCATCATCAGGGTGCCGAGAAGTGCATTGGCAACACCGCCTCCGGGTTCTCCATAGGGTTTGGATGGAGATGTGAGAAATTCAAGGTTGATAACTGTTCCGCCATTGCAGATGACGGTATAGAGAATCCACCCCATGCCACCTAAGGCTATACTGATGGAGGCCAGCGCCAGTAATGTGAGGAGTAGGTTTGCAAGCTTTCGAAAAATGACAGATCTGGTTTTCATGAGTCCGATTATTTAAGATTTTTTTCCCGGTGTTGATGTGGAAAGGCACAGGTAATAGCGAGTTATAAGTTGAATGCCAAAGCTCATGAGCAGCAAGACCAGCCCCAGTGCGAACAGGGCACTTTGCTGTAACCCTGTAGCCTCTGCAAAGTTATTGGCCAGTGTCGCTGCAATTGTGGTACCGCATGAGAATAGCCCGGTCGGATTTTCCATCAGGTTTCCTATGACAAAGAGTACAGCCATTGTTTCCCCCATTGCTCTTCCCATGCCGATGAAAATACCGCCTATGATACCGCGGATTCCATAGCGTACTACCACATCTCGTGTTACTTCCAAACGGGTGCAGCCTAAACCGTAGGCTGATTCTTTCAGCATGGGCGGTGTCATACGGAACACATCTCGCATCACGGCGCACATATAGGGTAGTACCATGAGCGCCAGAATCACACCGGCGGTCAGGAACCCGAATCCGCTGCCGCAGCCCTCTTCTCCAAGCAGCCATGTACCGCCCGGCAGGTGAATCAGCCCCAGAGTCTCCGACAGGAATGGCTGGATATCATCCTGCATGATGGGTACCAGTACAAATAGCCCCCACATGCCATAGATGACAGATGGAATCGCTGCCAGCAGGTCTACACAATGACTCAGCGGGCGGTTGAGACAGGCCGGGGCTTCGGTAATCAGCAATGCTACCGCAAATGATAGAGGTATGGCCAGCAGCAGGGATAGAAACGTGGTCAGCAAAGTTCCCAGAATGTGAGGTAATGCGCCATACGCATCGATGGACGGATCCCAATTACTATCCCACAGGAAAGAGAGGCCAAAGTGCTGCCAGGTGTCTGCCGAATGAATGCAGAGCTGCCCGAGTATGCCTGCGACGAGTAGCAATGACAAAGCAGCACCGATCATACAGGTCGTTCGGAATATGGTATCTGTGTGTTGCATGGTGTGTGTTGCTTATACTAAATACCCATTTGCCGGATTGTGCAAGGATTCTGATGTGAATAAAGCGCTACATGTAAAGTGTCAAAAAAATCACATGGAGGTAGTGCTCCGATAATATCGTTGCAGCCGCTGTTTCATGAAAGGAAAAGCCCGGCTGATGCTGGGCTTTTTATGCTCGGCGCGGAAGTGTTCGATAACGAACACCATGTGGGCAAGCTTGCGTTGCTGCTTGTGCTCAAGGAATTCGATGTAATTTTCTGTATAAATCCGGTACGCCTTGTGTGTGCCTTCGGCGTATACAAAAAACATCAAGGCCGCAAAGCCTTGATGTTTTGCAAACTGAGCTGTAGTTTTTTTCTTCAGCGGGTTAGCGGCATGATGCTGTGGTCCCCGACACGAGTAGGTGGGGTGGCTGGTACGCGGGGGGCTTTTTCCTCGACTTCGATGTGGGTGACGGGGCGGAACGGCAGCAGAGCGTGGCCGAAATCTCCGTAGTAGTGGGCTTGTGTGAAGCGCACGGTAGCACCTACTTGCAGCTTGCCGATGAAGGAAAAGAGCAGTTTGTCTTCCTGCCCGGGAGTGGGCTTTTTGATGTCTACCATCACGATGGAACCCGGCTCCATCTTATCGTCGCCATATTCGCCAAGCTTTTGATAGTTCTGGTTCTGGAGTACGCGGAAGCGTGCCACCTTGGTGGCGTGGTCGCATTTATCAGGGCAATCTGCCGTGCGGTGGCGGCAGGGGATATCCAGTGTGCCGAGGTAGTGAGCGCGCACGGTGTTGGTGGCCAGAAGGTCAGCCTTGGACGGCATGGGGGCTGCGGACAGAGAGGTTGCAGCGGCTGCAGTCAGGCAGATAGTGGTGATAGTGTGTTTCATGATGTGGAAATGATGTGTATTCGCCCTGATTAATACGCCCCGAACGGGAAAACGCGAAATGAGGCATGTTTTTCTTGAAATAAAAAGCCCTGCATCAGCAGGGCTTTTCAGCGCGGAGCGGGGGGATTCTTTGCTTTATGCATTAGGGCGCAATATAGGATTGTACCCCTATTCTGTACCCTTGGCGTTTTTCCCGCGCTCCCTTTTGCCTTCATCTGTTGCTTGCACCAACGGCAAAAGAGTGTTACTGTCGAAACGCTATAACATAGCCGCGCGCATTATGTCAAGCCGCCATAGTGTGCGCGCACGTGCGGAAATGTGGAGGCGTTTTTATCATGTTGTGGTGTTTCATTTTTCTACAGCGTTGCATATTAGCGTTTTACGACTGCGGGGAAGTCTCCCGCAAGATTTGCTTTGTATAGCGGCATAATTATACGTAACACTTAGATATAAAAGAATATCCGTTTTGCGGGAATGTTCCCCGCGCGTCCCCGCAAAAGCTGGATGTATCGCCCCGGCCCTGGTGCGTTCTGGTTCATTCTTCCAGGGCGGTGTGAATCTTTGGAACCGTGGCCAAAGCAGGCCGCTATATGGTTTTTTGTTTGCTGTTTTTGTGTTAGCCTGATAGAATGGAGCCATGAAAGAAAAAAGCATGAATCTGCGGGAGGCGTTGCAGCATTATGCTGACAATAGAAAAAAATGCCTTAAGCATGTAAGATACAACTTCGGGACTGCATCATATAATCAAGGGACTGATAAAGAATACTATTCGCGCAAGGTTTTAGAGGTTACAACTTGGGGCGTTAGGCTTCTTGATTTTCTTGTGTCACATTTGGATGAACTCCCTACGGATGAAAAATCGAAACTTGTATTGCAGCGTGATTTTGATGAATTGAAAGCAATAGACAAGGTGGCGCGGGCATATCTTGCGGATCCCTGGTTTTGAGAAAGAAAAGGCCCCGCGCTTTCTCGGTGTGCGGTGTCATTCTTTCGGAGGCTCGGGTTCTGGCGGCAATAGGCTTTTTTCTATGGCCGTCATCTGCTAGGCTAAATTTTCTTGAAATAAAAAGCCCTGCATCAGCAGGGCTTTTCAGCGCGGAGCGGGGGGGATTCGAACCCCCGGTACGGGTTAGTGCCCGTACGACCATTTAGCAAACGGTTGCTTTCAGCCTCTCAGCCACCGCTCCGTGTGTGCGGCAGAGTATAGCGGAAGATTGCGGCTTCGTCAACCCGAAAATGAAAAAATGGCAAAAAAAGTGCGTGTGCTGTCTTAATTGGCGGGTTGAATACCGGCTCGGAGGAGGAAATCGCGCATATCGGTGTAGTGTTTGCCGCTATTGCTGCGGTCCTGAAGCTGGTGGAGGGCGTTGTAACCAGGTGTGCGTGACGGGTCGAAGCAGCTCCGGCGGAAACAGGCGTGAATGTCGGCGCCGGCATCGATGAACGCTTGTACCGTGGGGATGGAAAGGCTCAGCGGTGCGAGGATGAACGGCGTGCGCCCGAACATGTCCTGCGCTTCGATATCGGCTCCCGCTGCCAGTAGCAGGGGAATGCAGGCGGTGCTGCCGTGCAGGGCGGCCATGTGCAGCTCGGTGCAACCGGTGCGGCTGTAGCTGTGCAGGGCGGCGCCGCAGTTGGTGGTGGGTACATTCACCAGAGCTCCGGCGGAGAGGAGGAGCGAGACGATTTCGGGGTGGTTGGAACAGGTGGCCCAGCTCAGGGCGGTCATGCCGCCGGCATTGCGGCGATTCACGTCGGCTCCGGCATCGAGCAGCAGGCGCACGGTGTCGGTATCACCGCTGCGGGCAGCCTGCATGAGCGGTGTGTTGTGCCAGTAGCCGGAGCCTTCATTGACATCGGCTCCGTTGGCCAGTGCCAGCGCAACCAATTTGTGCTGGTTGGGGTAGGGCGCGACCTCGATAGCGTTGTCGCCCCAGCCGCTCCCCTCGCATTCCCCGAAGCGCGGGCGGCCGCAGAGGGCGTAGAGCACCGTGCAGCGAGCGTAGGGCTTGCCGGAGACGCAGTTGCCCTGCCAGAGCAGCTCTTCGGCGAGGTCGAGTTTCTGCATGTCGATGGCGATGAAGAGCGCCAGTGCGCGCTCGGCTCCCGTGGCCGGCAGGGAATCGAGGGTTTTGCGGTCGCCTTCGGCTATGGCTTTGTGCAGGATGCTGTAGCTGTGCCAGTATTCCCGCCCCGCGTCCTCATAGCGCAGGGGCTGCGGGACGGGGGGCAGGGCGGGGTTGGGCTTATCGACTTGTGCTGTGCAGACGGCTGCAAGTGTAGAAAAGGCGATGGAGCTGAAAGCGGCGCTGTTCATGGCTGAAGTGGTGTGTTATACTAAGGATACGCGCCCTATTGCCCCAATCTTTCATTTCGGTGGCATTTTTTGCAAAAAAACTCCCACGATCCGGAAAGCCGGAGGCGGGAGCGGCAAATGTGCTGTGGCGGGGCTTAGTCCTGGGGAGCCGCGGGGCAGAGCTCGATGCGAGTCTGGGTAACACGGCGCCCGTCGGTACCGGTGACGGTGAAGAGGTAGTCGCGGATGCGAATCTGTTCGTTGAGCTCGGGCAGGTGCCCCAGGCAGTCTGTGATATGGCCGCCGATGGTGGACATGCCGCTTTCGCTCTCAATCTCACCGAGTGCGGGCAGGGCTTCCTCGAGGTCGAAGAGCGCCATGCTACCGCTGGCAATGTATTGGTCGGGACCGATGACGAGGAAATCCTTGGGGTCCTCCTGCTCAAACTCGTCCTGAATGTCATTGCCGACAATTTCCTCAATCACGTCGTCTAGGTAGACGAGGCCGGTGACGATGCCGTGTTCATCCACCACCAGAGCCGAGTGCGTCTTTTCTTTGGTAAAAAAGTTGAGCAGGGTATCGAGCTTCATGGTTTCAGGTACCACCTTGAGGGCGCGCTTGACACTCATGATGTCCTTGCTGCCGCTGCGCAGCAGCTTCATGATGTCTTTCACGTGTACCCAGCCCTTCACATCGTCCAGGTGGCCATCCACCAGCGTGAAGCGGCTGTGGCGGCTGTTGGTTACGATGTCGACGTTCTCCTCGAAGCTGTCGTTGATATCCAGCACCTCAACTTCGTTGCGCGGGACGAGGATGTCGCGCACGGCGCGGTCGTTGAGCTCCAGCGCGTTGGTGGAAATCTCGGCTTCGGTGGCTGTCACCTCATGGCTGCGGCCGCTTTCCTCCACGATGTGGGCTATTTCTTCGGCACTGTGGTGAGATTCGGGGGAATAGTTCGGGTCCACCCCGAAGATGTGGTGGGCGATACCGTTGGCGGTGTTGTTGAAAAGCTTGATGATGAGGGATGTCCACTTGGCGAAGCGAGTCATCCAGACGGAGGTGCCCATGGCCACTTCGAGCGGCTTGCGGATGGCAAGGCTCTTGGGTACCAGCTCACCCAGTACCACGTGGGCAAAGGTGAAGAGGGCATAGGCCAGGGTGTATGAAATGACGCTCACCACCGCCGGACGCAGGTGCAGGTAGTAGCTCAGGAACGGCTCGATGAGACTCTTGATGAAAGGCTCGCCCAAGGCACCCAGTGCCAGCGAGGCCAGGGTGATACCGACCTGGTTGGCGGAGAGGTAGGAGTCGAGGTGGTTGACGATGTTGAGTGCCTTGGCTCGCTTATTGGCCTCGGCTCGGGTGTCATCGGTGTTCTCGCGCAGCTGGCTGGGGCGCACGCGTGCGCTGGCAAACTCGTTTGCGACGAAGAAAGCGTTGAGGAAGAGGAAGAAGCCGATGCCGACGACGAAAAGGAAGATGGAGAGGAAGCTGGGGTAGTCCCATTGCACCTTGGCGGCTTCATCCGGCGGGAGAAAGAAGAAGTTCAGAATCTGGTCAATCATTGTGGGGGTAAGGGGTGGGCCGGTCAGCGTTTTTCGTAGACGCCTTGGTCACGCTTCTGCATGACGGTGAAGCCGGCTTTCTTGGCGTCTGATATGGAGAGCGGGGCAAGGATTTTGGGTACGTTGACCTTGCCGATTTTTTTGCGGACGGGGTTTTTACAATATAGGCAGTGCGTGAGCGGGGCACGATCCACGGGGCGCATCAGTTCAAAACCTTTGCGACAGAACCGACAAGACTTTTCCGGGTCTTCCGGGTTTTCGGATATGTACTCGTAGATTGGCATAGGCAAGCGCGAGCTACCCATAGAATAGCCCGCGCTTAAAAGATTGTCAAGTTCAAACCGTGGCTTACCAGCTGGACTTGGTAACACCGGGAATCATGCCGGCGTTGGCAAGCTCGCGGAAAGCGATACGGGAGAGGTGGAAGCGACGCAGGAATGCGTGGCGACGACCGGTGAGCTCGCAGCGGTTCACCAGGCGAACGGGGGAAGCATTACGGGGGAGCATCGTCAGACCGATGTAATCGCCCTCAGCCTTCAGCTTGGCGCGGAGGTCTGCATAGCGAGCCGCGACAGCTGCCTTCTTCTTATTTCTTTCGATCCAGCTTTTCTTAGCCATAACTTTGTGGGGGCGGATTTTACACTACTAATTCGAATTGTCAAGCAGAATTTGTAATTTTTGCGTTTTTTGTGGTGGAAAATGCAAATCCAGCATATATAAAACAGAGCGAGGGGATAAAGTGTCCATGCTCAGGTATGGATACGACTTCGGAAATCCCCTTGCGAACAGAGCAGCAGAATCACCCCCGGCCGGGTTCTCCCGGTGTGGGCAGCGCGTTGAATTGTATGTGCTCGCTTTACTACGAGAGTACGAGCAGCGCACCGGCTATGCCGCAGGGGGAGTGTGAGCCGGAATCCGCAGAAACTGAAACGGATACACTCTATGAATAAGACAACGAACAGAGACGGAACGCCCCGCAGCGCCGTGCAGAAGGCAACGCTGGGTGTATTTACCCTGGCCATGATTAATGTGGCTGCCATTGTGAGCCTGCGAGGTCTGCCGGCAGAGACGACCTACGGGTTGAGCTCGGCCTTCTATTACCTCTTTGCTGCGGTATTCTTTCTGGTGCCGGTATCGCTGGTGGCGGCGGAGCTGACAACGGGTTGGCCGCAGAAGGGCGGTGTATTCCGCTGGGTAGGCGAGGCTTTCGGCGCACGGCTGGGTTTCTTGGCCATTTGGCTGCAGTGGATTCAGACGACCATCTGGTTTCCGACCGTGCTGACGTTTGCGGCCGTAAGCATCGCCTTTATCGGCCCGAACCAGAGTTGGGACTCCGCCCTGGCTGCCAATAGTCACTATGTGCTGCTGGTGGTGCTGGTGGTGTATTGGCTGGCGACTCTGCTCAACCTGCGGGGCATGAGCACGAGCGGTGCCATCACCAAATGGGGCGGGCTGCTGGGTACGGTGATTCCCGCTGCCCTGCTGGTGCTCATGGGCTTGGCGTACTGGTGGATGGGCAACCCGATTGATATCAGCATGCAGCCCGGGGATTTCATTCCCGACCTCAGCAAGTTCAGCAATATCGTGCTGGCTGCCAGCATTTTCCTCTTCTATGCCGGCATGGAGATGAGCGCCGTACACGTGAAAGATGTGCGCAACCCCGGCCGCGACTACCCCATGGCTATCGGCGTGGCCGCCGTTATCACGGTGTGTATCTTTGTGTTCGGCACGCTGGCTATCGGGTTCATTATTCCGGCAAAAGACATCAACCTGGTGCAGAGCCTTCTGGTGGCCTTCGATCGCTTGTTTGCCTGGTGCGGTGTGCCGTGGATGGGCAACGTGTTGGCGGTGTTCCTGGCTTTTGGTGTGTTGGCGCAGGTGGTAGCCTGGGTGGGCGGCCCGTCCAAGGGCTTATTGCAGGTGGGCAAGGCGGGGTATCTGCCGCGCTTCATGCAGCGCACCAATCGCAATGGGGTGCAGGTGGGTATTCTGCTGTTGCAGGGCTGCATCGTGACGTTGCTGTCCATTCTGTTTGTGGTGCTGCCCAGTGTGCAGACCGCTTACCAGATTATTTCGCAGCTGACCATTATACTGTACCTGATCATGTACATCCTCATGTTTGCTGCCGCGATTTACCTGCGAATCCGCGAGCCGCAGGTGCCGCGCGCCTTCCGTGTGCCGGGCGGCAATGTGGGTATGTGGCTCATCGGCGGGCTTGGGTTGCTGAGCAGCTTGTTGGCGCTGGTGTTCAGCTTCATTCCGCCGTCGCAAATCCCTGTGGGCAGCCCTGTGGTATATGTGGGGATTCTCATTGTCGGTGCGCTGATTTTTGCCGGTATCCCGCTGCTGATATATGCTATGCGCAAGCCCTCCTGGGGCGACCCGAAGGCCTTGCAGGAGTTTGAACCCTTTAGCTGGGAAAAGAAGTGACACCTTGGGTGGCTCGGAGCTGTCGGATAAAAAAAGGAGAACAACACCCGCACCGCTTGCATGGTGCGGGTGTTGTGGCGTGGAGGGGCATGCCTCGCGCGCGGGTATTTTGCAAAGAAATGGTAATTTTTCTTGACTTCGATGGTGGGGGCTGTTATGTTCGGCTCACGGACACAGACGCCGAACCACGTATATTGCCATGTCAACCGAACTTCCGAGCAGAACCCGGGCGCTGCGCAGCTCAGCGCGAGTTACTATTGTCGCATCAACTTACAATGAGAAATTTACCTCCGCTCTGCTGGAGAATTGTCTGGCTGAGTTGAAGGAAAGCAGCGATCAGCTTGTGATTGATGTGGTGCGTGTTCCCGGGGCATTCGAGGTACCGGTGACGGTAAAGCGCTCCATTGTGCTGCCGGATAAGTTTGACCGCCCGGATGTGGTGATTGCCCTGGGGGTGATACTGCGCGGCAGCACAGCACATGCCGACCTGATTGGTACGGCCATCACCAACCAGCTGCTCTCCATCTCCTGCGATTCGCTCACTCCCGTTATTCACGAGGTGTTGCTGCTGGATGATGAGCAGCAGGCGTTTGCTCGCTGCATTGCCTCCGCCCTCAACCGCGGACGTGAGGCCGCCCGTGCCGCCGTGGCGATGCTCAATATGCTCGAAGAACAGAATGGCCTTAACAGCGATGCCCGCCGCGTGGCCAAGGTGAACATGAGCGCCTCCATTATGCATTAACCCCTTTCCCCCACCCTGTATCATGATTAACAAGAGTAAAGTGCGCCAGTCAGCCCTCAACCTGATTTATGCCGTTGAGGAAAACGGTGGCGATTTGAACAGCTTTGACCTCAATCTTTTCTGGCGTATTTCGCAGGAGAAGGAAACTGACCACTATCGCCAGGCTCTGGCAAAGGCGATTGCCCATGCGGGACGAGCCTCGGCGGATTCCGCTCGCCTGCTGGAGACGCGCCTGACTGCGGCGCTGGATGCCCTGCGCGGCGACATGACGGCTGCGAGCCTGGTAGCTGACATGGAGCGCCTGCAAAAGCGCTCGGCTGAGTTTGAAGCAGCGCTGGCTGCCATGCGCTATTGCGCTAAGGATAAGCGCCAGGATACCACGGATCAGTTGGAGCTCTGCTGTAAGGATGTCATCCACCTGGCCATTGCCGTGGAGGGGCTGGGGCGCGACTTGTTGCCGCTGCTGGCCGATTATCCTGCCTATCGCCCTGTGCTGGCACCCGTGAACAGCGCGGTGATGCGCCGCGGTAAGCTGATGGCCGGTGTGGCAGCGTTGGGTACCCCGCTCATGCTGGAGGGTAAACCCGAGTTCGCCGGGCTGGTGCGCTGTGCCCAGGTGTTGCAGGAGCTTCGCCCTGCCGCCGAGAGCTTTGCTCTGGCTGTGCTGGAGGCAAAGCCCCGCCTGGAGGAGCGTCTGGCTTCTCTGTTGCAGAACTATTCCACCGCGCGTCTGGATGTGGTGGATAAGTGCATCCTCTACATCGCTCTCTATGAGTTGGAGGTAAATAAGCTCGATACGCCCATCGTTGTGTCGGAGGCCAACGCCCTGGCAGATGCCTACTCCGGGGGCAAGAGTGCGCCTTTCATTCACGGTATTATTTCTGCCGCTGCCAAATCCTGATGATTTCCTGAGCCATGGCCAATTTTTTCACTCGCTTGGTAGACAAGTTTCTGGGGGAGCCTCAGATTGATTGGGATGAACTGGAGGCAGACCTCATATCGGCCGATATCGGCGCAAAGCGCGTTATCCCCATGGTGGAGGAACTGCGCGAGCGCGATGAGCAGGATGCCTGCGATATCGCAGACTTTATCAAGGGGCAGTTGCGTGCCGCATTCCCGGAAAAATTGCCGGTACTGCCGGAGCCGCAGCCGGGTAAGCCCTGTGTCATCTTGATGGTGGGGGTGAACGGCGCCGGTAAGACGACTACCAGCGCCAAGCTGGCTTACCGCTTGCAGCAGCAGGGGCGCAAGGTGCTGCTGGCTGCTGCCGATACCTTCCGCGCCGCTGCCGTGGAGCAGCTGCAGAGCTGGGCAGAGCGCCTCAATGTGCCGCTTTATAAAGGGAACCCGAACCAGGACCCCGCCTCGGTGTGTTATGAGGCTCATACCCGTGCGATGGAAAGCGGGGTGGATTACCTCATTTGCGACACGGCCGGGCGTTTGCACACGCACCACAATCTCATGGAGGAGCTGTCCAAGATTCGCCGTTCCATCGGTAAACAGGATGCCGCGGCTCCCCATGCCTGCTACTTGGTGGTGGATGCCACGACCGGGGGCAACGCGCTGATGCAGGCTCGCGAGTTCCACAAGGCTACCCCGCTGGATGCCGTGGTCGTAACCAAGATGGATGGCTCGGGCAAGGGCGGCGTGGCTGTTGCTATTCAGGATGAGCTGGGGGTGTCTCCCATCATGCTCGGTGTGGGTGAGGGCAAGGATGACCTCCTGCCGTTTTGTCCGGCTGAGTATGTGGATAAACTCATGTAAGCTACTGCTATGGAAAAAAACTGTCTGTTGGAATACACGCGTGAGGCGCTGGTGCAGCTCATGGCTGAGCTGGGGCAGAAACCTTTCCGCGCCGCTCAATTGCAGGAGTGGGTGTGGAAGCACCGTGTTACCTCCTTCGGGCAGATGACGAATCTGGCTCCCGCCTTGCGGGAGCAACTGGCGGAGCGTTTCTGCCTGCGCCCGCTTACGGTTCAGGAAGTGAGCCACAGCTCAACCGGCGGCACGCGCAAGTTTCTTTCGCGCATGTCGGATGGCCACTTGGTGGAGTCCGTTATCATCCCGGCTGCCGTGGGGCAGGGCGGTGCGCATAGCGACCGCATCACGCTGTGTGTGTCGTCGCAGGTGGGCTGTGCGTTCGGATGCAAGTTCTGTGCTAGCGGCTTGCTGGGGCTTACCCGCAACCTCACAGCCTCTGAGATACTGGGGCAGATTCTGGCGGCCGAGGAAATCAGCGGTACGCGGGTGGACAATCTGGTGTTCATGGGCATGGGTGAGCCGCTGGCCAATATCGACAACCTGTTGACGGCTCTCACGCAGATTATGGACCCGCATGCGCTCAACATCGGCGCCCGCCATATCACCATTTCCACCTCGGGCAATGTGCCCGGCTTACGCCGCCTGGCGGAGTTCGGTAAGCCCCTGCGTCTGGCTGTTTCGTTGCATGGCGCCAGTGATGATGTGCGCTCTCAGGTCATGCCGGTGAACCGCAAGTGGCCGCTCGGTCAGCTGTTGCCGGCTCTGGAGGAGTGGACACGCACCAGCAAGCACAAGATTACGTTTGAGTACATCCTTATCGAGGGCGTGAATGCCATGCTGCCCGAGGCCGCCAAGCTGGCGCGTATATCCCGCCGCCTGAATGCCAAGGTCAACCTGATTCCCTACAACACCGTCGAGGGGCTCCCCTGGGTGCGCCCCTCCGAGCAACACTGCCGCGCCTTTGCCAAGGCGCTCATGGCCGCCGGTATCCCCGTTACCATGCGCTACGAAAAGGGGCATGACATCAACGCCGCTTGCGGCCAGCTGCGCCTGCGCAGAACAGAGGAAAAGACCCGGGAGTGATAGCGGAAGTCGTGGCGTAGTCTGTGCCCCTATCTCTGTATTGCTGGGGGGCGCCAATGTAGGTATTTACTTACGCGTTGGCATAATGAGGAAAATGGTAACCGCCGGGTGTTTGTGCCGGAGGATGCCGACAAGGCGCACGTTGCCCGCGCCAAGGCTTTTTTACAGGGAAAAAAGTAACGTCAAGAGAAAAAGGAAAAACATCACCCCACCGCCCAAAAGACAAAGGCAACCGACAAAAATGGTGTTAAAAAAGGCTTTTTGTCGTTCGGTTTGGTGACTGTAAAACATGCTCATGGTGCTCTTTTTTTAACATAGGAGAAAAGGCAAGTCAATTTTTTTTGTAACTTTATGGCAGACGCGATCAAAAGCCCCGCTGAGCGGGGCGAAAGTACAATAGCCCAGGGCAAGCCACGCAGTGGCGCTGCCCTGGGGGTGGGATAATAAATAAATGTGAGC
>JAUNRE010000146.1 GCA_030535795.1 Akkermansia sp.
AAAAAAATATTGAGAGCCCCGTGAAACGGGGCGACAGCCTGACGAATAATAGCGGCAGCTTTTTGATTTGCTTGTATGCAACCGCCTGTCCACGAAAGGCTGTCGCCGCCGTATTCACGGGGCTCCGTTTCTACTTATTCCGGTAACAGGGGTTACGCGAGCTGTCGCTCGCTCACCCCTGCCTATGAGCTGTCGCCCCGCCGTGCGGGGCTTTCCAATTCGGCGGGCTGTTGCCCGCAGGTTGCGTAGCTAAGACATCCGAGTGAAAACTCGCAAAACTTGAACTTTGTCAATTGTAAATGTAGAAAAACTCCAATTTAGTTGTCAAAACAGGCCTAACCTTCTAATTATTCCAACGCGTGTACAGAAAATGAAGCAGTCTGCTCACAAAAGGCGTTTTCTTTTTGCAGGAAGCATCTATTGATACGATATACCTGTCCGTCTATATGGTGCCGGTCGTATTGGATCTTGAAGTCCGGTAAGCCGTCCCTGTTAATGTCGTTGAGGTGAATGGAAGCTTGATGGGGTACGAACATAGACGAATCGTCGCAGGAATCGTATATTTTGATGGCGGCGAAATTCGTTTCGGAAACAGGTAGGTAAAGATGGCCGTTCCCTCGGTGTGTCATTCCCAAATAAAAAGAATGAGACGGCGTGCGAATCTCTGTAAGTGCCGCCTCTTCTTGCGGAAGTTCCTTTATGGCTTTTCTTAAGATGCCTTCTAATTGACTCATGTTGCAGCGGTAACGTCGCGTAATCGTGTTGTCATGGCAAATATCATCTTTCGAGCATACATAATCCGATTCAAAAGCTTCTTTCCGGTGCTGTTCTGTGGGCTGAAAAGTACACGATGTTGTTGTGATAACAATCCAACATACCCCAAGTGTATCTTTAATCAGAGAGCGGTACGAATAAGAGGTTTGCATGGTCGTATTTTTATTGATGAGGTGGTGTAGCCGTATTATGTCATCTTCATATCCGTTCGTCAAGACCATATGAGGCGTTGGAATTAGCCCCCCATGGCACGAGCTGCGCCCGAGGGCAACGAATCTGTTGCTCCTACGCGAGCTTTCATCCGTAGTGACGTGGTTGGGGGTGTGCAGAGCTGCTGATGGCGTATGCGCGAGCGATGAATTGCCTTACTGACATTTATTTCGCTTCACTGTATGGGCAAAAAACGCTATAACTGAGGCATGCCTATTTGTCCGCGTTGCAATTCATCCATCCACACGGGAGCTGAGGAACAGTGCCCGGCCTGCGGCTATGGTATGGAGCGAGCGGAGGCCATGTTCGGCGACCAGGATATTGAGTTTACACGAGTTGTGGATGAAGCCGGCGCCTTGACCCACCGCGAGCGTGTGGAGTTGCTGGGGTTCCTGGCCGACCTGGAGCGCAATATCCCCCCCGTGGCGCTCTGTATCTATATAACCGACCACGGGCAGCTGCGGGAGTTCCGCACCCACGCGCACTGGGCTCTGAACCACGCCCGCATTCATCACCCCTCCTTCGGGCGGCGTGAGCAGATGAGCGCTATCGAGGATGCCGAACTACGCGAGCGCCGCCCGGGTGAGGGGCGCCCGGCTCAGGAGGCCGAGCCCGGTCCCCTGGCGAGCGCATGGAAGAAATTCAGGGCGTTTTGGCGTGACATGTGGGTGCCGTATCCTCCGCCGGCTCGCCAGGATTGGATGCTCATGCTGGTGGTGGATGTGCAGCTGGAGGTAGCGTGTTTCTCCTGGGGGTATATGCTGGATCCCTACGTGGGAGCCGAGAAGATTATATCGACAATCGCGGAAGGCCAGTTGCAGTTCCGCGAGCGCAGCATGGTGCAGGCGCTGAAGCGAGTGATGAAGTTTGCCGTGCGCCATGTGGCGAAGAAATCGCGCGAGGTGAACCGCGTGTTGCGCAGGCGCTCGTACAACCGCCATGTGGTGCCTGCTGTGCTGGCGGCAGCCGGTGTGTCCGCCGGTCTGCTGGCTGCGCCGCATGCCGTCGCTCAGGAGCCCGCGCCGGCGGATGCCCCGCCTCCGGCACCGGCGGAAGCCCCCGCAGCACCGGCGGACACTCCTGCGGCGACCCCCCCGCCCCCTGCGGCGGAGCCCACCCCGCCCCCGGTAGTGCCCGGAGTGGCCGCCGCCTATAATGCCGAGCCCCGGTGGTCATCGGCGGATTATGTGAATCTTATGTCCGGCCGCCTGACGGGGTGCTACAACATGCTGATGCCCGGAGGCAAGCAGCGTGCTGCTGCTCCTCAGACTGAGGTGGCGACCGAGGCGGATAAGACGGTAGCGGGTTCCTACTGTGAGCAGTACATGAATCCGCGTGCCACGGCGCTGCGCGACCCGCAGCAGTTGCTCAGTGATGTGGAGCGGGATGATATAGCCCACGTGCTCCGCGAGCTCAATGCCCACTCACGCTTTCATATTTATGTCTCAGTTTTTGAGGCGACGCAGGAAGTGCCCCGGGATTTGGCCGCGGCCAACCTGGTGACGCATGTTGCCCACTCCGGGCAGTACACTGTCCTGTTGCAATATGGTCTGGGGGAGCCGACGGCTATCGAGATCGGTTATAAGGAGGTGGCACCCACGGATGAGCAGGTGCGCGAGTGGCTGGAGAAGGTGCGCCAGAGCGTCAATACCGCCGGTGGCGGAGCTGCCGGTCTGCTGGCTGCTGTCCGCACGCTGCATGCTGTCATTTTACCTGTTTCGGATGCCTTTACTCCCCTTACCCCCGAAACAGCCGGTACGGTGCCAGCCATTGAGCTGCCGCTGAAGCCCGAAGAGGAGGTAAAGGAGGTGTCCGAATGGGACGAGCGCAAGGAATGGCTTAAATCCGCCGGGGCTGTGCCTTACTTTGTGCTGCTGATTACGCTGTTGGCGATTGTGCTGATTATCTGGCGCCTGTGGCACTGGCGCCGCGGGTGTGGCCGCCTGTTCAGTTCTGAGCCGGACTACCGACTCTCCTCGCGCTATGGGGCAGGGGTGTCCCGCTATGTGCGCTACATGCACGGCAAGGTGGCGGATAAAGAGAAATCCTCGCTGTAACGGGGAGCACGTGAAGGGCACGCGCCGTGCGTTTTTCATGCTCCCCACAGGGAGGGCGATACACCTTGCTCCCGCGCCGTAGGCGCCGAATATTTCGACCATGAACAAAAACATATATATCTTCTTTTACTTATTGTTGACGATTCTGTGTGCGCTGGGAATGAGCTCGTGCATATCGCGCATGCATAGGGTTGCTTATGAGTACCCCCGCACTTATGAAGGCGCCGGGTTAGAAAGTAACAGCGTTTCTACAGAAAGCGACGCAGGCAACATGAGGTTGACAAAACGCCTGTATGTGTATGAGTGCGACGGTCAATGGTATCTGCCTGTTTCGCGCATCCGTTACACCAAAAAAGTGATACAAGGTGAACCGGATACGTCACATGCATACCAAGTAGCCAATGTTTCTCATGAGGACAAGCGGCAGTATTATCTTCTCATATCACCCGAATTCGCAGGTAAGCTG
>JAUNRE010000147.1 GCA_030535795.1 Akkermansia sp.
AGGGCGACGGAATGTTAGCCACGGGTAAGCGAGCAACGCGAGCGTCGCCCGTGGTAGGAGATAGAAAGGAAACAAAGCCCCGCTTTAGCGGGGTGACGGAGAGCCGAGGAGGCAAGCTGTAGCGTATTTTCCTAGGCAATCGTGCCCGTCTCCGGGCTCACGCCCTACGCCGAGGCTGGCTGTCGGCCTCCTCAGCTTCGCTTCGTCGGGCTCTGATTTACTTATTTCATCTATCCCAAGGCGGCACTCGCTCACGCTCGCTTGCCTTGGGCTACTAGACTTTCGCCCCGCCTTGCGGGGCTTTCAAATTCGGCTCTGCGGCGTAGGGCTTTTAACTCGTAACTCATTGCTGTCTCATAAAACAGTCATATAGATGATAATGACGCGAAACGTTTATTGGGACGCCACGCTTTTCCGTCACCCCGCTAAAGCGGGGCTCAGTTTGTTTTTGCTCCCATACCCAGGGGTGCGCTCGCGTTGCTCGCTTCCCCTGGGCTATGATTCCGTCGCCCTACCGGGCTTTCAAATTCGGCGGCGCAGCGCGCCGCGTAGCTCTCCACCGCCGCGCGGCAGCTGCGGCGATATAACCCATCCTCTCGCCCGCCCTGCGCCGCAGGCCCGAATCCAAAAGCCCCGCCCTGCGGGGCGAAAGTATAGTAGCCCAAGGTGAAGCTGCGTAGCAGCGAAACCTTGGGTTAGATGAAAACAAGAAAATCAGAGCCCGACGAAGCGAAGCTGAGGAGGCCGACAGCAGCGCGGTCATCATTTTCATCCACCGCGCATTCCCATCGGCTGTCGCCACCGTTCCACGGGGCTCCATTTCTCCTTGTTCTGTAACAGGGGTTACGCGAGCTATTGCTCGCTCACCCCTGCCTATGTGCTGCCGCCCCGTCAAGCGGGGCTTTTGAGATAGTGAATTCAATTTGTCTTGTCAAGGCACGCGTTGTCTGTTACACTGTAGGGGCAATGAGACGAGCATTTTTCACGGGGCTGATGCTGGCTCTGACGCTGGGCTGGATGAGTGCGGCGGCGGAGCAGAAGCCGAATATTATCTTGGTGCTGGTGGATGACATGGGCTGGGGCGACCTGGGCCTGAACCAACCGGCAGAGCATGCGGACACGCCGCGCATCGAGACGCCGACGCTGGATCGTCTGGCAACGCAGGGTGCGCAGCTGCGCCGCCACTACACCTGCGCGCCTGTGTGCGCGCCGGCGCGCGCTTCGCTCTTTACGGGGTTGCACCAGGGGCATGCGGAGGTGATACGCAACAACAGCTTTGATGCCGCGCTGGAGAATGGCCACACGCTGGCCAGTGTGCTGAAGGCGGCAGGCTACAGCACGGCGCTCATCGGCAAGTGGGGCATAGGCGGCGGACGCGAGAGCGGCGGCACGCCTGCTACCTGCCCGGCCTGGCCGACCAAGCGCGGGTTCGATTACTTCTTTGGCTACAACAACCACCTGGCAGGGCACCGCCACTACCCCAAGGAGGAGAGCAATGCCGACCCCGAGACGCACCGCAATGCGATATGGGATGGCGATGAGATGATAACCGATAAGCTGGATGGCTGCTACTGCACGGATTTGTTCACGGCGCGTGCCAAGAAGTGGATAGTGGACCAGCAGGCGGCGGACAAGAACAAGCCGTTCTTCCTGGCGCTGACGCATGTAGCGCCGCACGCTCGCCTAGGCATACCCGCCGGCCCGTACCCCGCCGGCGGTGGGCTGAACGGCGGTGTGCAGTGGCTCGGTACCCCGGGGCAGATGATTAACACCGCGCGCCCCAAGGAGTGGGACAGCTTCATCCACCCGCAGTACCGCGAGGCCTGGCAGGACTACGCCAAGGCACGCTACGGCAACGGCGCCGGGCACAAGCTGATGACGGCTCGCCGCCATGCCTCGATGATAACCCGCGTGGATGAGAGCGTGGGCGACCTGGTGAAGCTGTGCGAGGACCTGGGCATTGCCGACAACACGGTCATCATCTTCACCAGCGACAACGGCTCGCACGATGAGCCGGGCGCCGTGGGCGGCTTTGCCGGGCACCCTGCCCCGGCGCAGGATCCCTCCTTCTTCCGCAGCTATGGCAACCACGACGGCATTAAGCGCGATGTGTTCGACGGTGGCCTGCGTGTGCCCTGTGTGGTGTACGCCCCCGGCATCGTGAAGAGCGGGCTGGTGAGCACTACGCCCACGCAGTTCCAGGACTGGATGGCCACCGTGGCCGACCTGGCCGGTGTGCCTGCCCCCATGCGCTGCGACGGCAGCTCGCTGCTGCCGCTGCTGCAAGGGCATGACACGCTGAGCAGCAACCCCAAGCGCGTGCTGTACGCCGAATACGCCTTTGGCGGCGGCATGGCGCAGTACCGCGACTACACCGCCAACAAGAAAGGCCGCGTGCGCGGCGAGCAGCAGGTGCTCATCTTCTTCGACAACCGCAGCAACCGCTGGCTCAAGGCCCTGCGCACAGGGGTGAAGAGCGGCACCGAGCCCTGGGAGCTCTACGATACCGAGGCCGACCCGCACGAAAGCACGCCGCTGGCAGAGGGCGCTTGCCCGCAGATGCAGGAGTTCCTGAACAACCTGGCTCTCTGGAACCGCCGCGCGTATGATTACCACCGCGACCCGCAGGCTCCGCGCCGCAACAACAGCTGCGGCGGTTTCCGCAGCTATGACATGAACCTCGTGCCCGCCAACCCGCCCGCCGATGCCGCCGCCACGCAGCCCGGCCTCTACGTGCAGCAGGTGCAGGCCACTGCCCCCTGGGTTCCCGCCGGGGTGAATGCCCCCGCCACGCTCGACTTGCAGGTAGCCGCCCCGAACGGCGCCACTCTGCCCGCCGGTACCATCACCACCTACACAGGCTACCTCAACGTGCCCGATGATGGCAACCACTGGCACTTCTACCTCACCCTCAGCGATGTGCCCGGCAGCAAGGCCTTCGTGAAGCTGCACAACTTCAACCTGGTGGACGCCGACTTCAACTATGTGCCCGGCACCACCGCTACCGAATCCGCCGCCGCCAACACCGTCGAGCTCGATGCCACCCGCACCGGCAAGAAAGGCATCCCCCTCAAGGCCGGCCTGCACCCCATCAGCATCACCGTCGTGCAAGGCACCACCGCCCCCGGTACCCTAAAGCTGGAGTGGAACCGCGGCCCACACAACGGCAAGCAGACCGCCCGCGAACCCATCCCCGCCGAGGCGTTTAGACACAAGTAAGTTTCGAGTGAGAAGCCCGGTGGCGCAGTACGCGCCGCCGGGCTTTTATCAACACGCCCACCGGGCGTGTTCTTCACCATGCCCGCAGGGCATTTTTCACCACGGCTTGCAAAGCCGTTTTTCACCACAGGCGCCAGCCTGTTTTTCACATGCCCCTGCAAGGGGCATTTTTCATGCTCGACCGCAGGGCGAGCCCCGCGCCGCAGGCGCCAAATCCAAAAGCCCCGCCCTGCGGGGCGAAAGTATAGTAGCCCAAGGTGAAGCTGC
>JAUNRE010000001.1 GCA_030535795.1 Akkermansia sp.
CGGAAACCCCGGGTATTGAGTAAAAAAATATTGAGAGCCCCGTGAAACGGGGCTCTGTTTCTACTTATTCCGGTAACAGGGGTTACGCGAGCTGTCGCTCGCTCACCCCTGCCTATGAGCTGTCGCCCCGCCGTGCGGGGCTTTCAAATTCGGCGGTGCAGGCACCGCTGAACTATAATAATTAGAGCGTTGTAACTTGAGCTGTTCTTTCCTCTACAAACACCAATTTAGCTATCATCATGGGGCTAAGCCTCCAATTGTTCCAACGCGTGAAAGAAGTCAAATAGCGATAGCCCTATCTTCATGCATTGTCATTGAAATTCCGTCTTGACAACCACCTCTGCGCGTGGTATAAAAGCTGTGTCAAGCCATGCTTCAGGAATATTTATCAGCGTTCATTCAGTTGGTGGCCGGTTTTGGATTTGCCGGTCTGATTATCGTGCTCAGCGTGATTTTCGGGCGTCGTGCGAGGTTGCAGCCTGCGCAGGATGTTCCGTATGAGTGTGGTAACGTGCCGGAGGGTGATGGTGCGCCGTCGTTCTTCTCGATTAAGTACTATATTGTTGCGATTTTGTTCTTGGTGTTTGACCTGGAGGTGGTGTTTCTGTATCCGTGGGCGTTGGGCTTTAAGGATTTTGTGCTGGACAACGGTGCAGCCTTTGCCTCGATGACGGCCTTTATCGGAGTTCTGATGATTGCGTATCTGTATGCCGTGGGCAAGGGCGTGATTGTGTGGCACCGCAACCCGAGTGCTCGCCGCTGAAGCATCGCAGGCGTGTGACAGCTTTTCTGACAGGGCGGCTTCTGACCGGAGGCCGCCCGTTTTTAATCCCTTACAACAATAACAGACCGATGAACGCAGAGAAACGTGGCGCCTGGCTGCAAAAGACACTTGGTGAGCGCATTATCATGCTCGATGGCGGGCAGGGGACAATGATTCAGAAACACTCCCTGCAGGAGAACGACTACCGGGGAGAGCGTTTTGCTGACCGTGTTCGTTATCCGCAGGATTTGCGCAACAACAATGACGTGTTGGTGCTCACGCGCCCGGACATTATCCGCGATATGTGCGAGCAGTATCTTGCCGCCGGCTCGGATATCATCAGTACCTGCACATTCTCCGCCACCGCTATCGGGCAACACGAGTTTTTCCATCCCGGTGCAGCGGCGGTCGCGCATGACCAGGCGTACTACGATGCCGTTTTGGACAATGCAGAGCTAGCAGAGCTGGTGCGTGAGATGAATCTGGCTGCCT
This sequence comes from Akkermansia sp., assembly GCA_030535795.1. Lineage (GTDB taxonomy): Bacteria > Verrucomicrobiota > Verrucomicrobiia > Verrucomicrobiales > Akkermansiaceae > Akkermansia. The sequence goes on from JAUNRE010000001.1 coordinate 1,256, forward strand.
GCGCTATTGCCCGCGGTGCCGCCGATGCTGCTGCGGCGGCGGACGGGCGTCCGCGCCTGGTGGCAGGTTCCATTGGGCCGATGGCGGTTACGGCTTCGCTCTCGCCGGAAGTGAATGACCCCGGCTACCGTGCCGTCAACTTCGACCAGCTGCGCCGCGCCTACCGTGAGCAAGTCATCGCACTGGCTGATGGCGGGGTGGATGTACTGCTGCTGGAAACGATTTTCGACACACTCAATGCTAAGGCTTGCCTGTATGCCATCGCTGAGCTGCGCGATGAGCGCGAGCTGCCGCCCGTGATGATCAGCTTCACCATTACCGACCGCGCGGGGCGCACCCTGAGCGGCCAGACGGTGGAGGCCTTCTGGAACTCCGTGCGACATGTGCGCCCGCTGAGTATCGGTATCAACTGTGCGCTCGGGGCCGACCTCATGCTGCCCTTTGCGCAGGAACTCAGCCGCCTGGCCGACTGTGCCATCAGCATGTACCCGAATGCCGGGCTGCCCGACCCGATGAGCCCGAGCGGCTATGCCCACAGCGCGGAACACATGGCCGACATTTTGCGCAACTACGCCGAGCAGGGGCTGCTCAACTTTGTGGGGGGCTGCTGCGGCACCACGCCCGAATATATAGCCGCCATACGCTCAGCCGTGAGCGGGTTTGCCCCGCGTGTCATCCCCGCCCGCGAGCAGGACGGCGTGTTGCGCCTCAGCGGACTGGAAGCCTACAACCACCGCAGCAGCGATGGCTTGCTCTATGTGGGTGAGCGTTGCAATGTGGCCGGGTCGCCTAAGTTTGCCCGCCTTATCCGCGAGGGCGCCCACGATGAAGCGCTGGAGATTGCCCGAGCCCAGGTGCAAAAGGGAGCCAAGGTGCTCGACTTCTGCTTTGACGATGGCATGATAGACGGCCCTGCCGCCATGAGCCGATTCCTGAATCTCGTTGCTGCCGAGCCGGATATCGCCCGAGTGCCCTGCATGATTGACTCTTCTAAATGGGAGGTTATCGAAGCCGGCTTGAAGTGCGTACAGGGCAAAGCCATTGTGAACTCCATCTCCCTGAAGAATGGTGAGGCGGAGTTCCTGCACCACGCTCGCATCATCCGCCGCTTTGGTGCGGCTGTAGTAGTGATGGGGTTCGACGAGAACGGCCAAGCCGGCGGATACGAGGACCGCGTGGCCATTGCTCACCGTGCCTACGACCTCCTCACCCGAGTTGTCGGCTTTGAGGATGGTGATATCATCTTTGACCCGAACGTGTTGACCGTCGGCACCGGATTGCCGGAGCACGCTAACCTGGCGCGCGACTTCTTCCGTGCGTCTGCCGAAATCCGGCGTTGCCATCCGCTCACACATATTTCCGGCGGTATCTCCAATGTCAGCTTCGCCTTCCGTGGCAACAATCCCGTGCGTGAGGCTATGCACAGCGCCTTCCTGCACCACAGTGGCTGCGACCTCTGCATCGTGAATGCCGCGCTCATGACCCCTTACGAGAGCATCCCCGCCCACCGCCGCAAGCTGGTGGAGGATGTGCTGCTCAATACCTGCGAGGACGCTACCGAATGCCTGATTGCCTATGCGCAGGAACTGGCTGAAGCCAAAGCCTCGCTGAAAGCGGCAGGAACCGGAGCCCCCGCACCTGCTGCCCCCAAGCAGGCCGATTGGCGCGCTCTGTCGGTGCAGGAGCGGTTGGCTCATGCTCTGGTGAACGGCATTACTACGCATATAGAGAGCGATACGCAGGAGGCTCTGACCCTCTGCGGTAGCCCGCTGGCTGTTATCGAGGGACCGCTGATGGATGGCATGAAACAGGTGGGCGAGCTTTTCGGCTCGGGCAAAATGTTCCTGCCGCAGGTCGTGAAGAGTGCTCGTGTCATGAAGCAGAGCGTTGCCGTGCTTACTCCGCTGCTGGAGGCCGCCCAGGCCGGGCGACCCGCTGCCGCTACGGTGGTGCTGGCCACGGTGAAGGGCGATGTGCATGATATCGGCAAGAATATTGTCAGCGTTGTCTTGGCATGCAACGGCTTCCGTGTCGTCGACCTTGGCGTGATGGTGCCCTGCGAGGATATTGTGGCGGCCGCTCAGCGCGAGAAAGCCGACCTTGTTGCCCTTAGCGGGCTTATCACCCCCTCGCTGGATGAAATGGCACGCGTCGCTGCGGCCTTGCAGGCGGCAGGCCTGCATCCCCCCCTGCTGGTGGGGGGGGCTACGACCAGTCCGCTGCACACGGCACTGAAGCTCGCACCGCATTATCCGGATGGCGTGGTGATTCAGACTGCCGATGCCTCCACCATTGTTCCCGTGGCGAATGCTCTGTGCGGTGCGGGGCGAGAGGCGTTCATTGCGGAGCAAAAGGCTGAGCAGGCACGCCGTTGCGCAGCCTACGAACAGAAAAATGTTCCCCTGCTGTCCCTGGAGGAAGCGCGTCGACTTGCGCCGCAGTGTGCAGATAGCCAACCTCAACCGCAGCGTACGGGAGTATTCACCGTGGGCGTGCCCACCGGTTGCAGCTGCCATACACCGCAGCCGGATTTCCCCCTTAGCTGGCAGCAGTTGAAGGCCGTGGCCGATTGGAGCATTGTGCTGCAAACCTTTGGCGTGCTGGGGCGGGACTCCGAGGATAAAGTGCGCGAGGCTGCTACGCTGCGAGCCGATGCCGAGGGAATTCTGGAACGCGCCATTTCCGAGGGGCGTTTGCAGGCTCGCGGTTGCTTCGGTATCTGGCCGGCTCAAAAGCAGACGGACGATTTATTGCTGCCGGATGGCACGGTGTTGTATACCCAGCGCCAGCAAAAGGTCAGCCAATCTCCCCGCCTGGCACTGGCTGATTTTGTGGCGGAGCAAGGGGGATATGTGGGAGCCATGCAGGTGACGGTGAGCGGTGCTGATGAGTGGGCCGCTGAGCTGAATGCAGCCAACGACCCCTACAATGCCTTGCTGGTGGCAGCTGTTGCCAACATGCTGGCCGAGGCCATGGCAGAGTGTACGCAGAGTGTGGTGGAGCAGCTGTGGCCGGTGGCCGGCTCGCAGATGGTGCGCCCCGCCTGTGGCTATCCCAGCCAGCCCGATCACGCCGAAAAACGTACTGTTTTTGCGCTGTTGGATGCCACGACCCGCACCGGTGCCACCTTGACCGAAACCAACATGATGCAACCTGCATCCTCCGTTTGTGCCCTGATTTTCAATCATCCGCTGGCAAAATACTTTGCCGTGGGACCCGTGGGGGATGACCAACAGGCGGATTATGCCGAGCGCACAAGGCACCGCGGGCTGAACGCCTGATGATACCCTGTGCGTAGCCGCATCACTGTTGTTGCATGACACCTCGCGCATTGGCCGCGAGGTGGGGGAGCCCGATGCGCCGAATGGGTGTACCGGCAAAGAGCTGCCCGAACTCCTGTTCCGAAAGCTCGGCCAGAGCTTGTGCGCTGAGTGCCGCAAAGGGAGCCGGCATGAGCAGGTGTGGATCAACCGGGGGCTCTTGACCGGGGCGGGGGCGGTTCCAGGGGCAGGCCTGCTGGCAGGCATCGCAGCCGTACAAGTGCTCACCCTGGGCGGCGCGTATGTCGGTCGGCATGTCTTCGTGCGCCTCTATTGTCCAGTAGGAAAGACAGCGGCGGGCATCGCAGCAGCCGTTGTGCAGGGCACCCGTGGGGCAAGCCTGTTCGCAGCGGTGGCAGTTGCCGCAGTGGTTGGGCATGGGGCTGTCGCAGGGCAGTTCGAGTGTGGTGAGGATGCTGGCGAGAAAACAATACGAGCCCCGCAACGGGCGTACCAGCAGCCCATTGCGGCCTATCCAGCCCAGCCCCGCTTGCGCTGCAAAGAAGCGCTCGCTCACCGGACCGGAATCCGTAAAACACCGCTGCGTTCCGCCGTAGAATGCGAGCGTTTCATCCAAATCCGCCAGCTTGGAGGCCAGCAGCTTGTGGTAGTCCTCCCCCTGCGCATAGCGGGCTATGCTGCCATGAGCCGTGCGTGCATCGGTGCGGGGGTACTCGTAGGTAAGCATGATGACGCTACGCACGCCCGGCAGCACTAGGGTAGGGTCGAGTCGTGCCGGCAGGTGGCGTTCCATCCATGTCATATCAGCGTGTTGCCCGGCGCTTAGCCAGTCTTGCAGGTAGCTGCCCTGGTCCGCCTGTGCCGAAGCAATGCCCAGGGCTGAGAACCCCAGCGCCTTTGCCGCGTATTCGATGGCATTGCGTATTGTCTGCTGGCTGCTCATGGCATTGGGGGCTGGCTCAGAGGGATTTGCGAATCTTGGCGGCATGGGCTCGGAAAGGTGCCGAAAACCAACGGCGGGCACGCGGGGAAATAGGCAGCGACTCAATAACTTGCAGTGCGGCGTGGTCAATGCGCAGCGAGTGCGGGGTGCCTGTTTCGCGTTCTGCCTTGATGTAGGCGAGGCGTTGCAGGTTGGCCGAGGCGTCCTTATTGCCCAGTGCTGCTGCTTTCTTGTAGAGGTGTAGGGCGGTGGAGAGGTCGCGCGAGGTGGCGATGCCGCTTTCGTACATGGCCGCCAGGTTGTTGATGGCGCGAGCGTCCTTCACTTTCTCACCAAGCGTATAGCATTCCAGAGCCAGCTGGGGCATTGGGCGGGGCAGCCCCAGTCCCGTGGCGTACATGTGCCCCAGGTAGAAAAAGACGTTCGGGGTGCGGGGATCTGTTTTGGCCTGCTGGTGCAGCAGCTTGAACGCCACACGCGGGGCGCCCCACGCTTTCTTGCGATCCATCAGGTAGCGGGCAAGCTCCACGCGTGCCTTGCCTTCACCGGCGTTTGCGGTCGCAAGCATGCGCCGCACCGCCTCCTTTTCGGAGCGCTGGCACCCGTAGCCTTTCTCGTGGTAGAGCGCCAAGCGGAACATGCACTCCCGCTTTACTCGGTCTGCCTCCGGGTGGCGTGATTCCAGCTTCAGGCGCCCGTCTGCCACATCGGCAGCCAGTGTGGCTGCTTTTTTCGGTTGGGGGTCGAGCCCCTTGCGGCGCCCCTCGTACACATCCAGCAGCAGCTCGCAGGCAAGCGGGTGTCCCCACTGGGCGCATTTCTCAAGCATAGCGGTCACGCCGTACACGTTGGTGATGCTGGCGTCGTCCAGAATGAAAGCCGCGCGCGTGTACATACCCTCCAAATCGTGAGGGCGCGTGGTGTCCTGCCCCTCGGCAGGGAGGGGTAACAGGCAGAGCAGCAGTGCTGCGCAGAACTGGGGAATGTCAGAGCGCAAAATAGTCGAGATAGCTGATGATGAGAGTATTGCCGAAGAAAAGGTAAATGAGGGCGCCGATGATGAAAGCCGGGCCGAAGGGCATGGGTTGCCCCCGGCCGATACGGGCTACGAGCGCTTGCGCGATACCCACAAAACACCCCGTGACCAGAGCAAAAAGAACGCCCTGCCAGCCGCAGAGGGCACCGATAGCCAACGCTATGTGGGCATCGCCGCTACCCATGGCCTCGCGGCGGCAACTCATGCCGCTGCATGTGCCGCTGAGGCATTCATGTTCCTCCAGTGAGATGATGCGGCCATTTGCCAGTGTGGCGGAATCCGCGCTGAAGATGATACTGCCCGGCTCGGCATCGGGGGCACAGGAGATGGCTGCCTGCTGCAATTCAACGCGATTAGCGGCCTCCATGAATAACTCACTCCACAGGTAGGAACTCTCGCCTACCGTCAAGCGTATGTCATCGCCATCCTGTTTCATGCTCCACTGCTGCGGCGCTTCAAATGTGGTATTCTTTCGTCCGAACAGCAGGCGCCCCAGCAGAGCCACCAGCTTGAGCATGACGAAGCCGCTCAGAGCCCCCGCAATACTCCACAGCAAGCCATCCTGTACACCAAGGGATTGCGAATCAACCAGCCAAGGGGCAAAGAGCGCCGCTATCAGGCCGACAACCGCTGCGCTGCTGGTAAGCACCGGCAGCACAATCATCTGCTCCAGGTCAATACAGAGAACTGCCAGCATCAGCGCCGCCCACACACACAGTGCCATCTGCGCGGGCAGGGGATCCGCCGCAAAGTACCAGGCGATGGCCGCAAACAGAAGCGCTGTTAGCAGCTCTACAATGCAGTAGCGCGCGGATATCCTCTTGTTGCAGCACGCGCTGCGTCCTCTCAGCATCACCCAACTGAAGATGGGAATATTGAGAAACCACGGAATCTCGTGCTTGCAGTCGGGACAGAATGAACGACTTGGCTCATTGACGCTTAACCCTCTGGGTAGGCGGTAAATGACAACGTTCAGAAATGAACCGATGCACGCTCCGAACATCGCGAAACACAGCGGCAGCAACCACGGTGTCTCCTCGCTCACGCTCAGCGTATAACTGTTCAGCTCCTCTAGCATGCATCGCATTATATCACACCTCCTTCGCTATGAAAAGTCCCTTCTTCTGCCATTTTTTTATCGTGCTCCATTCCTACCATAGGAAAAGCGCTCCCTCTGAGAAAGCCTCGGCATCATGAGGCGAACACCGCGCTCAAGATGTTTTTTAATTTTGAGTCATCAGCAATTAATATTCAGAAAAAGTTAAAAATTATGAAATTTAGTGTTGACAAGCTGAAAATGTCGTGTATACTTGCCGCCGCATGAGATCTACCATCACAATACTGATGACCGGCATAATGCTGGCGAGCACTGCGATGGCCGGTAACGTAACGGCTCTTCGCCCCGCCATCAATGATGCGGCCGCGAAACATGGAGTGGACCCCGTGTTAATGGAGGCGATTATACGCCACGAATCCGCTAATGCGACGTCCAGTGCAGCCCGCCGGAAGAATAATCTGGCCGGCATTATGGGGCGTCGTGGTCAGCGCAAGTATGAAACGAAAGAGGCTTGCGTTCAGGATTTGGCACAGCTGTTGGCTAAGTACCGCGCGAAGGGGAGAGTGACCGTACCCCAGATTGCCCGTGTGTACTGTGCCAGTACCGGCAGCTGGATTCGCCACGTCAATGGCTACATGAGCCAGATTCGCAAGGGGAAATACGGAGCTCTGGAAAAGCAGGGGTCTGCTGAGTGATACCCCCCGTTGACACTCCATCCCGTAAAGGATAGCAAACATTTTCACGCCATACAGCTCCTCAGTGGGTTGTATGGCGTTTTTTTTGAACAACTTTTGCCGGTTAGAGTCTGAACAGGTATGCTGAAACGTTATTCCGACCATATTCGCAGGGCTGCCATGGGCGCTGTGGGGCTATGGCTCTTGTACAACTTTGCGGTATGGGGCTGTTGCGGGCGGTACGCTGAGGTCGGTATTGGGCTGCGCCTGGCGGGTATGTTGCTGTGGGGGGTGGTGCCGGGGGTGGTGTTGCTGTTGCTGGCTGCACCTCCGGTAAAGGCGGACGGCAGCTTAAAGTGGCAGGCTCCGCTGTCTTTGGCGCGGCTGGTATCACTGTTGACGTGTTTGGTGGCGCTAGTGTGTGCCGGCGAGGCTCCGTTGGGAGCTGTGACCGGCTGTGCGTCTGATGCCGATATACTGATATGGGGTGCCGGTTTGCTATATGTGGTGTATCTGGCGCTTGGTAGTATTCTGCTGGGGCTGTTTACTCTGTTGGTGCAGTGGGTGGTGCAGCTGCTTTTCCTGCGGCAACGCGCATAAAAAGCAGCTCGCCTTCACAGGGGAAGACGAGCTGTTATTGTCGCGAAAGAGCGGGGGTTATTTGAGCTTCAGCACATCAACGATAGCGGAGGTAATCTCCTTCATGTCATCGAGGCAAAGCTCGCCCATGTGAGCGATGCGGAATGTCTTGTCCTTCAGGCCGCCGTATCCGTTGCCCAGCTGCATGTTGCGCTCAGCCAGTGCCTTGTTGAGCTCGGGAATGGAGATAAGCTCGGAGCAGCCCTTGGGGTGAGCGTCGATAACGGTGAGCGTCTTGGAAAGGTACTTGCGGTTCGGGTAGACGTGGAAGTATTCGTCGGCCCAGGCGCGGGTGAATTCGGCGCACTGCTCGTGGCGGGCAAAGCGGTTCTCGATACCTTCCTCGTTCACAATCTTCTGCAGCTGCTTGTCGAGCGCATACATGAGAGAGAGGCAGGGAGTGGAGGTGTACTGGTAGTTCTTCTTGTCGATGAAGTCCCAGATGGTGCGCAGGTCGAAGTAGAGGCCGCGGTTGGCCACCTCGGCGGTGCGCTCGTAGGCTTTCTTGCTCATGGCGCAGATGGCGAGACCCGGAGGCAGAGCCAGTGCTTTCTGGGTGGAGGTAATCAGGATGTCGATACCCAGCTTGTCTGTCTCAATCTTGGAGCCGGCAGCGGAGGAGACGGCATCGACACACCAGACGACATCCGGGTATTTTTTCATGACCTCAGCAATTTCCTCCACGGGGTTCTGGATACCGGAGGACGTTTCGTTGTGGGTAACGGTGACGAGGTCATATTTGCCGGTGGAGAGCGCGGCATCCACCATCTCGGGGGTGGTGGGTTCGCCCATCTCGCTGGAGAACTTCTCGGCGGGGATGCCGTTGGCAATCGCCATCTTGTACCACTTGTCACCGAAAGCGCCCACGGAGAAAACTGCGGCTCGCTTGGCTGTGCAGGAGCGGATAGCACCTTCCATCAGGCCGGAGCCGGAGGATGTGGAAAGCAGGATGCGATTGTCTGTATAGAGGACTTTCTGCATGTTGTCTGAAATGCGCTTCTGGATTTCAGATGCCTTCTTGGAGCGGTGTCCAATCATCGGCAGACTCATTTCAGCAAGAATATCCTCCGATACAACGGTAGGACCCGGAATAAAGAGTTTGATAGCCATAAATGGTGTAAATATGTTGGTGAACACTCCACTTCTACCACAAAACGGGTAAAATTGCGAGAATAAAGTTAACTGTTGACAAAAATGAATGTTGCAAATTGCCTCGAATGGTGTATTATGGTGGAGATATGAAGCTTCTCAGCCGTTATGCCGTCCTTTTTCTTGCCGTCTGCTGCCTGTGCCCGGCCATAGGTGAAGCGCAGGCTGCAAAAGCCAGAGCTCCCCGCATTGTCAACCGAGTCGCCGCCACGGTGAACGGGCGTCCCATCACCTCGGCAGAGGTGCGATTCATGATGGGGCCGTACCTGCGCGAACTCTCAATGCTTTATCCGCGTCAGGGTCCCCGTTTCAATGCCGAGCTGCTGAAGGTGAAGAAACAGGTGCTCAATGAATTGATTGACCGTGAGCTTGTGCTGGGTGAGTTCGAAGGCCGTGGCCTCATGTTCCCGGAAACGGCTATTAACGAGGAAATCAGCCGCCGTGTGCTGGTGCAGTACAACGGGCGCCGCGAGCTGATGCTCAAGGAGCTCCGCCAGCGTGGCATGACTCTCAGCGAGCTGCGCGATTCCGTGCGCAAGGAGCTTACCGTGTCCGCCATGCGCAGCTCTCGCTACGACCGCGGTATCCCGCCCACCCCGGATGAGATTCAGGCCGAGTACCGTGCTACGCGTGCCGACTATCGCGACGTAACGAAGGATTCCGTCTGCTACGACAAGATTTATATACCCGCTGTCGACCCCAAAGACCCGAATATCACTCCCGAGCAGCAGCTTATGCTGGCTGAGGCCGTGACCAAGAGCCTGCAAAAGGGTGAGATTTCCTTTGCCGATGCTGCCCGCCGGTATTCGCATGATATGCATGCCGAAGACGGCGGTAAGTGGCCGTATGTTCAGCGTAAGGATTTGGCCGTAGAGTTCGGCAATATCGTCTTCTCTCTGCCCAAGGGGAAGATTGTGGGGCCGCTGGTGGATCGCTCCGGCTTTACGATTGTGCGCGTGACCGGCAAGCGCCAGGCTCCTGCGCCCTCACTCAGTGCCCCCGGCATGAAGCAGCGTGTGGATGATTCCGTACGCCGCAAGAATAACGAGAAGCGCTACCGCGAGTGGGTGAAGCGTCTGCGCGACCGCGCCGTCATTCGCACCTACATTTAAGGCGCTGAGCAGAGAAACGTCTATTGTTGAGCCCCTTGCCGGATATGAGCCGGCAAGGGGCTCCATGTGTTCCCGGGGTGGGGCGGCTGTGGGTTTGACCGGCGGGGATATGTCATGTTTCGTTCGGGATGACGATTCGTGTTGCGATATTTTTCTTGAAAAAAAGGAGCGTTTGCGTTACCCTTTGTGCGCGATGAACATTAAACTGTTTAAGGAACTTTGCGAGGCGACCGGAGCATCCGGTTTTGAGTACGGTATTCGTGATCTTATCATTAAAGAGATGACGCCGCTGGCTGATTCCATCACGGTGGATAATATCGGCAACGTGACCGCCCTGATTAAGGGAAAGAGCAGCGACAAGAAGATTATGTGCGCCGCTCACATGGATGAAATCGGCTTCATTGTGCGCCATATTGATGATAATGGCTTCATTCGTATTCTGCCGCTGGGCGGGTTTGACCCCAAGACTCTGACGGCTCAGCGTGTTATCGTGCATGGTACAAAGGATCTGCCGGGTTGCATGGGGGTGAAGCCCATCCATGTGATGAGCCCCGAGGAGCGCACTAAGATGCCTGCCGTGACGGATTATGTGGTGGACGTAGGTCTTCCCAAGGAAGAAGTGGAGAAGTATGTGTCGCTCGGCGATTCCATTACCCGTGTGGGTGACCTTGTTGAAATGGGCGATTGCCTGAATGTGAAGAGCATCGACAACCGTGGCGGCTGCTACCTGCTTATCGAAGCCATCCGTTCCATCATCGCAGCCGGTGAGAAACCCTGCTACGACCTCTATGCCGTCTTCTCCGTGCAGGAGGAGGTGGGGCTGCGCGGCGCTCAGGTGGCCACCCAGGCTATTCAGCCCGATTTCTCCTTCGCATTGGATGTCACCATCGCATTCGATACTCCCGGCTCCGGCAGCCACGACAAGTGTACCGTGCTGGGCAAGGGTACCGCCATTAAGGTGTACGACGGTACGCTCATCACCGACAACCGCATGGTGAAGTTCATGCAGGCTCTCTGCGAGGAGAAAGAAATCCCCTACCAGCTGGAGCTGCTCGCCGCCGGCGGTACGGATGCCGGCGCCATGCAGAAGTTCTGCCCGGGTGGCTCTGTCGCCGGTGCCGTTTCCATCCCTGTGCGTAACGTACACCAGAGCATCGAAATGGCACACAAGACTGATATTCAGGCCAGTGTTGACCTGCTTGCCGCCTGCTTCTCCTCCCTGACTCGCTGGGACTGGAGCTGGGAGCGCAAGGTGCGCACCCTGGCGTAAAATATTAGCCATACTTTTTGGGAGGGGGCGGAGAACCGCCCCCCCGTTTATCCCCTTATGAAAAAAATCGCCAACTTTCAGGGAACAAAAGAATGGATGACCTCTGCCATATGCGGCAGTTTTCTGGTGCTTAATTACCTGGTGTGGTTATGGAGCGTATTTCCTGAATGGTGTTTCCCGCTGGTGGCTGATATGCTGAGTGGCGGTATCGCTGCTTTGGCGCTGATAGTGGCGGAGCTTTGCAGGAGCAACGCCTCACGAGCTTACCGACGTTCACTGCGGATATCGGCACTGTTGTTGCTGCCTTTGCTGGTGCTCAACATGCTGGTGCAGGGGGATGCCCTTGGGCTGATAGCTGCTCTTGTGTTTAGCGGCGGGTATGTGGTGGTGTCGTTTCTGACGGCTGCGTTTATTTATGCATTGTCACGCCGCTGAGAGTGTGAGTAAGATGTACATTCCGGTTGACTTGCGGGCTCTTATGTGCTAGGATGCCGCGCGATGAATGTGTACCGTGAAACTGATGAAGGATATGCCGCCGCTCTGGCTGCAATGAACAGACGTGCCATCCCCGGTGAGGAAGTGCGGACTGCCGTGGCCGATATCATCAGGGAGGTGCAGACGAGGGGCGATGCTGCGCTGTGCGATTTCTCCGCCCGTTTTGATAAGGTGCAGCTGACCCCTGCCGGACTGCGTGTGACGCCGGAGGAATTGGCTGCGGCTCAGGCAGTCGTGCCGCAGGATGTGAAAGATGCCATCGCTGCCAGCCTGGCCAATATCGAATATTTTTCGCAGCAGAGCATGCGCCGCGACTGGAGCGGGGTGAATGCCCAGGGCTGCGAGGTGGGGGAGCGTTTTGTGCCTTATGATCGCGTAGGTATTTATGTTCCCGGCGGTAAGGCTCCGCTGGTATCGACCTCGCTCATGACCGGCGGCTTTGCCAAGGCGGTGGGGGTGCCGGAGATTGTGGCCATGACCCCCTGTGGGCCGGACGGTAAGGTAAACCCTGCCGTGCTGGTGGCGCTACAGGCTGCCGGGGCAACGGAGATATACCGCGTGGGCGGTGCTCAGGGGATTGCGGCGTTGGCGTTGGGGACGGAGAGCATTGCTCCGGTGCAGAAGATTTTCGGGCCCGGCAATCGTTTTGTGGTGGAAGCCAAGCGCCAGCTTGTCGGTGCGGTGGCTATTGATTTGCTACCGGGACCCAGCGAAGTGATGGTGCTGGCCGATGCAACGGCTAATCCGGCATTTGTGGCGGCTGACTTACTGGCTCAGGCTGAACATGGCGGCGATAGTGCCATAGCCTTCGTGACGACATCGGAGGAACTGCTCACGGCTGTGGAGCAGGAGATTGAGAAGCAGGCCGCGGTGCTTTCCCGCGCTGCCTATCTGCAACAGGTGTTGCAGGAGAATACAACCTGCATCCTGGTGAGCGAACTGACCGCCGGGGCTGATATTGTGAACGCATACGCCCCCGAGCACTTGGTGTTGGTAGTGGCTCCCGAGGTGGAGGATGATATTCTGGCACGCATCCGCACGGCCGGCGCTATCTATGCCGGCACTTATTCCACCGTGGCCTGTGGAGATTTCCTGGCCGGGCCGAGCCATACGCTGCCGACGGGGGGCTCCGGTAAGTCCTTTTCCGGTATCCGAGCCGACCAGTTCCAGCGCCGTACGAGCATTGTGCGCATGGGCCGCGAGGCCGCGCAGCGCTCACTGCCGTATGTGCAGGTATTTGCGCGTGTGGAAGGGCTGGATGCCCACGGGCGCTCGCTGGAGCTGCGTACGCTCTGAGCTGATGCTTAACGGGCGGTGAGGATATTCATGACGCGCGGCCAGCGGGCGGCCAGCAGCCTGTAGAGCCAGGTGAGCAGGGCTATGCCGACGGCGGCGTAGACAAAACCGCACCAGCGCGGCATGTCGTAGTGGTAAATGAGGGCAAAGAGCAGGGTGTGGGTTACATAGGTGAACATCATGCACCCGCCGGCGACTGCCATCGCGTGGTTGACTCTCGGGAACCACCGCGCCAGCCCCATCGCTGCCAAGCACATCAGCACCGCATAGCAGAACTGGGCAATCGGCAGTGAGCAGCGGTAGTAGCTCAGCCCTTGCCACTTCACAAATAAGGGGTAAAATTCGCGCTGAAGCAGCAGGAACGCAATGGCCGCCAGCACATACCACACATGGCGCTGCAACCACTGCTCGATGCTGCTGAGGCTGACGCAGCGCAGGCTGTACCCCAGCATGACTGCCAGCATCCAGTCAAAGCGCAGCGCTTCATGCTGCGCCGGTTCCTTCACATAGCTCATGCCCGCCAGTACTATCACGAGCAGCCAGTTGCAGCGCGGGAGAATCCGAACAGCCACCAGCCCGGCAATGATGAGCTGGTAGAGCGTCAGGTTTTTCAGGAACCAAAGCGGGGTGTTGTATGCCGCCGCTCCATAGCCCAGCACTCGTGCCCATGTCCACTCCAGCCCCGGCCATACCAGCAGGTACAGCCCGAAGGTGAGGAATGTCCATATCGCCCACGCAAGCCCCAGCCCTAGGGCTCGCTTGGCCGCCCTCGCGGCTTCGCGTGGCATGAAATAGCCGGCCAGCAGAAAAAACAGGCAGATGCCGCCGCCCACCGGACGCGGTATCCAGAAGGGAGCCTCGCCGACATGGAGCCACATTATGAAAAACATGGCCAGACAGCGTGCACTGTCCACCCAGGCAACGCGTCGTCGCGTGCCAACGGAGGGCAGGGCGCTGGCGTTATTCGGCATCAGGGCAGGTAGAGGGTGTGGCTCTGGGCGTTGAAGCGGCGTACCACGGCGCAGGTGAGGCGCACGCAGGCCTCCAGATCGCGGTCATCCAGTATGCCGTTGTGTGAGTGGATGTAGCGAGTGGGGACGCCGAACACGATGGCGGGCACTCCTGCCCAGTTGGGGTAACTGGCTGCGGCATCGGTGCCTCCGGTGCGGCGTACGGTGGGCTGGCAGGCAATGCCCTCCTGCGCGGCGATGTTCAGCACGAAATCAGCCAGTGCAGGCGGGGTGATGTTGGTGGGGTCGTACAGGCGCACCTGTACACCCTTGCCCAGTACGCCCTGGCGGCACACGCCGCTCTGGCCGAAGGTGTCATCGGCCGGCGGCCCCTCCAGAATGATGGCGAGGTCAGGAATCATGTCGGCGGTGAGGGCTCGGGCTCCGCGGGTGCCTACTTCTTCCTGCACGGTGCCGATGGCGCGCACAGTGCAGCCCAGTTCTTCCAGCGAGAGACGGCGCATGGCTTCAATCATGCAGTATACGCCGGCGCGGTTGTCGAAGGCTTTGCCCATCCAGCGGTGCGGTACTTCCAGCGGCTGCAGACGTACATCGGGCACGACTGCACAGCCGATGGTGATCCCCAGCTCCTCGACTTCGGCCTTGCAGGAGGCGCCGATGTCCACAAAAAGCGCATCGTTGGGCAGCACCTGGGAGCGCTGGCTTTCCGGCAGCAGGTGCGGCGGCTTGGTGCCAATCTGGCCGGGAATGCGGCGGCCGTCGCGCGTCTGCACCAGCATGCGCTGGCTGGGCAGGGTATGGTTCCACCACCCGCCAAGCGGCACGAGCAGCAGGAAGCCATCGTCCGTAACGCCCTGTACCATGAAGCCTATTTCGTCCATGTGCGCTATGAGGGCGACAACCGGCCCCGGGCCTTTTTTCTCGCACATGATGTTGCCGGAGACAGCCCCGGTGACAGTACCGCAGTGGCGCAGCTCATGGCGAATGATAGCGCGCACCTCACCTTCAAAACCTGATACGGCGCAAGCATTGCTGCAGCGCTCCAGTAGCTCCCTGTTGAACATGCCTGTAGCATATCATCCGAAATGCCTTTTGGCAACAGATTTACATGCATCAACGTCATTTTTTTCTTTTCTCAGGGCTATTTATGTGATAGATGTATTACATATGTTAGTGCGTTTCTCTGCCATAATTGCGGTATGCGTTGTCATGATGGGGATGTTGAGCAGTTGCAGCTCGGGTAAACGGGCGACTGCGCAGCCGACCCAGCAGGAGGTGGCTGCTCTCAAACTCGTCACCAGGTCGTACCGCGTCCGTGGTAAACGCTATGTGCCGATGAGTGCTCTGCAAGCCCTGAAGCACAGGGAAGAAGGTGTGGCTTCGTATTATGAATGCGGCGGCGCACGCGGTGCACTGGGGGAGCGCCTGCGCAGCGGCGAGTATTATGCCGCACACAAAACGCTGCCTATGCCTTGCCGTGTCCGCATTACCAACCTGAGCAACGGCAAGACCTGTGAAGCTCGCATTGCGGACCGTGGCCCCTTTTCGCACAACCGTATCATCGATGTCAGCCGTGCCGTGGCGCGTAAGCTTGATTTCATGAGGAAGGGCGTGCAGAAAGTGCGGGTGGAGGTTGTTTCGGTGGGGGATGGTCCCGGGCGGCTGAAGGCTGAGTGATTGGGCACATGGTCATCTGTTAACGAACTGTTTGTTATGAAAAGGCTATTTCTCTCGGTCGGGGTGTTGTGCGGCGTATTGCTCTGCGCCTGCCAACAACAGCAGATACAACCGTACAAGGGTTATAAGAAAGCGCCTTACACTCTGAAAGGTGTGCGCTATGTGCCTATGGATGTGCAGACTGCGCTGCATTACCGCGAAGATGGTATCGCTTCGTTTTATGAGGCGGACGGCGCTCGCGGCGCCATCGGTCAGCGGCTTTACGATGGCCAGTTGTATGCGGCTCATCGCACCCTGCCGCTGCCGTGTCAGGTGCGCATCACCAACCTGACGAACGGCCGCAGTTGCAAGGCGCGTGTGGCTGACCGCGGACCGTTTATTCACGGGCGGCTTATCGATGTCAGTTCGGCGGTTGCTGAAAAGTTGGGCTTTACTCGCAAGGGGCTGGAACGCGTGCGGGTTGAGGTGTTGTGGGTAGGCGATGGTAAGTACAAGGTTAAGCCCTGATTTTTGCTATGCTATCCGCGCTGAAGCATATACGCCGAATTGTGGCGGTGGTGGTGGCTGCACTCTTTGTGCTGAGCCTGTTGGGAATGGTGGCGCCCACGGATGCCCCCTGGCTGTATGGGGTGGAGCGAGTGCAGTTTGTGCCGGCTCTGCTGGGGGCACTCAACGGTAGCGGCTGGGCCTGCGTGGCGTTAGTGTGCCTGTTGGTGCTCACGCTGTTGTTCGGGCGTGTGTATTGTTCCTGGCTGTGTCCGCTCGGTATTGCGCAGGACGTGGTGAACCGGCTGGCGCGTCCTCGTACCACTGCGCTGAAAGGTGCGCAGATGCGCTATACCCCCAACCATTGGGTGGTTCGGTTGGTGGTGTGTGCCGCGGTGTTCGGTACGCTTGCGGGTGGCTGTATCGTGCTGCTCAGCTGGCTGGATCCCTACAGCATTTCATCGCGTTTTGTAGCCGCTGTCGTCAATCCCATCGTCAGCGGAGAGTGGGGGCGCTATGAGGGGTGGCTGATACTCCTCATTGCGGTGAGCCTGGCTGTGCCGCTGGGGCTTGCCTGGTGGCGGGGGCGCTTGTATTGCAACACGATTTGTCCGGTCGGAGCCTTGCTGGGGTTGCTGGCTCGCTTCGCTCCATTTGTACCGTCCATCGAAACTTCGAAATGCGGGCGCTGTGCCGGCTGTATGCGCGTTTGCAAGGCGCACGCTATCGATTTGAAACATCAACGGGTGGATGCCACTCGCTGTGTGGGGTGTTACAACTGCGTGTCCGATTGCCCCAAAAATGCCATGAAACTCCGCTTCCGAAACCCTTTTGCACGACAAGGTAGCACCCCCCCTGAGAAAAAAGCGGCTGCTGAGCAACCCGCAGATTCTTCCCGCCGAGCTTTCCTGGGGCTGAGTGCTCTCACTCTGGCTACTGCGGCCGTGCCGGAAGTGCGGGGAAACGACCATACGGCCTCGGCTGCTGTGCCGCCCGGTGCCGGAAGCGTGGAGCGTTTGCTGAGCCGCTGCACGGGATGTGGCCTGTGCATGACGACATGCCCCACAGGGGTGCTGCGCCCGGCTTTTCTGGTGCATGGCATGCGTGGCATGATGAAGCCGTGGCTGGACTACACACGCGGTTACTGTGCGTATGACTGCCATGCCTGTTCGTCTGCCTGTCCCGAGGGGGCTTTGATGCCGCTTTCTCTTGCCGAAAAACGGAAAATTCAGATTGGGCAGGTTGTTTTCACGCAAAAGAACTGTCGTGTATGGAGCACGGGTGAGCCTTGCGGTAAGTGCATTGGCACCTGTCCGACCGGAGCCTTGAAAGAGGTGAAAGCTCCCTCGGTGGATGCGGATAAGTGTGTGGGGTGTCGCCGCTGTGCCCGCAAGTGCCCGCAGGGGGCGATTTCGCTGGTGGAGCTGCCTGACCGCGTACGCCCCAACGGGAAGCCGAAACCCTTGCCGGTGATTGATTACAGCAAGTGTGTGGCGTGTGGTGAATGCTTTGCGGCCTGCCGACACGATGCGCTGGATGCCCGTGCTCTGCGTGCTCCGGCAGTGGATGCCGCGGCCTGCACAGGGTGCGGTGCCTGTTCTCATGCCTGCCCGGCAGAACCTGCCGCGCTGTCTGTTACCCCATTATCTGAACATCGAACTCTCTCTTGAATATCTGTATGAAACGACGTGATTTCTTTCTGAATTCCTTGCTGGCTCTGGGTGGGCTGGCTGCGACGGCTGCCGGTGCCGAAGAACTGCGCGAAACTCGCACGGCCGGTAAGATGACGCGCCGCAATATGCCGGGCGGCCCGGCGTTGCCCATGCTGGGCTATGGGCTGATGCGCATGCCCAAGGTAGCTGCCGGCGGTAGTACCATCAATCGGGAGGAGGCGGCTCGCCTGCTTGATGTCGCGATGAAAAACGGCGTGAATTACTTCGATACAGCCTACATGTACCATGGCGGCGACAGCGAAAAAATGGTGGGTGATTTGCTGAGCAAGTATCCGCGTGCAAGCTATTATCTGGCGGATAAGATGCCCCTGGGGTATTTGCGAAAGAAGGAAGATTTGGAGCGGATTTTCAACGAGCAGTTGGAGCGTACCAAGGCCGGTTATTTCGATTTTTACCTCATGCACAACGTCAGCCGCCATACCTGGAAAGTGGCTCAGAAACTGGGTGTGTGGGAATATATGAAAAAGCTGAAGGCTGAGGGTAAGGTGCGGCATATCGGTTTTTCTTTCCACGATACGCCTGAGCTGTTGCAGGAGGTGGTGGATACCCTGAAAAATGACGGCCTGGAGTTTGCGCAGATTCAGCTTAATTACCTGGATTGGGATATCTACCGTTCGGAGGAACAATACAACATCCTCACCAAAGCCGGGATTCCCGTCATCGTGATGGAGCCGTTGCGTGGTGGCGTGCTGGCCACCATCAATGAAGCCGGGCGTAAGGTGCTGGCTGATGCCTCGCCGTCCGGCACCCCGGCTCAGTGGGCTTTCCGCTTTGTCGGCTCTCTGCCCAATGTGCTGGTGACGCTTTCCGGTATGACCCGCATGGAGCACCTGGTGGAGAATATTGATACCTTCTCCGACTTCGCGCCGTTGTCTGCGGCTGAACGCAAAACGCTTGATGCGGCGCTTGTTGCCTACCGCTCGGGGCTGGGTGTGCCCTGTACGGGGTGCCGCTATTGCATGCCCTGCCCGGAGGGGGTGGATATACCGCGTATTTTCGGACTGCATAATCAATACAAAGCTACCGGCAACCGCTGGATGTTTGAAAGCGCCTACAAGGGGCTGGGGGCTCAGCATGATGCCTCCGCCTGCATTTACTGCGAGCTTTGTGTCGAGCAGTGCCCGCAGCATATCAATATACCGGATGAGCTGGCTCGCATTCATGCCGATGTTTCGGGGGATGCTGCTTTGCATCCGGCCGTGCGCGAGTATCTGGCTGCTTTGGGCGAGTAAATGAGCCCCATTTCGGTAAAAAATCAAATAAGACACGCAAACATATCATTTCACGCTTGCCCTCAAGGGGGCAGGCGTGCTATTATACATGAGTCATGAGATTAAATCTGCATCTGCTTTTGTGTATGGTGGCTGTGCTGCCGCTGACCATGTGTCAAAGTAACAGTGAGCTGTTGCCGGCCGGGGCTATGAAGGCGTCTGACCCGGAGGCTGATGGCATGCTGAATGAAGCCAAGCGTTTAGTCGCTCAGAATGAGTTGTCTGACGCTCGCAGCATCCTGAGAGATCTTGTGCGGAATCATGACTTGGCTCCCTGCGCCCCCGAAGCCCGCCTGTTACTCGGCGAGGTGTACCAGAAACAGGGGCTGCCCCGCGATGCTTTCGATGAATACGAAAAGGTGGTTACCCGTTACCAGAGCAGCCCGCTCTATACCACCGCGTTGCAGCGCCAGCTGGCTCTCGCAATGTCGGCTGCTCAGGGTGAGCTGAAAGTGGGCGTGCTGGGTATGTGGCGCTCGGAGCTCGACAGCAGCGCCGTGGAGAAATGGCTCTCCAGCGTCATCACCAATGCCCCGTACAATGATATGGCCGCCACCGCTATGCTGGTGCTTGCTCAGTACCATGTCCGTAAGGAAAATTACGACAATGCCATCGCTGCTTACACGCGCCTGGTGGAGCGTTACCCCGAGAGCCGCTATGCGCCCGAGGCTCAGCTGATGGTCGCTCAGCTCTGGGCCGGCAGCGTGACCCGCGGCAGCCAGAATATGGCCAACCTGAGCCGCGCTCAGGAGGCTTACGAGGAGTTCTCCCTGCGCTTCCCCAAGCATAAGGATGCCGGTAAGGCGCTCACCGAGGTTTCTAACCTCCGCCGCCTCATGGTGCAGCAGGAGCTCGATGTGGGCCGCTACTATCTGGAGCGCTCCCGCGAGTATGTGTCAGCCGCATTCTGCTTCGAGAATGTTATCCGCCAGAAGGATATTAACCCCCAGGCTGCAAAGGAGGCTCAGACTCTTCTGCAGAAAGCAAAACAACTTCTCAATACTCGCAAGGCATCATGAAAAAGCTCATTCAACTGACTGCACTTCTGGCACCCCTGACTCTGGCCTCCTGCGGCTACACGCTGGGCGGGTTTGCCAGCCCCCGGATGGAGGGCATGAAGACGTTCTCCGTCAACATGTTCGAGAATCACACCGTGTATCCGAATGTCGCGATGCAGGTTACCTCTGCCGTGGGTAATTCCATGCAGACGGACGGCACATTCACCATGGCTCCTTCTTCTACGGCGGATTTCACGATATCCGGGACAGTGCGTGACGTTGATTATGATCGCCTGCTGGTGGATTG
This sequence comes from Akkermansia sp., assembly GCA_030535795.1. Taxonomy (GTDB): domain Bacteria; phylum Verrucomicrobiota; class Verrucomicrobiia; order Verrucomicrobiales; family Akkermansiaceae; genus Akkermansia. The sequence goes on from JAUNRE010000001.1 coordinate 21,651, forward strand.
GCGCGATTCCTACCAGAGCCTGGAAGTCGCCGTAAGGGTTCAGGTGGAGTACTCCATTGTTGACAACAAGACCGGTAAGACTATCAGTAGCGGCACCTTGTCCGCCTCCGGTAGCTTCTTCAACACGGGGGGGAACACCCAGCTTGGACGAGATGCCGCTTTGTCGTATGCTGCACGCAAGGTCGGTGATCAGCTCGTTTCTCGCCTTACATCGCTATGATTTCCTACCCCGTCAGTTTTGTCGGGTTACCCATCGGCAATCGAGAAGATATAACCCGCCGCGCGCTGGAGGTGCTCGGCGGGGTCGATTGTATATGCTGCGAGGATACGCGTAATACCGGAATGCTGCTCAGCCACTACGGTATCAAAAAGCCCTTGCTGAGCCTGCATGAGCACAACGAGAGCGCACGCGCCCCGGAGGTGGCCGCGCGTGCCCTGGCCGGCGAGACCTTTGCCGTGGTGACGGATGCCGGGATGCCCGGCGTGTCGGATCCCGGCTACCGTCTGATTCAGGAACTGAAGGCTCGCGAGGTGGCGTTCACCGTGTTGCCCGGCCCCTCGGCCGTGGTGACGGCTCTGGTGGGGTCCGGGTTGCCTAGCGATGCCTTTTTCTTCGGCGGCTTTCTGCCGGTGAAGTCGGGTAAAAAAGGGCAGGTGCTACAGGCTGCTCTCGCCGCCTCTCATACCAGTATTTTTTATGAGTCTCCCTATCGCATTGTGAAGACGGTTAAGGCGATAGCTGAGCTGGATGCTGCGGCTCCCGTGTGCGTGGCACGCGAGCTGACCAAGGTGTTTGAGACGTACCACCGTGGCAGTGCCGCACAGCTGGCGGCAGAGTTTGAAGCCCGCCCGCCCAAGGGGGAAATGGTGCTGCTGATAGGTGGTACCAACGCCCCGCGTGCTGCCGCCGAGCTCTGATGACACGCACTGCACGCAAAAAAGTGTGCAGACGCGTGATTTTCAGTAAAAAAAGGCTTGCCATGCGGGGTAAGAAAAGGTACAATCGCGCACCGCTATTCCGCCCGGTGGTGTACAGGCGCCCCGATAATCACCGGCGTAGGGGCCTCGAGGAGTCGCGGCAACATATTAACCAAAACATTAAAAATGAGTATTTCTGAACTGGAGGCTTTGATTAATTCCAAGCTTCCGTCTTTCCGTCCGGGTGATATCGTTAACGGTACCATCCTTGAGATTCGCCCGCAGGTTGTTCTCGTAGACATCGGCTACAAGTCCGAAGGTGTCATTTCCATCTCCGAGTTTGAGGATGAGGAAATTGAGGTTGGTGACCAGATTGAGGTGCTCCTCGAGAAGCTTGAGAACGAAGAAGGTCTTGTCGTGCTTTCCAAGGAGAAGGCCGCCCACAAGCAGAACTGGGACAAGATTGTGGCCGTTTACAAGGATGGCGGCCTCGTGAAGGGTAAGGTCAAGAGCGTCGTGAAGGGTGGCCTCATGGTCAACGTCGGCGTGGAGGCTTTCCTTCCCGGTTCCCAGGTGGACATCATTCCTCCCAAGGATCTCAACGAGTTCGTGGGCAACGTATACGAGTTCAAGATCGTCAAGGTCAACGACGAGCGCAAGAACATCGTGCTCTCCCGCCGCGAGGTTATCGAGGCAGAGCGCAGCGAGCAGCGTCAGCGCTTCCTGGAGACCGTTAAGGTTGGCGACCGCGTGACCGGTACCGTGAAGAACATCACCGACTTCGGTGCCTTCGTGGACCTCTCCGGCATGGACGGCCTGCTGCACATCACCGACATGAGCTGGGGCCGTGTGAACCACCCCTCCGAGCTGCTCCACATCGGTCAGGAGCTCGACGTGCTCATCCTCGAGGTGGATCGCGACAAGGAGCGCGTTTCCCTGGGTCTCAAGCAGCTTTCCGACAACCCCTGGGCAGACATCGAGCAGAAGTACCCCATCAACTCCCGCGTCAAGGGCCGCGTCACCAAGCTTCTCGCTTACGGTGCTTTCGTGGAGCTCGAGAAGGGCGTGGAGGGTCTTGTACACGTCTCCGAGCTGTCCTGGACCAAGCGCATTACTCGTCCCTCCGATGTCCTGTCTCTCGACCAGGAAATCGAGGCCGTTGTGCTCAACATCTCCGTGGAGGAGCAGAAGATTTCCCTCGGCGTTCGTCAGCTCGACGAGAATCCCTGGGAGGCTATCGAGGCTCGTTTCCCCGTGGGTACCGTTATCTCCGGTGCTGTGCGTAACCTCACTCCCTACGGTGCCTTCGTGGCTCTCGAGGAGGGTATCGACGGCATGATTCACGTGTCCGATATGAGCTGGACCCGCAAGATCAACCACCCCTCCGAGGTTCTCAAGAAGGGCGACGTTGTGGAGGCTCGTGTGCTCAACATCGACAAGGAGAACCAGCGCGTATCTCTCGGCATCAAGCAGCTTGAGAGCGACCCGTGGGAGAGCATCGACAACCGCTTCAAGGTGGGCGACCTCGTTTCCGGTCAGGTGGCCAAGATTGCTTCCTTCGGTGCCTTCGTCAACCTCGACGGCGACATCGACGGCCTCATCCACATCTCCCAGCTTTCCGAGGAGCACGTGGAGCGCGTGAAGGACGTCATCAAGGTGGGCGACGAAATCAAGGCTCGCGTCATCAAGGTCGACAAGGTGGAGCGCCGCATCGGTCTTTCCATCAAGGCTGTGAACTACGATCCCGAGCAGCTGCGTCGCGAGACCGCCGCTTTCGAGACCGTTCGCGCCGGCGACATGGTGGGTCTGGAGCAGGCCTTCAACCTCGCTGCCCTGCAGGCCGAGGAGTGGAGCCCCTCCGAGCAGAAGTAATCTGCCGAATTCCCGCAAACTTCTTTCCGCTCTGCTGCTCATGCGGCAGAGCGGAAATTGTGTCTTGACATCCGGCTCTGTCTGAAGTAGACTACCCCGCACATGGAATCTCTCCCCAGACAGACTATATTCGGAATTCCGTATGTTGTGGCCGAGCTGGCTGAGGCCGGTGAGCATTTGGCGCAGCTTGCCGCTACTACGAAAGAGCCCAGGCTTGTGGCTCATTCGGATGTCCATGTGCTCACACGTATGCTGCACGAGGCCGATTATGGGGACGGAATGAAGTCCTTTCATTATATATGCCCGGATGGTATGCCGATAGTTTGGCTCCTGCGGCGCAAAGGTGTCGGAGCCGCTCGCCTGTATGGGCCGGATATGATGGAGACGGTGTGGGATTGCGGGCGTCGGCACGGGCTTCGGCACTATCTGCTGGGTGGGAGCGATGAAGCCATTGCATTGCTGCGTGAAAAGTTTGCGGCTCGTTTTCCCGGGGTACAGGTAGTCGACCACTACTGCCCGCCCATGGGGCAGTGGCCCGATGGTGAGAACGAGGCGATATGCCGCCGCATCGCTGAAAGCGGGGCAAACTGCGTGTGGGTGGCATTGGGGTGCCCTAAGCAGGAGCGCTGGCTGTTCAGCAATCTGCCGCAGCTACCGCCTGCCGTCTATTTCGGCGTGGGCGCTGCCTTCAACTTCCATGCAGGCCTGGTGAGCCAGGCTCCCCTCTGGATTCGCTCGCACGGCCTGGAGTGGCTCTACCGTCTCTGCTGTGAGCCACGCCGTCTCTTTAAGCGTTATCTTGTGCATAACAGCCGTTTTCTCTGGTACTGTCTTACCCGCAAAATCTGACCTCGTCATCCCAACTACTCGATAGCATGCAAACGGAACGAATGAATGACAACTCTGTGCTCCCGGCTCGCAGGAAAAGCTGCGATTCCTTTGAGTCGGCAACGTCGCCTTGCGAGAATGTGAGTCGCGTATTCGACGCGTTTCTGAGGCGGGATAGAGCCGGGTTTGAAGCTGCGCTGGCAGAAGGGCTGACCCCGAATGCTACGGATAGCGAGGGTAACACGCTGTGGGATTACTGCGATGGATGGGAGTCGTGTCGCTATCTTCTGGCTCATGGCCTGAATCCTAACCTGCGGAATAGGCATGGCGCCATTTCTCTCCATTGTGCCGATGATGCTGTGAGCGTGGTGTTACTCGTAGCTGCCGGTGCTGATGTGAACGCGGCTGATGCTAAAGGAACTACGCCTCTTCATCATGCGGTGGGGCGTGCCGATGACGTCGTTGCGGCTCTGTTGGCGGCCGGCGCTGATGCTCATGCGCGTAACGTTGATGGGCGAACACCGCTCGATATGACCGATGAATATTGGGGGATGGAAGCGATACGCGCCATGCTGCTGGCAGCCATGCAAAAATGATTCAGTACGCGCTTTTGGCTTGTCTTGCTCGGAGCAGGGGGGTATGATGCAGCGTATGCGTATGAGAACTCCTATTCTTGCTCTTGTTTGTTTGGCTCTGGCTTCCTGTGCCGGAAAGAAAGATTTTACCATTCGTACCGTACCGGTGGATGGTGCTGTCGTTCACATTAACGGTAAGCGAATTGCCGGGTGCACTCCTGTGACGACGGAGATTTCGCAGGATAAGGACCTCGGTATCGTGGTGGAAAAGCCCGGCTATAAGGTTGCCTCCCATACCGTGAGAACTCAGGTCAGCTGGTGGGGGGAACTGCTGTGGACAGAGGATGACCCCTGGGCCAAATACATTGAGGAAGATGAGGTGACGATACCTCTGGAGCGGCTGAGCACCATCAACTCGTACACCCCCACGACTCTGCCCCGTTTTTCTCCGCCTCCTGCCGCGATTCAGGCTGCTCCGGCTCTTCGTCCGCTGCCTCGGGGATTCTGACGCGCGCTGTTATTGTTTAGCATTGACACCGGGCTTGTCAACGTGTAAACTGAGGTATGCAGCAGAGAAGGCCGAACGAAAAATATAACAGCGACCGCAAGCCCCGTTACGCCTCCAAATCCCCGCGCCCTGTCAGTGCTCCCCGTGCTTACAAGAGCGCTGAGGCTCCCGAGGGTAGTGAAAACTGGGCGCGCCCCTGGGTACAGCTCAAGTATTTTACTTACAATCCGGCTGTCTTTCCCCGTATGCTGGGGGCGGTGAGCCCCGATGCCGTTGACGGCGGGCTCATCAATGTCTATGATAAGAATGGCGAGCTCTTTGGCGGTGGCTTCTGGAACTCCCGTAGCCGTACGCCGCTGCGCATGCTTTACCATGGCCCGGAACTGCTCACGGAAGAGAAGCTGGAGGCCGCCTTGCGCCGTGCCGTAGCGTGGCGTCGGGAGGATTGCCGCTTGGATGAGACAACCTCGGCCTATCGCATCATCCATGGTGATTCCGATGGTCTGGGCGGATTGATAGCCGACCGCTATGGCGACGTGCTCAGCCTGGAGGTGACGACGCTGGGTGTATGGCAGCGCCTGGAGCGTTGGCTGCCGCTGCTGCACAAGCTGTGTGGTACGACTCGCCATGTCATTTCCGTGGACGATGCCATTGCGCGCATGGAAGGCATCGACCCCACTACCGCGCCGGCAAGCGAGCCGGTGCACCGCGTGCGCATTGTGGAAAACGGTGTCAATTTTGAGGTTGATTTCGCTCAAGGGCACAAGACCGGCTTCTTCTGCGACCAGCGCGACAATCGCCTGAAGCTTTCCCGCTTGGTGGAGGGGAAAACGCTGCTGGACTTGTGCTGTTACTCCGGCGGTTTCTCCATACATGCCAAATTGCACGGTGGGGCGAAGGAGGTCACGGCGGTAGATCTCGATGAAAAGGCCATTCTCATGGCAAAGCGCAATGCCAATATCAACAACTCTTCCGGTCCCCTGCGTATTGATTTCGTGCATGCTGACGCCTTTGTTTACGCTCGCCAGATGGTGCGCAACGGCAAGCAGTTTGACGTAGTGCTGCTCGACCCGCCCAAGTTTGTGTTGGGTCGCGATGAGGAAAAAGAGGAGGGGCTGAAGAAATACAACGATCTCAATATGCTTGGCTTGCAATGTGTGCGCCGGGGCGGGTTGTTTGTAACCTGCTCCTGCTCGGGGCTGCTGAGTCCGACCGAGTTCGAGAAGACGGTCATCAAAGCAGCTCAGCGTCTTGGCCGCCGTTTGCAGATACTGGAAATGACCGGCCCCGGTTGGGACCACCCGTTCCTGTCCACCTACCCCGAGGGACGCTACCTCAAGGTGCTCTGGGCTCGAGTGCTCGCATAATCTTCCTTCCTTACAAACACACATACCCATACTCACGCTACGATGATCGGAACGCTGGCACTCGGACTTGTCCTGGCATTGGTGTTGGGCATGATTGCTCAGCGCTTGAAGCTCTCACCCCTCGTCGGGTATTTGCTGGCCGGCATGCTGGCGGCGCAGCCCTGGTGGGGGCTCACGAGCGACCCGCACAAGGTCATGCATGAGTTCGCGCATATTGGCGAGGTGTTGCTGCTGTTCGGTGTGGGGCTGCATTTCCACTTTAAGGATTTGTTAGCCGTGCGCAAGGTGGCGGTGCCGGGCTCGCTGATATGTATGACCCTGTGGACGGGCAGCGGGGCGCTGGTGTACCACTGGCTGGTGCCCGGTGCAGATTGGGTGGCTTCGTTGCTTTTCGGCATGTGCGTGTGCGTGAGCAGTACGGTGGTGCTTACCCGTGTGCTGGAGGATAACCGTCTGCTGCATACCCCCAGTGGCCATACCGCCGTCGGTTGGCTGGTGATGGAGGATATCTTCACGATTGTGTTGCTCGTGTTATTGCCTGCTGTCTTCATCATGCCCGAGGGTGGCAGCCGTGCCGAGTTCTGTGCGGATGATCTGGGCAGTGCCCTGTGGGGGATGGTATGGAAACTGGCGCTCATGGTCTTCTGTGTGTCGTTTGTGGGTAAGTTTGTGATATCAAAGGTGCTCACCTTCGTGGCGCGCAACAACTCCAACGAGCTCTTCACGCTGGCGGTGCTCACAATCGCCCTGGGTGTGGCCGTGCTTTCGGCGGAGGTGTTTAATGCCAGTATGGTGTTCGGTGCGTTCCTTTCGGGTATGGTCGTAGGGCAGAGCAAGTTTGCCAGCCGTGCTGCTGCCGATGCTTTGCCCATGCGCGATGCCTTTGCCGTGCTCTTCTTCGTTTCTGTGGGCATGGGCTTTGATTTCATGGGACTTATCGACAACTGGCCGCTGGCGCTGGGTACACTGGGCGTGACGCTGTTGTGGAAACCCATCAGCGCCTATATGGTCATTCGCCTGCTGCGGCGTCCCGGCAGCCTGGGCGTGGTGGTGGGTACCTCTCTGTCGCAGATTGGTGAGTTCTCGTTCATTCTTGCGGCCATGGTGGCCGGTGAGCGTTTCGGCCTGTTGCCTGCCAGTGCGGTGAATATCATTACGGGTGTGGCCATTATTACCATTACCATCAATGTCCTGCTGTTCCGTCATGTGCCGGCTCTTATCCACAAGATGGAAGATTGGGGTATTGGCATGCAGAAGACAGATTCCTCTGCTTTGCCTGCCCCCACAGAGGCGCGCGACCGCGTCATTGTGGTGGGGTATGGCCCCTGTGGTGAGATGATTACCCGCATTCTTCAGGAGAATGAAATCGAAGTCGTGGTGCTGGAGATGAATATTGACACTGTTTCTCGCCTCACGGCCAAGGGAATTCATGCCTTGCACGGGGATGCTCGCCTGCGTACCATTCTGCAGCTTGCCGGGGCTGAGAAGGCAAAAGCCATCATCGTGACGGCTGTGGGGGCTCCCGCGCCCGAGATTGCGGCGTCTGCCCGCGCTCTGAATCCCCGGATTAAGGTGATGGCTCACACCACCTACCTGCAAAATGCCAGGAAGATGCGTGCCGCCGGGGCTCAAACCGTCGTTTCCGGTGAGGAGGAAGTGGCTCTTACCCTCAGTGGCTTGCTGTTGCGCGAGCTGGAGGCAACCGAGGAGCAGATTGCCAGGGCGCGCCGCGAATATCGCGAACAATTCAGACAAGCGTCAATTTGACTTGCCAAGTCGTTCGCTCAGTGATATGCTGAGAGCATGAAAACATTTTCCCTCATTCTTGCCCTGCTGGTGGTGCTGATGCCTGTGTCTCAGGCCGGTGACCGGGAGGATAAAATTATTAACTCTCTGCTGAAAGTGGGGGTGAAGTTCCTCCAGTCGGAGCAGGAGCGCCGTGCTCGCAAAGCCGAAGCTCGAGAGGCCGAACCGCTGCCTCCCGTGCCCGAGGTCGCGGAGCCGGAAACCGAGGGGCCGACCGGTGAGCCGGACTACTATGACAATGCCGGGCATCCTGTGTATAACGATGTGCTGCCGGCAGACGCCGCGCCGCCTGCTCCCAAACGCAGCTGGAAGGATCGCGGCCGTGATATGGTGGGGGCGCTGGTAAGCGGTGGAATGAATCGGCTCGGCGATGAGCCTATATCCAAAGTTATCGCCAAGGCGGCCAAGGAAGCTCTGGATGTGCTGGTGAATGAGTACAAGGAGCAGTACAAGCAGGAAGGCCGCGAGTATGCCAAAGAAGTGGGCGATAAGATTGTGGGGCGCGTACTTAACGACCCGAAAATCGCTGCTTCGATTTATACGGTGCAGGCGCTGTGCTGGGGTGTCATTATTTATCTCACCCTGGTGACGGTGCTGGTGGTGTTCAGCTTGCTTCATCTCAAACGCGTCAACAGTAAGCTGCTTGTATCGGTGGAGGAAATGAAGGCGCTGCTCCAACAGGCTTTGCCTGCCCTGAAATCCGCTGAGTCGGATAAGGAAAAATCGAGCGCCGATTCTTCCGAAAAGTGATTCTTCTGCATGGAAAAGCCCCGCCGTTACACCAACGGCGGGGCTTTTGAAATTTCTGCGGCTCTGTCGGCTTACTGAGCGAGGGCGCTGAGCAGCTTGGTATGAATGCCGCCAAAGCCGCCGTTGCTCATCACCAGCAACACATCGCCGGGGTGTACACGCGTCACGACGTGCGCTACAATGTCATCCACTCCGGTGCCCAGGTAACACTCCGTGCCTTTTTCGTGTATGTCATGGCAGAGCTTCTCCTCATCCAGTCGCTCTTCGGGGCGCAGGCGTTTGTGGTTTTCCACGGGGGATATCACGGCAAAATCGGCCGTTGCCAGAGCGTCGGCCAGTTCGTCCTGGAAGAGGTTGCGGATGGTGGTGTTGCTGCGCGGGTCGAAGAGCACCCACAGGCGGCTCTTGGGGAAGCGCTGACGCAGGCCTTCCACCGCCTGGCGAATGGCTGTGGGGTGGTGGGCAAAGTCATCCACCACGGTGACGCTGTTGACCGTGCCGCGCACTTCCTGGCGGCGAGCAACACCCTCAAATGTAAGGAATGCGGCGCGAATCCGGTCGGGGGTAAGCCCGGCATTGCGTGCGGCGCAGGTGGCCATGGCGGCATTGCGTATGTTGAAATCGCCTATCATGGGCACGCTGTATGTTTCGCCATCCAGCGTGAATGAGCTGCCATCGGTGCGGTGCTCGATATCGGTGATGCGCAGGTCGGCCTGCTCGCCCATGCCGACGCTCACCAGTTTCACCATCTTAAGTTCCTCTGCTGCATGGGCCTTCACATCGGCACAGTTCGGACAGTCGGCATTGATGAACACGACACCGGTGCGGGGTACCACACGCAGCAGGCGCTTGAAGGAGAGCTTGATTTCCTCCACGTTGGCGTAGATGTCGGCGTGATCCATCTCGATGTTGTTGATGATGACAACTTCGGGCAGGTAATGCAGGAATTTGGAGCGCTTGTCGAAGAAGGCGGTGTCGTACTCATCGCCTTCCAGAACGCAGTAGTCCGAGTCGGTGAATCGTCCGCCGCGTCCCAGGTTGCGGGCGATGCCGCCAATCATGAAGCTGGGGTTGAGCCCGTTGGCCTCCATCAGCCATGCCAGCATGCTGGTCGTCGTGGTCTTGCCGTGGGTGCCGGTGACAACATAGTTGTGCTTGCCCCACAGGAAGTACTCCTTCATGGTCTCGGGCAGGCTCATGTAGCGCAGGTTGCGCTCCAGCACGGCCTCCACTTCTGCATTGCCGCGGCTCATGGCGTTGCCGATGACAATCATGTCAGCCTCCGCCGGGATGTTTTCGGGCTTATAACCCTGGAAAATCTGTATCCCCTCACTCTCCAGAAACGTGGACATGGGCGGGTAGACGTTGGCATCCGTGCCGGTTACGGTGTAACCCTTGCGAGCCATGGCGGAGGCTACAGCACCCATCGCGGTGCCGCAAATGCCGAGGAAATGGACGTGCTTCATAAATATGTAGGTCGAGTATGAGAGGTGAGTTAGGTTAACGCATTCCCGCGCTTTTGGCAAGCGTTTTTTATGTATGTCTGTGTATGCTTTTGTTATGAGAGTCGTTTCTCATGAGACCCCATCCCCTTAACTGCGAGCTCGCATCGCTCGTCTCTCGGCACCGAAAGGTGGGGAGCACCCTGTGGAGTGATACGCAATATCCCTGTAAAGCCCTCTGTATGCCCTTGCAGGGGCTGTGCAATGGATAGGGCGCATAGGGTAAGGGGCGGCGCACTATGACGCGCTACAGGGCGTATTGTGGCAAAAATGGCCACAATGACATAATATATAATTGACGCGCGCGTATACGCGCGTATAATGGCCGCCGTATGACTGAAAACACCACGGCCCCCGAGGACACCGAGACGGTGGTTACGACCGGGGCACAGCAAGAGTACAGCGCGGCGCAGATTGACAAGCTGGAGGGCCTGGAGGCCGTCCGTAAACGCCCGGGCATGTACATAGGCGATCCTGATGAACGCGGCCTGCACCACTGTGTGTTCGAGGTGCTTGATAACTCTATCGACGAGCACCTGGCCGGCTACTGCACCAAGATTATCATTCAGATTCACGAGGGCGGTACCATTTCCGTGATTGATAATGGACGCGGTATCCCCGTGGACATGCACCCCAAGTTCGGTATTCCTGCCGTGGAGCTGGTGCTGACGAATCTGCATGCCGGCGGTAAGTTCGGGCAGGGCGCCTACAAGTACTCCGGTGGTCTGCACGGTGTGGGCGCCAAGTGCGTGAACGCTCTTTCTGATTTCTTCAAGGCCGAGGTGCGTCGAGACGGCAAGCGCCATGTCATTACCTTTGAGCGTGGTAAGACAACGGAGAAGCTGCATGTGGTGGGCTCCTGCCCTGAGGGGCAGACCGGTACGGCTATCACCTTCTTGCCCGACCCGACGATTTTCACGGATACCACAGAGTTTAAGTTCGACCTGCTGGGCCGCCGCCTGCGCGAGCTCGCTTTCCTGAACCCCGGCCTTGTCATCGAACTGGTAGACGAGCGCAGCGGTCAGGAGCGCACGGAGACTTTCTATTACAAGGATGGCATCAAGGAGTTCGTGAACCAGCTCGGTGAGAACAAGACGCTGGTGACGCCGGAGCCCATCGCCATGAACGGCGTGCGCCACATCGAGGTGGAGTACGATGGTAAGACGATGGAGGATGACGTGATTGTGGACGTGGTGATGCAGTACAACGACAGCGACCGCTACCAGATTCTCTGCTTCGCTAACTCCATTTTCAACGGTGACGGCGGCACGCACTATTCGGGCTTCCGCAGTGCCCTGACGCGTGTTATCAACAACTACGCCAAGAGCAACAACATGCTCAAGGACAAAGACCCCAGCCTGAACGGCGACGATGTGCGCGAAGGTCTGGTGGCTGTCATCAGCGTGAAGATGCCTAACCCCCGCTTCTCTTCCCAGACAAAGGATAAGCTGGTGAACACCGAAATTGAAGGTGTGGTGAGCAGCGTGGTGTACGAGGAGCTCAAGGAGTTTTTCGAGGAGAACCCCCAGGTGGCCAAGGTCATCATTGACAAGTGTCTCATCGCTTCCCGCGCTCGCGAGGCCGCACGCAAAGCCCGCGAAAGCGTGCGCAAGAGCGCTATGACCGTGGGTGGCGGTCTGCCCGGTAAACTGGCCGACTGCTCCAACCGTGACCCGCAGAAGTGCGAGCTCTTCATTGTGGAGGGTGACTCTGCAGGTGGTTCCGCCAAGACGGCCCGCGACCGCCGCACGCAGGCTATTCTGCCGCTGCGCGGTAAGATTCTCAACGTGGAGAAAGCACGCCTCGACAAGGCTCTGGGCAGCGAGACGATTCAGAACATCATTACCGCTATCGGTGCCGGTATAGGCGATGGTGAGGGGGAGGGCTCCTTTGACCTGTCCAAGGTGCGTTACCACAAGATTATTCTGATGGCCGATGCTGACGTGGACGGTGCTCACATCTGTACGCTGCTGCTCACGCTCTTCTGCCGCCACATGCCGCAGCTGGTGCGCGCCGGCTACCTGTACATTGCCCAGCCTCCGCTCTATCGCGTGATTCACCGCAAGGTGGAGCAGTATGTGCAGGATGAGGTGTCCCTCAACCGCAAGCTCATTTCTCTGGGGGGGGGCGATGTTGTGCTGCGCACGCCTGACAAGAGCCGCGAGTTTGACGCCGACTCTCTCATGGGAATTCTTGAAACCCTCATTTCCCTGCAGAAGTACGAGGGCAGTGTGGCCAGCCACGGCGGTGATTTCCGCGACCTGCTGCGCCACCGCGCCACGACGGGCAATTTCCCGCAGTATCTGGTGAAGGTGCGCTGCGGTAATGATGAGGAGGTGCAGTACTTTGCCGATATGGACAGCTTGACCGCATTCTCGGACGAGAACCGCGACCTCTTCCTCTTTGGCGAACCCACCGAGGAGGAACTGGCAGCCAACCCGCTGCCGGTGCGCGAGGGACCCAGCCGCCGCGCTCTGTTGCATGAGCTGCATGAGGCTAAGGCTATCACGCGTGTGCTGGCTCGCCTGGAGGAGTTCGGTATTGCCGCCGACCGTCTGCTCAGTGATGATGCCCCCGTGTTCGAACTGGTAGAGAAATCCAGCGTGGTGACTCCCATTCACTATGTGCCCGATATCCTCACTCGCGTGCTTGATATCGGCCGTCGCAGCGTGACTATCACCCGATTCAAAGGTCTGGGTGAAATGAACGCCAAGGACTTGTACGACACCACCATGGATCCCGAGAAACGCGAGCTGCTGCGTGTGCGTCTGGATGACGACAACTCCGTGCAGGCCGACAAGATGTTCTCCATCCTCATGGGTGACCTGGTGGAGCCCCGCCGCCGTTTCATTGAGGACAACGCCCTCAACGTCCGCAACCTCGATGTGTAACCCTTAACCGATTTTTACTGAATTATGAGCGAAACAAGAATCCGCCCGGTAGACGTGGCAGAGGAGGTCTCCCGCAGCTTCCTTGACTACTCCATGTCCGTGATTATCTCCCGCGCTCTGCCGGATGCGCGTGACGGTCTCAAACCCTCCCAGCGCCGTGTGCTCTATGCCATGCATGAGCTGGGGCTGGTGCCCTCCAAGGGCACGGTAAAGTGCGGTCGTATCGTGGGTGACACCATCGGTAAATACCACCCGCACGGTGACGCCTCGGCCTACGGCACACTGGTGAACATGGCGCAGCCCTGGTACATGCGCGATGTGCTGGTGCTCGGTCAGGGTAACTTCGGTTCCCCCGAAGGCGACCCCCCCGCAGCTTACCGATACACCGAGGCCAAGCTGAGCCACCTGGGGCTCTCCCTCATGGACGACCTGGACAAGGACACCGTGGATTTCCAGCCCAACTATGATAACAGCACCAGCGAGCCCGTGGTGTTCCCCTCCGCTTTCCCGAACCTGCTGGTGAACGGCGGGCAGGGTATCGCCGTGGGTATGGCCACCAACATGGCTCCTCACAACCTCGGCGAGGTCGTGGACGGTGTGTGCGCTTACATCGATAATCCCCACATCACCAGCGAGCAGCTGCGCGCCTACATCAAGGGGCCGGATTTCCCCACCGGCGGCTATGTGCTGGGCTACAAGGGCATTGATAGCTACTTCCGTACCGGCCGCGGCAGCGTGCGTATGCGTGGTAAGATTGAGGTCGTTAGCAATGAGAACGGCCGCGAGTTCCTGCATATCTCGGATGTTCCCTACGGCGTGAACCGTGCCGTGTTGCAGGAGCGTATCGCAGAGCTGAGCCGCGACAAGGTTATTACCGACATCGCCGGTATGCGCGACCTGACGGATTACATCGAAATCGAGCTCAAGCGTGATGCCCGCCCGCAGGTGGTCATCAACCAGCTCTACAAGCTCACCAGTCTCGATACCTCTTTCGCCGTCAACATGCTGGCTATTCATGAGGGGCGCCCCAAGGTGCTTACTATGAAGGATGCCATCAACTTCTACGTTGAGCACCGCCGCGAGGTTATCGTGCGCCGCACCAAGTACCTGCTGCGCAAGGCTGAGGACCGCGCCGAGGTGTTGGAGGCATACCTCATTGCCCTGGCGAATCTGGATGAGTTCATCCGCATCATCCGCGACTCCCGCAACCGCGAGGACGCTCGCAACCGCCTGATGGCGTTCCGCTTCCCGGTGGCGCTGGCCAAGGGGCTGGGCATTCTTATTCACAGCCAGCCCTCTGTACAGGGGGATGACTATGTGTTCACGGAGCGTCAGGTGAATGCCATCCTTGATTTGCGTCTCTATCAGCTGACTGCTCTTGAGAACGATAAGATTTCCGATGAGTACAAGAAGCTGCTGGAGCTCATTGAGGACTATCTCGACATTCTGGCCAACGAGAGCCGCGTGCTCGGCATTGTGAAGGACGAACTGCGCGCCATCAAGGAGAAATACGCCACGCCGCGTATGACCCATATCATTCCCTTCGAGGGCGATATGGCCATTGAGGATCTCATCCCCAATGACTCCATGATTGTGACAATCTCTCACAGCGGCTACATCAAGCGCACGAACTCCGACGAGTACCGACTGCAGGCTCGCGGCGGCAAGGGTATCAAGGCTGCTACCACCAAGAGCAAGAAAGATGCCAACGATTACGTGGAGCACCTTTTCGCCGCTCAGAATCATGACTACATCATGTTCTTCACCAACACGGGGCGTGTGTACGTGGAGCGTGTGTACGAGATTGATGAAGCCGCTCGCAGCGCTCAGGGGCGTTCCATTAAGAACCTGCTTGACATGCAGGCCGATGAGCGCATCGCTGCTATCCTGCGCCTGGAGCGCAAGGTGAGCGATGACGGCAAGGATATCACCTTCGCTGAAGGCTCCGGCAACGTGGTGTTTGCCACTAAGGACGGCACCGTGAAGAAGACCGCCCTCAACGACTTCGTGAACTACCGCAAGGCCGGTATCATTGCCATTAACCTGGAGGAGGGCAACTCCCTCGTGAATGCCGTGCTGACTACCGGTGAGCAGGATGTCATCATCGTCACCCACAACGGCATGAGCATCCGCTTCAATGAGGACGATATGCGTACCCAGGGCCGCAATACCATCGGCGTACGCGGTATCAAACTGCGTGAGGGTGACTATGTGGTTGCCATGGCTGTGGTGCCCGAGGGCGAAACGGCCGGTTCTGCTGCCGATGATGCAGAGGAAACGGCTGCAACCGAACCCGCTGCTGAGGAACAGGCCGCCGCTCACTCTCTGCTGGTCGTGTCCGAAAACGGCCTTGGCAAGCGCACTCGCTTTGCTGAGTATCGCCTGCAGAGCCGCGGCGGTATCGGTATCAAGACGATGAACTGCACCGACAAGACGGGTCTGGTCGTTTCCGCCACTACTGTGACGGATGCCGATGAGCTCATGATTATGACCTCCGGCGGCCAATCTGTCCGCATGAAGGTGAACACCATCCGTGAGACCGGCCGCGCGACCCAGGGTGTGAAACTCATTACCCTCAACGGCAAGGAGGCGATTCAGGAAATCACCCTCGTCATCCCCGATGACGATGAGGATGATACCGCCGAGGGCGAAGAGACACCCGAAGCCTCCGAGCCCACCGAAGGCGAAAGCTGATAGCCCATCGCCCAAAGCTCTGACTTCAGGCCGCTGCTTCCTCTTAGGATGGGAGCAGCGGCTTTTTAGTATCTACGGCTTGTAAAGACCTAATCGTTCCATCATGCGGCGGTAAATAAAACTTGACTCTTGTCAAATGTCAAATAATTTTGATACTTGACAAAAATAATTAAATGAAGCAAAAAAATGCGAAATATCAATATCATAATATAGAAAAACTTGACTTTTGTCAAGAAATAAGATAATTTGACACTTGACAATGAGCTCTGATCTTACAGCCCAGCTTCATCAAATAGGCTTGCATTGCGAGACTGTAAAAGAATTATTGGTTCCGGAAGGCCTGCCGGTTCTGTACCTTGCTTTATATCGCTTAAGCGAAGTGAAGCTGGGAGTTCACCATTGTGTGATGGCTGAGGATACAGAACGAATGCGGCTCACGCCTGCCGCTATCTATCGTCATGTGCAGGAACTGCAACATCATTTTAAGCTGCCCGTAGTGTATGTGGGCGGACGCGGAATTTCGCATTTGGGGCGCCGTTTGCAGGAAGTCGGGGTGCCGTTTATTATACCCGGGCTTCGCGTTTATCTTCCGTTTATGGGGGTAATCGAAATCACCCGTGAGACTTGTAAAGAATTCAAAAATAAGCTGAGCGTATGGGCTCAGCTTGCTGTGCTGGCAGTATTGCACAAGAGGATTGCTGTGACGTGTGAGTCTGCCGCTGAGTTAGCTGAAGTGCTGGGCTGTTCTCGTTCGGCTGCTGTTCTCGTGTTCCAAGAGCTCGAATTTCATGGGTTAGGCTATAGAAAGCGTGAGAAACGCAATATCCGCTTTTGTTTTGCAGAGTGTGGTCGTGCTTTGTGGGAGCGAGCTTTACCCCTCATGGAGAATCCTTGCGTACGTGTAGTTGGCGTAGATGCCGTCCCGTCCGGGGCTGTCGTTGCAGGGGTGGATGCCATCGCTCCTCTGACGAATCTCGCGTGCAAGCTCGTGACAAATTATGCTATCTCCCGCCGCGATTTTCTGAAGCTCAAGGATGTCGAGGTGTTACCGCAGCAGGTCGCTACATATAGCCTGGAGTTGTGGTATTATGCGCCCGACATTCTGGTGACTACAGATGTCCTTTCTCTCGTTTTATCTTTACAGAAATCTGAAGACGAGCGTGTACAGGAAGCTCTCGAAACTCTTATCCGGCATTTTCCATGGTAAAGGGGTTACAAATATTCAGAGATTATTTTCGGGAGGATGTAGAGCATTATATCCTCATAGGTGGAACTGCCTGCGATTTGCATTTTGAACAAGTGGGCTTGAATTTTCGTGCTACTCAGGATTTGGATATCGTTCTGTGCGTTGAATCTATTACTTCCGATTTTGTCTCTCGCTTTTGGGAATTTATTCGGCGCGGTGGTTACACCATTCGACAGCGCTCTGACGGTAGGCGTGAATTTTATCGTTTTGTGAATCCTCGAGCGGAGGGGTTTCCCAGAATGTTGGAATTATTTGCCCGGCGTCCCGATATGTTGCCTATGGTGCCGGATATTCATTTGACCCCTATTCCGGCAGAGGCGGAAATTTCAAGTCTTTCTGCCATATTGCTTGATGCCGATTACTATAAGTTTATCTTGTCTCAGCGGCGGATTGTTGATGGCGTTTCTGTTGTTTCGCCTGAAGGTTTAGTCGTGCTGAAAGCACGAGCTTGGATGGATTTGAAAGCAAGGAGTGCGGCAGGATTGTCTGTGGATTCCAGGCATATACGCAAGCACAGAAATGATATCATCGATTTGTTGTCCAATATACGTCCGGTCCCTTTGTCGCTACCCGATAGTGTAATGTACGATATGAGGGGATTCATAGAGGATTATGCAAGCGAGAATATCGATTTGAATGCTCGTTTGGTGCCCAGAGGAACGAGTTTTTCACAGTTGCTTGACCTACTGAAAATCCTTTTTTCGACTGCTGTTGAGATATGAGGCATGCGGCGGGGCATATATGATGGAGCGCAGCGACTTCTTTATGGTGCGCATAAAGAAGCCGCCGCGCGTGCTGAGAAAAGTCTTTTATTCCAATCCCTGTGCGTTCAGACTTGCCTCCACCCCCTTGCCATAGTCGGGGTGGCAGGTGTAGCAATGGTCGAGGTGGCGGCGGACGATGAAGTCGGGCACGCCCTTGAGGGCTCGGGCGGTGTTGTCGAATAGAAGCCGACGTTTATCGGCAGGCATGAGCTTGAAGAGTGCACGGGGCTGAGCGAAGTAATCATCCGGGGTGTTGGCGAAGGCGTAGCGATCGCCGGGGCCGTCTGTCGGGAAGGGCGGCTCTTTGTATTCGGATTGTTCTTGCCATTCTGCGAAGCTATTGGGGGCGTAGGAGACGGCGCTGCCTTTGTTGTTGTCAAAACGCATGCGGCCATCCTGGTGGAAGCTATGGAAGGGGCAGCGGGGTCGGTTGATGGGTAGCATATCGTGATTGACGCCCAAGCGGTAGCGCTGTGCATCGCCGTAGGCGAAAAGTCGCCCCTGGAGCATTTTGTCCGGCGAGAAGCCTATGCCCGGTACGATGTTGGCTGGGTTGAATGCGGCTTGTTCCACCTCGGCAAAATAGTTTTCGGGGTTGCGATTGAGCTCCAGTACCCCGACGGGGATGAGGGGGTAGTCGCCATGGGGCCAGACTTTGGTGAGGTCGAAGGGGTTGAAGGGGAAGCTTTCGGCCTGTTGCGAGGTCATGATTTGCACGCAGAGTGTCCAGCGGGGGAAGTCGCCGACTCGGATAGCGCGGAAGAGGTCATGGCCGGCGCTGTCGGGATCCTTGCCGTTGATGACGGCAGCCTCGGCATCGCTCAGGCAGCGGATCCCTTGCTGCGAGACAAAGTGGAACTTGCACCAGACACGCTCGCCCACAGCGTTGATGAAAGAATAGGTGTGGCTTCCAAAGCCGTGCATGTGGCGGAAGCCGGTGGGGATGCCGCGCTCGCTCATGGTAATGGTGACTTGGTGGAAGCTTTCGGGCAGCGATGTCCAGATGTCCCATTTGGCAGTGTCATCCTTTCGGCCTGTCTGTGGGTTGCGGTGGAGGGCGTGGTTGAGATCCGGGAATTTCAAAGGGTCGCGAATGAAGAAGACGGGCGTGTTGTTGCCCACGAGATCCCAGTTGCCTTGCTCGGTGTAGAACTTGACGGCAAAGCCGCGAATGTCGCGGTCGGCGTCCAGGTAGCCGCGCTCGCCCGCAGCTGTGGAAAAGCGGGTAAAGACGGGCGTGACTTTACCGATCTCGCTGAAGATGGCTGCGGAGCAGTAGGGTGTGATATCGTGTGTAACCGTGAAGGTGCCGTGAGCGCCCCATCCCTTGGCATGCATGCGGCGTTCGGGCAGGACTTCGCGGTTCATGTGAGCCATTTTTTCCAGATGCCAGACATCTTGCAGGAGCATGGGACCGCGTGCTCCTGCGGTCAGACTGTTGGTATTGTCGGCTACCGGCGCTCCGGCGGCGGTGGTGAGTTTATGGGACGCATTCATCGTACCGGAAGCATAGTCCGTTAGATGAACACGTGCAAGAGGTTAGTACCAACTGTTTGCGGGAGTACCGCCGTACTTCTCTACTTCGTACTTCCCGTTTCTTCTCCCGTGCTTGCTTCTATTTCAGTAGGGGCAGGAGTGTTCTGTTTCTTTTTACGGCGCAGACCCGAGGTGCCTACCATCAGCAGGGCACAGAGGGCCATGCCACCGATGATGAGAATACCCTGGGTGTCGGCGCTCAGGCGAGCATCATCGACGGTAATACTGAAGTTTTCAACGTTGGTTTGGGGAGCCAGCTTGATTTTTGAGGCATCGAGTGCGGTGCCTTTCAGTACGAACGTATCTGTGATGAAGCAAAGGCTGTAGTTGAGTGTCACCTTGGTGTCCTTGCCATCGCATTCAATGGAGATGTTAAGATTTTCGCCGGCGTTTCGCTCACCGGAGCCGGTGCAGGTTTCATTCTGTGCCCAGATAACCGGCAGGACGCCATCGCGGGTGGTGTAGGTGTAGTTGGTGCCGTTTACCTCCAGTGTGCAGGCTTCGTTGTTGGTGATTTCGTTGTTCTTCTCGGTATTGAATCCCCAGTAGCGGTGCCATTGGTTGACGATATAATAATTATCGCTCAGGGTGATGGCCGCAGCGTTTTCGGGGAGCTCATTGACCACAAGCGTAATGCTATAGGGCGTGGAGGCGTCGTAGCGGGCTTCGGTCAGCGCCTGTTGCAGAGCAGCGTGAAAATCATCGGCCGTGCCGGCAAGTGCGGGCGCGGCTATTGCGGCGAGTAGTGCGAGTGTTTTCATTATATTGGTAAAAGCTGGTTGCCGATTTAGTTTTCTTTGCGGTGGGCTCTGCGGAACAGGATGATGGCGATACCGCCCAGAACTACGATTCCAAGCCCCGAAAGCAGAAGCCAAGTCAGGGGGAACATACTGCCGGGTTGCACTGTAATCTGTGCATCATCTACCTTAATCTTGTTTTCAAAGCTGATTGAGGGTGCGTGGATGGCAGTACCTTTGAGGATGAAAGTGTCGGTAATTTCGGCAATGCCGTATGCGAGACGGATGGTGGTATCGGTTCCATCGCAAGCAATTGTCACTTTGACATGGGAACCGGCATTGCGTTGACCGGAGCCGGTGCCTTCGGCGTTCTGAGCCCACAGAACCGGCAGCATCTTGTCCTTTGAGGTGTAGGTGTAGGTATTACCGGTGACCTTCATGCTGTAAAACTCGGGAGTGCCGAAGATTTCGTTGGAGCTTTCCATATTGAGTCCCCAGTACCGGTGCCATTGGTTGACAAGGTAATACCCTTCTCCCAAGGTAATAAATCCGCTGTTGCCGGGGATGTCAGAGAGCGTTGCCGATATGCTGTAGCTGCATCTGCTGTTGTAATTTGCCTTTTGGAGCTCGGCGGCCAGGGCAGAGTTAAAATCGGCTCCGGTGTCAGCTAATGCCAAACTCGCCAAAGCCAAGGCGGCTGCTAGTGTCTTTTTCATGTTAATGAGAGAGGTGAACTGATATTGAGGCTAGTATATCTTATGGATGCACGGCTGTCGAGAGATTTTTGCGGTTGACGACATACTTAACACTTGTCAAGGAGCATTTGGCGCGTTATTCTCGGGATGTGAACGTATTTTCTACCTGTTGGAACAGCTCGCGCCATAAAGACGGCGGGGCTATGTGCGATGAAATCCGCGAATTGGGCTTTGAGGCCATCGAGGCTTCGCATGGGTTACCCCTGTCGCTGATGCCGGGGTTGATGAAGGCGGTGGATGAAAAACGAATTAAGGTGATGGGAGTGCATAATTTCTGCCCGGCACCCATCGATGTGGCGGGCGATGCGCCCGATGCCTACCGATTTACCTCGCACCGCCCCGAGGAGCGTGAGCGTGCGCTGCGCCTGAGCCGCGAGACTATGCTGGTGGCGGCGCGGCTGGAGGCTCGTTATGTGGTGCTGCATTTGGGCGAGGTGGAGCTATTTCGCGGGCATGAGTGTACGCGCCACATGCAGCGACTGGTGCGCCACGGCCAACGCCATACGCTCGCCTATGCTCGCCTGAAGGGTGAGTATGTACGCCGCCGTATGAAGCTGGCGCCTATATACTACGAGCGTGCGAGAGAGGCTCTGTACCAACTGGCGGAAAAGGCTGCGGAACTCGGGCTTGTGTTGGGGGTGGAGGGGCGTAGTCATTTTGAGCAGGTGCCCGGTGAGCTTGAAATGCCCACTCTGTTGGCAGAGTTTGCCGAGCAACCACATGTGCGGTACTGGCATGATTTCGGGCATATTCAGCGCAAGCATAATTTGCTGCTGCTCAATCATGACCAGTATCTGAACAAGCTCAAGCCTTATCTGTACGGCGCTCATGTGAACGATGTGCAGTGGCCACAGCGGGATCACCGTGCGCCTTTCCAGGGGGGCGATGTGGATTTTGCCGCCTTGCTACCGCGCTATTTCACGCAGGCTATGCCGCTTACCTGGGAACTTTCTTCATCCGTAACCCGTGAGGCAATACTGACGGCTAAAGCTCGCTGGGATGCCTTGCATGCCACCCTGCCGTTGACATGAGTGAGTCGCTGAAACAAGCTGTGATAGACCTGTGCGCAGAGCAGGGGGCAGAGCCGCTGCTCATCTGCGTGTGTGGGTCGCGTTCGTTCGGCTATGCTGCACCGCATAGCGATTATGATGTCCGATTTATCTACGCCTTTCCGCCTGCTCGCTATTTTTCGCTGACTCCGCCGCCGGAAGAACTGCGTGTAGAGGGGGCGGATGCCGTGGGGTATGAGCTGGGTAAGTTCCTGAGAATTGCTCACAAGAACGGCTGGAATGCGTTGGAGATGCTTGCTTCGCCGCCGTTGTATTCTCACGCCTGCGTGGAGGAATTACGTGTTTTGTGTCAGGCTGCACTTCGCCCGGAGCGCGCTGCGCATTCTCTGCGACACTGTGCACACACATACCTGCGCCACTTGCAGCACCTTCCTACAGCCGAGCAGGCTCGTGAGAAGGCGTGCAAGCTGTTGCTGGGAGCCTTGCGCGTGCTGTTGGCTGCCTCGTATGTGCTGCAACACCGCAAGATGTACCCCCTGCTGATGGCGGAGCTGGTGCGTGCGACGGGGACGCCGGAGCTTTGTGATATTGTGGCGCAGCTTGCTGCCTGTCGCGCGCAGGGGCTCACTCCGGCGCCGGAATTGCTTGCCGCTGCCGGGAAATACTGCGAACAACTGGAGGCGGCTCTCCCGGAACTTCCGCCCATCGATGATACGACGCCGGATGCTACAGCCATGGAGGCGTTTTACATGCACGTGGTCACTCAATTTTCAACCCTATAGAAAGAAACTATATGATACACCGAATTCTGAGTCTGATGATGCTTGGCGGAGCTTGTGTCTGTGCTGCTGCTGAGTCTGTTGAAGTGTTGCCCGGGGTATCCCTGCGCAGCGAGTTGGTGCCGGAAATGCGAGCTTGGCAGTGTTTTGCTCCCTTTATTGATGTGACGCGTCTGGGATTTCTGGCGGATTACGAACTCGATGATACAGTGGTGTTTGACATAGAGCAAGGGGAGGGGCAGCCCTCGTTGCTCTGCCGCCTGAAGGTGGAAGACCTGCGTACCCTTGCCTACGGGCAGTACCCGACAGAGGCGGATATAAAGCTTTGTAAGCGATATTTTGACGCTGAGTATATAGGAGATATTCCGGAGCAATGGGACGCCGCTGCCGGTGTATTGTATGGTGCAAACACGTTTAACGCTCCTTCCAAAACGGGACGGGTTAGACGTGCGTTCCTCACGCGGATGACGCCGGAAACGTATCGCCATACCAGCATGTGGTATCCTGCAAACAAGAAGCCGGACTTCAGCCGGGCTACTAGGGTTGTAACTCAGCCTAACCTGAAGCCATGGGTGTTTGTTGCTTGTTATGCAGGCGGCAATATCTCACATGACATGTTGGAACATCTCGTCATTCGCGAGGTGCGGGTGAATCCCGATACCGGCGACTATGTGGGTGAACGTTGTGTTACCTACAACTACCGTACTCTGGAGTGTGTGAGTGATTATCTGACCTTTTTTCACCCGGAACAGTCGCTTGCTCCGGAGCAACATATCGCTCGGAATGCCGCCGCATTGCAGGCGTTGCTGAAAGAACCGGAGCTCATCTCGGCTTCCGTGTTTTTATGGCAGGCTGAGGAATGGCGGGGAACAGAGCTCCCGGTGGCGGAGGAAGACCTGCCGCGACTGCGCGAGATTATCCGTCACATGCAGGCGAATCCTGAGTATGTCATTACAAGCAAAGAGGTGATTCCCTCAAAGCGTTGCCTGTGGCTCTGCCTGAAAAACAGACGTGGCGAGGTACTGCTCCGGTTGCATCCGGACAGGATAAAGACGCCCTCTCCGGAACCTGCTGATAAATCGAACAATTGGGAGGCGACGCAATTCATAAATCAGACGAATTGCCCATTCTCTCTACCCACCCAAGCATTGCACCGCGAGTTCATCGATATCGTTAACCGCACACTCCCGGCGAAAAACTGAGGGGTGACTCCGCACAAAAAAGCCGCAGCGGATGCGCTGCGGCTTTTGAAATTCGGTTGATTGAGGGGAGGCGTCAGAAGAGCTTGGCGTCATCGCCGAAAGAAATGCCGATTTCCTTTGCTGCCTCGACAAGCTGGCTTTGGCTGTCCACCAGGTGCAGGGTACGCACGGCTTCTTCGATGGGCATGGAAACCATATCCACGCCGTGCAGGGCAACAGTCTCGCCGAACTTGCCTTCCTCGATGAGGTCGATAGCCTTGGCTCCACAACGCACGCCGAGTACGCGGTCGTAGGGGATGGGGCTGCCGCCGCGCTGGATGTGGCCGAGTACGCAATAGCGAGTTTCGATGCCGGTAATTGTTTCGAGCTTGGTGGAGAGGAAAGAGGCTATGCCGCCCAGGCGAACCTCGCCCTTTGTTTCCTCATCCAGTGTCAGCAGCTTACCGCCAATCTTGGCGCCTTCGCTCACCACGATGATGATTTCGCGCTGCCCCAGAGCCTTCAGCAGCTCCACCTTGCGCACGATTTCTTCGAGTTTGAACTCGATTTCGGGCATGAGGATGACGTCTGCACCGCCGGCGATGCCGCCGTAGAGGGCAATCCAGCCGGCGTGGCGTCCCATCACCTCTACCACCATCATGCGCCTGTGGGCGTCAGCCGTTGTGCGCAGGCGATCCAGATTCTGGCTTACCACAGATACGGCGGTCCAGAAACCGAAGGTGTAGTCCGTGGCGCCCAAGTCGTTGTCGATGGTCTTGGGCACGCCCACGATGGGTAGGCCGATTGCGCGCAGCTCGTTACCGATTGTCTGGGAGCCGTCGCCACCCACTACAATAAGCGCCTTGAGACCGAGACGATCCACCGTGGCCTTACTGCGAGCCAGCACGTCTTCCGCAATTTGCATGCGGCCGCCCACACCGCTCTTCACGGTGAAGTTGCCCTTGTTCACGGTACCGAGGATGGTACCGCCGCAGGAACGGATGTTGTGGCAGTTCTCGGGGGTGAGAATCTTCCAACGCTCGTTTTCGGGCGTGGAGAGCAGCCCCTCGAAGCCGTCGTAGAAGCCGTATACCTTCCAGCCGCGGGCACTGGCTGCACCCACTGCGCCTTCAATCACGGCGTTGAGGCCGGGGCAGTCACCGCCGGCGTTAAGAATACCGATGTTCATGACAATAAATGTTTAGTGTGGCAAAATAATAAATTGGGAGTGATTCGAGAAGTCGTCAGAACGCTGCCATTTTTCCCAGGCACTCCAGCCATCTTTCAACAGATTGGTGGCGGTGGAGTAGCGCTCCTGGGAGGTGGGCATGCCGGCAACCACAACCAGCAGGCGCTGGCCGTAGGTGGAGGGCTGCCCGGTGCGCGGATTGGTCAGCTTGACGGAACTGCGCGTACTGGTGGCGATGAGGCAGCAGCCGGCACTCTTGGAGCGGGCGGCGCGCACGCCATCAACATTGGCGTAGGCAAGCAGACGGTTGGAGTTGGTGATGAGCACCTGACGCGTCTGTCCGTAAGCTTTGGTAATGGTGGCAGTGTGACTCTTTTTGGAGCTGATTCCCTTGAATTGCGGTTTTTCGATGGCGTACATACCCAGCAGTGCCAAATCTCGTGTGGAGGCAAGCGAGATGATGGCGCCATTGTTGCCCTTGAAACGCGTCGCATTCATGCCGATCGTTTGAGCCATCTGGTTCATTTGTGCAACGAATGCGCCGTTCGGGTCCATGGTGCTGAGCGATGAGCCGCAGGCGTGAGCGAGTGTCGCTGCGCAGGCACTGTCATCCCACATGATGGCTGAGTGCAGGGCATCACGCAGGGAAATGCGGTCACCGGGCTGCAGTTTGAGCAGATTCGTGGCCGGCCAGCGGCAGGCAGACACCGGCACGGTGAGCATCGTTTCCATGCTGACGTTGCCGGAGTTTACCCAGTCAATCGTCACCACGGCGGTGGCGATGTTCGCCAGCATGCCGATGGGGCGGCGCTCGTTGGGGTTAGCGGCATAGAGGATACGCCCGGAGTGGGTCTCCATGGCGAGGTAACTGGGCTTCATGTCAGCCGCAGTCCGCACACCTGTGCAAGCACTGAGCAGGGCTGCCCCTGCGCATGCTAAACCGGCAATTCTGGTGGTCAGTCGTTTCATTCCTTAGCTTTTGTCTTTCCGGGCTTTGATTTTGTTTTAGGAGCCTCAGTTGTCTCAACGGGTTTGCTGCCGTAGATTTCATCCGGACGGCGGTCGCCGAAGATGATTCCCAGGTCGCGCGCTGTGCGAACAATCTGGCTGTCCTCCTTGACCATTCGGGGGTGGGCAATAGCCTGAGAAATCGGCACGCTGTCAACGTTCAGACCATTGAGTACCACGGTGCGGCCGAAGTTGCTCTGCTCGATGAGCTTCACTGCTTCTACGCCGAATCGTATACCGAGAATACGGTCGAACGGGCAGGGGCTGCCGCCTCGCTGGGTGTGCCCCAGCACGCAGTAGCGAGTTTCGATGCCGGTCATCTCCTCAAGCATCTTGGAGAGGCGGTTACCGATGCCACCCAGACGCTCATCGCCATTGTCCTTGTTGCGCACCGTGACGAGCTTGCCGTTGAGCTTGGCACCTTCAGCCACGACGACGATAATCTCGCGCTGCCCCTTGACTTTGCGCGCTTTCACGCAATCCACCACGTTTTGCAGGTCGAACGGAATCTCGGGAATGAGCACTACGTCGGCTGCCGAAGAAATGGCAGAGTGCAGAGCAATCCAGCCTGACTGGTCGCCCATCACTTCCACCACCATCATGCGCTGGTGGGCGTTGGCGGTGGTGCGAATGCGGTCGATGGATTCGCTTACAACCGATACCGCGCTCTGGAAACCGAATGTGTAATCAGAGTCGGGGCAGAGGTCGTTGTTAATCGTCTTGGGAATGGAGATAACAGGCAGCCCTTCCTCAGAGAGGAGGTTTGCCGTGCGGGCAGAGCCGTTGCCGCCGATAACAGCCAGAGCCTGCAGCCCGAGAGCCGAGATTGTCTTGGTGGCCTTGGCCATAATTTCAGGGTCAACACGAGGAATGCCCAACTTATTGATGACGACATGGAAGTTGCCCGTGTTGGTGGTGCCGAGGATGGTGCCGCCGCGGGAACGAATCTTGTGCGTCTTCATGGGGGTGAGCATCTCGTAGCGGCGACCGCCTTCCACGGGAAGCAGGCCTTCAAAGCCATCGTGGAAGCCAATCACACGCCAGCCGCGACTGTAGGCAGCGGACACGTACCCCTCAATAACTGCGTTGATGCCGGGGCAATCACCGCCTGAATTGAGAATACCGATAATCATATATGGATTTTTTTTCTAGTATGTGTTTGGAATTATTCTGCTGCCCCCGGAGCCGGGATGGCGCCGAGGTAGTGGGCGCAGCACCAGAGGGCACGCGGGTGGTGGAAGAAGCTCTTCCACATGGAGCCTTTCAGGCCATTGGTTGTTGTGCCGTCCTGGTTGCAATAGCCGAACCACTCGCCGTGCTCCTTATCCTGCAGGTGCTCAAAGGCCCAATCATGAATGCGCTTGTGCCATTCGGCGTATTTTTCATCGCCGGTCATGACGTAAGCAAGGCAAGTGCCGATGAGTGCTTCATCGTGCGGCCACCAGAACTTCATGTTGTGCCAGTATTCCTGCACGGGTTTGTTGTATACGTCGGTGTAGTACAGCAGACCGCCGTATTTCTTGTCCCAGCCGCGCTCCAGAGCCCAGTCAATCATCTTGCAACCTGTCTCGATGAGCCCCTTGTCGCCACCGCGGTAGCGTGCTTCTTCCAGCACGAACCAGCCGCCTTCAATATCGTGGCCGGGGTTGAGTGTACGTTCGTCAAAGTGGTCGATGATGGAGCCGTCGGGAGCAACATTTTCCATCACGGCTTTCACGTCTTCGTGCATGAAAAGAGTGCGCAGGTCGTTGATGCAGCGGTCAATCCATGCGGTCAGGCTGCCGTCTGCATCGCCCAGGTAGCGGCGAAGCTCCTGAGCCGTGACAATCATAATCATGCGGCAACCCAGGTTCTCGCCGGGGCGCTTGCCCGTGCTTTTGGGTGCCATCTTGCCGGGGGTGAAGAAGACATCGGCGTAGATGTCGAACCAGTGGCGGGCGCGTTCGGCGCTCTTGGCGTCACCGGTGGCGCCGTAGTGAGCTGCCCAGGCAATAGCGGCAAAGCATTCGCTGTAGGCATAGCGGCGTTTGCGGATGGGGGTGCCGTCCGCCGTCATGTGGAAGTACATGCGGCCGTCGCTGGGGTCTACGCACTTCTCTTCCAGGAACTTGAGAGCGCTTTCTGCGTATTCTTTCCATTCCGGGCGCTTTTCGATGCTGTTGTAGCAGGTAAGGAGCATCCAAGCCATGCGACCCTGTGCCCATACGTTCTTGTCAGTATCTACCAGCGTGCCGTCAGCTGCGCAGCAATGGTAGAGCCCCCCGTTCACTGTGTCCAGGGAACGGGGGAACCAGAACGGTACTACCTCATTGAGCAGCTTGTCTTTGTAGAACTCGCCAAGTGCTTTTTTATCCATGATGAGGCAGGGTCTAGGGGTTATTTGTAAATGGCCCAGTCGTAGAAGCCAATGGCTTTCAGCTCGCTCTTAAGAGCATCGAGGGTGGCCTTGTCCTGCTTGCCCATGGGCAGACGAGCCGGCCCGAAGTCCACGCCTGTCCATTCGCTCATGAGGTACTTGCAGCAGCCCATGTAGCCCTTGCCGGCGATGATGTTAATCATGGTGACGGAAAGCTGCTGCAGGCGGCGAGCTTCGGCCATGTTACCTTCATCCACAGCCTTCATGATGTCGTTGTAGAGCTTGGGTGCGTAGTTGAAAGAGGAACCGACACCGCCCTTGGCACCGGTGGCATAGGCGCCCAGGAACCACTCGTCCACGCCCCACGGGATGTCGTACTTGCCGCCGTCATAGTTGAGGGCGTCCATGTAGAGAGCGAGGTCGGGGTTGGTGAATTTCACGCCCACGAAGTTGGGGATGTTGGCTGCGCAGGACTCAATCATCTTGCAGGGGTTGAAGCCAACGTGGGTGAGGGCGGGAATGTCGTAGAAGTAGAAGGGCAGCTCAGGGGCGCCGGATGCGGCTACGGCAAGGCTCTGGGTGAGCAGCTCTACGCTGCCGGGCTTGAAGTAGCAGGGGGCATTGCAAGCTGTGGCGGTAGCACCACACTCTACAGCATAAGCTGCCAGCTCACGGCCGTCATAAACGCAGTTGCCGCCGGTGTGAACGATAACATCGATGCCGTACTTCTTGCCGGCCTCACCCCAGGCTGCCATGTTCTCCTTGCGCTCGGTGAGCTGCATGTGGGCGGATTCACCGGTGGAGCCGGTGATGAAGACTGACTTGATGCCCTGGGAAGCCAAGAACTTAGCTTGAGCATCAACTGCATTGGGGTTGCAGGAGCCGTCTGCGTTCATAGGCGTGTGCGTAGCAGCACAGAGACCGTGAATTTTGAATGTGGTGTTCATAATCTGAGTTGACGGGTGTAAGAATTATTCCCTGCCATTGTTTTACCTTTTTTTGCGGCAAGTTGCAAGATAAAACTGTTCTTTGGG
Organism: Akkermansia sp.; assembly: GCA_030535795.1. Taxonomy (GTDB): domain Bacteria; phylum Verrucomicrobiota; class Verrucomicrobiia; order Verrucomicrobiales; family Akkermansiaceae; genus Akkermansia. Next base: position 50,957 of record JAUNRE010000001.1, read on the forward strand.
GGTGTTTTGCGGTGATTTTGCAGTGAATGCGGGAATTTTATGCGTGACGCGAGGCCTTCGGCTGTGATTGTTTGGTGGCATTTTTGTGGTGAGACGTCCTTTTTTGTTGCAGGGGCAGGGGGAATCTGATAGAATGTCAAGCACAGGATATTTTCGCTTACAGCTATGACAACGGATCACACCATTCGCGGGAAAAAGGTATTTGAGGATGAGATAGCAGCCCTGCAGGCCATCTGCGCGCGTCTCGATGATTCATTTGTGCAGGCGGTCAACGCCATGCGCAAGGCAATTGAAACCGGCCACAAGATTATTGTGGTGGGTGTCGGTAAGAGCGGTCTTATCGGTAATAAGATAGCTGCTACCCTCACCTCCACCGGCGCTCCCTCCGTGGTGCTGGATTCCATGAATGCCATGCATGGCGACCTGGGTATTGTGCAGGATGGTGATGCCTGCATTGCTATGTCCTTCTCGGGTGAAACATCTGAGCTGCTGACGCTGATGCCTTTCCTGAAGCGCTTCGACATGACAATCATCAGCATGACGGGCAAGTGCAGCTCGACACTGGCCGAGCTCTCCGATGTGGTGCTTGATACGGCGGTGGAGCGCGAAGCTGACCCCTTGAATCTGGCACCGACTTCGTCTTCTACCGCTATGCTGGTGATGGGTGATGCTCTGGCGATGGCTCTGCTGGAGGCTCGCAACTTCACCAAGGAAGACTTCGCTCGCAGTCATCCCGGCGGCTCGCTGGGGCGTGCTTTGTTGATGCGTATTGCTGACATCATGCGCAAGGAGTTTGCCACGCAGCCTGAGAGCGCCACGGTGGCTGAGTGTATTATCGCCATGACATCTGCGCGCGCAGGCGCCTGCGTGCTGACACACGAGGATGGTACGCTGGCCGGTGTGTTCACCCATGGTGACTTTGCCCGCGCATATCAGGCGAATCCTGCCTGCGGCACACAGCCCGTGGCTGCCCTGATGACTAAAAACCCCGTATTTGTCGAAGCCGATAAGCTGGCAATTACTGCGGTGAAGACCCTGCGCGACCGTCGTATTGATGACTTGGTGGTGCTGGATGCCGAACACAAGCCGGTCGGACTCATCGATACGCAGGATTTAGTGCGTCTCAAGCTCATTTAAGTGCATAAAAGCAAAAAAAATCACGTAAAACGCACTTTAGGCTTGCAATTTGTTCGAAAAAGGTGCATTCTTTGCCGACGCTTTTTGCGAAAGCAAGACATCTTACTAAAATACAAGTTATGAGAAAGTACGACGCACTGATCGTTTTTAACATGAAGGGTTCCGCCACCCTCGATGAGCTCACCGCAGATATCAAGGCTCAGCTTGAGGCTGCCGGTGCCAAGGTTTCTGAGGTTACCAACGTGGGCCGCCGCGAGTTTGCCTACGAGTCTCAGCACCTGAGCCATGGTCAGTACATGCTCTTTGCCTTCGAGGCCGAGCCCACCGTGATTCGCACTGTTCGCGAGGCTCTTGCCATCGACGAGCGTGTACACTACCAGTACTACCGCGCCAAGTAAGCAGCTTTGCTCACTTGCTGCACGCATAAAGCTGATACTTTTTACAGCCGGTTCTCCCCATGCGGAGAGCCGGCTGCTTTTTGATGGGGGTATAAATGTCTGCGGGTGCGGGGCTGCGTAGGGACGCTTATTATTCCTCCACTAACGGGAAGCGGTGAGAGAGGGGGTACTCCGGTACGTGAACGAGTTCCACACCGTAGAGCGCGGCAATTTCCGGTGCCTGCGATGAGGCGTAGGCCTCGCCGTAGTAGATAGTCTTGACTCCGTGGGCGCAGAGTGCCTGCATGCAGGAGGTGCAGGGCATGGTGGTGCAGGCTACTATTTTTGCCTCACCGCGTTTGAACAAGCTGCAGAGGTTGATTTCTGCATGGAGCATGAACTTCTGCCGTTCCTCACGCGAGCTCCAGAATCCCTCCGGCGCGGAAAAGCCGGGGAACAACCCATTGTAGGCTGTGCCGATGACTCGGTTGTCTTTGTCAAGAGCCGCTGCGCCCACTTTGCGGTACGGGTCTTCCGAGCGAAGTGCGGCCACGTGGGCCAGGGCCATAACATACTGAGGAATGGGGAGGCGACTCATGCGTGAATGATACCGTATTTTGAACTTATTGCAAGAGCAAAGCCTTCATGTTGCATCATTTTTTATAAAAACGCTGCATGAAAGCCGGGTTCTGCTCCTCGTACAGCTTCGCTGCCATGTCGTCGGCCGTGTGGATGAAGAGTTTTTCCGAGCAGCACAGGAAGGGCGAAACTTGGTTGATTTTGCCGGAGGCTGCGTGATTGGTGCAACCGCAGGAGTTGAGGCAACGCCGGCGCAGACTGCATACCTTGCAGGCCGGGGTGGCACAGCCGCGAGTCGCAATGAGGTATTGTTGTTTCGCGCGGTTGATGCCTTCTGTGATGTTGCCGAAGTTCAGTTCGGGTGAATCTCCTTCTCCTACAAGGCGGGAGCAGGGGAAGAAGTTGCCATCCACACTCACGGCTATTTCACGCTCGCCGATGCGGCAGCGCTGGCAATCTCCCTCTGTTGCGTGCAGGTGCATGGTGATTTTATCCTCCAGATTGCGTAAACGAATGGGGGAGCCGCTGCGGTAGGAGTCCGCCACCTGTTCGGCCACAAGGGTGTATTGTCGGCTGAGGATTTCAAACTCTTCATCTGTCCATTCGCTCCAATAGTCGATATTCAGGCCGATTGTGCCATTGTAATGCGCTGCCAGCCATGCAACGCCGTCGTTGAGGTGTTGCACGTTGCCGGGGGTGACAACGCAGATGACCTGCGAGCGGACTCGCGGGTGCTCGACGATGCGCCGGAGCGCTTCGGCAACCTCGGCATGGCTACCGCTGCCATCCGGTCGGCGGCGGTTGATGTTGTGCATGGCTTCCGAGCCATCGATGGATAGCCCGATAAGGAAATCGCGCTCCGCAAGCCAGGCGAGCTTTTCAGCGGAGAGCAGGGTGCCGTTCGTTGTGAGGCCGAATCGAGGCGGCACGATGAGCCCCTCTGCATGCGCCATGGCATATTGGTAACACCATTGCAGCAGTTCCCACTCCAACAGAGGCTCGCCTCCAAAGAATGAAATATCAGCACCTTGCTTGCTCGTTCTCGCTTCTTCAAAAACGAGATCGATAGCGCGGGCTGCCGTTTCTCGGCTCATGGCATGTGCATATTTCCTCCCGGCGTAGCAGTAGCGACAGCGTAAGGTGCAGTCGTGCGTCAGGCACAATGTGCAGGTGATGGTGCTAATCATTGTCGGTGTTTATTTGCAAGTCTATCATATCGGCACTTTATCGCAAGCTGAAAGAGGGTATGCATGCTTTTTTGATTGATAGGAGAGGGAATTTCTGCTAGAATGGCAGCGTTATATATGAGTAAAGCGAAAGAGCCTCAATTTTCTGAGATGGCGCGCCCCTTCCTCAAAAAGTACCTCCCGCCATACAAATGGCTGGTGGTGTGGGGGATTGTGGCCGGCGTACTGGCCGCAGCCGCATCGGGGTTTGGTCTGCCTGTTATCGTGCAGAAAGTATGTCCCGTGGTGTTTGGTGAAGTGCCGCCGCCTGAATGGCTGACGCAGTGGCTGATGACGTTTGTGGCGCCGGAGAATATGGCTACGGCTACGCTGATAGGTGCCGCCTGTATCATACCCGTTGTCATGGGCATACGAGGGCTTGCGACATATTTCAATGCCTATTTGCTGACGCGCGCCGGTGTGGGGTTGGTGACGGACGTGCGTACCGATTTATTTGCCCGCCTGCAGTGGTTGTCTTTCTCTTTCCACGACCGCAACACACGCGGCGGACTCATGACGTCTATTATTCAGTACACGCAGGGTATTCAGCAGCAGTTGTTGCAGATTCTTAATGACATCGTGGTGCAGCCGCTTACCTTGGTGGCTGCCGTTGCATATCTGGTCTATGCTGCGGTTACGAACCACGAGAGTGCCGTTTTGCTGGGGAATCTGCTGATTTCCTGTCTCTGCATTCCGCTCGTGCGCTATGTGGGGAAGACTATCCTGAAGAAAATGAAGCAGGCTCTTTCCGGTATGACTGTCATTACCGCCAATGTGGAGGAGGCTCTGGCCGCACAGCGTGAGGTGCGCTCCTTCAATCTGGAGGCGCATCAGGAGAAGGTGCTGGGTGAAAATATCCGCAACTTCAACAAAGTTCTTGTCAAAATGGCCTCCTGGCGTGGAGCTCTCTCCCCGGCCATCGAGGTGGTCAGTGCCCTGGCACTGGCGTATTCTCTGTATCGCGGCAGCAGCGATGGCCTTACCCTCGAGGCGTTCACTGCCATTGCCACGGCGTTCTACTTCTGTTACGATCCGATTAAACGCCTCGGTACGGTGTCTACCCAGTGCCGCATGATGGCTGTCATGATGAATGGTATCAACAACATTCTCAACGCCAAGGACGAAACACCGGAGCCGGAGGTGCCGGAGTCATTGTCCTCGCCGGTTCGCGGTGCAGTGGATTTCGAACACGTAACATTTGGCTACGATAAGACGAAAACAGTATTGCATGATATATCCGTGCATGTGCCAGCCGGTGATGTGGTGGCTTTGGTGGGGCCGAGCGGTTCCGGTAAGACAACGTTTATTAACTTAATCTGCCGCTTTTATGATCCTCAGAAGGGGAGCGTGAAGATAGACGGTATTGATGTGCGCCGTATTTCTCGACGCGAGCGAACGGATAATATCGGCCTTGTTTCCCAGTTTGCCGCCCTGTTCCGCGACACGATTGCTGAAAATATCCGCGTGGGTAAGCCCGGGGCTGATGATGCCGCTGTGCGCCGAGCCGGAGACATGGCTTGCGTGAGCGAGTTTGCGGACATGAAACCCGAGGGGTATCAACTGATGCTGGCAGAAGGCGGCGGCGGTTTGTCCGGCGGACAGCGGCAGCGCGTTTCCATCGCCCGCGCGATTCTGAAAAACGCTCCCATTCTCATCCTGGATGAAGCGACATCCGCTCTCGACATGAAGAGTGAGGCCGTTATTCAGAAAGCGCTGGATGATATGGCCAGCGAGAGAACAACCTTTATCATAGCCCATCGCTTCAGTACGATACGAATGGCTCGCCGCATTCTGGTATTCAATGAGGGACGTATTGTGGGCGATGGTACACACGAGCAACTTTATGAGAACAGTGCCCTGTATCGCTCACTCTACGACGAACAGGTAAGCAGCGAAGCCCGCGAACGAAAGGAGAATCAGGAATGATTAACAGAATCAAAAAGTTTGTAATGCGCTTTCTTCGGCCTCATCTGCCGTGGCTGCTGGTGTCGATTTTTACCGGTATCGTGGCGGCTGCTGCCAGTGGTATGGGGGTGCCGTTCATGCTCAAGTTCATTTTCCCCATCGTGTTCCATCAGGAGGGACAGCCTGAGCCCTTGCTGCTGGAGTATGTGCCGCAACTGAAGGAGCTTTCCGCGCAGACAGTGCTGCTGCTGGCCTGTGCCTCCATGCCGCTTATTTTCATCATACGCGGTGTGGCGCAGTGGCTTAATGCCGTGGTTGTAAATGTGCTGGGGCTTCGCATTCTGGAGGGTCTGCGTACCTCGGTTTTCCACCATGTGCAGCAGTTGCCCCTTTCATTTCTGGAGGGGCAGCGAAAGGGCGATATTATCAGCCGCATTGTGGCGGATACGCAGAACGTGCAGGATGTGCTTTCACACATTTCAAACGATCTGGTAAAACAGCCCATTACCTGCCTTTGCGCTCTTTTCGCTTTCATCTGGCTGCTTGTCAGCACAGGTAGCTGGCAGATTTTCCTAGTGATACTCTTCATTGGCCTGGCTGCCTGGCCCATCATTACCTTTGGTAAGCGCATTTCCGCTAAGTCGCTGAAAGCGCAGGAGGGACTCGGTGAGCTCAATACCGTGGTGCAGCAAAACCTCGAAACTCAGCGCGAGGTGCGAGCCTATGCTCTCGAAGAGCGACAGATAGCGGATTTCGCTCAGGCTTCGGAGGGATATTGCCATAATATCGTCAAGCTCGTTAAGTATCAGCGTGCCATTATTCCCATCATGGAAACGGTGACAGCCCTTGCTCTTTCCTTCCTTCTTGTTTGCGGGAGCTTATTCGGCATGGGGCTGGAGGACTTCATGGCTTTGGCTGCGGCTCTTTTCTTCACCTTCGATTCCATGAAGCGAGCAGGGCAGGCCTACAACCGACTGAACGAAGCTCAGGGCGCCATGACGCGACTTGCCGAGGTGCTCGATGAGCCCAACACCATCGATGACCCGGTCAACCCTCTGGCATTGCCCGCACGCGTGAAAGGCGATATTTCGTTCCACAATGTTACTTTCTCCTACATTGAGGGTAAGCCGGTGCTGAAGGATATCAATGTTCACATCCCCGCCGGGCAAATTGTGGGGCTGGTAGGCCCGAGTGGTGCCGGTAAGACCACCTTTGCGTGTCTGATTCCTCGTTTTTACGAGGCGACCGAGGGTGCTGTGCAGGTAGATGGTATCGATGTGCGAGATGTCACGCGCCATGATTTGCGTGAACAACTGGCCATTGTGGGACAGCAGGCGCTGTTGTTCTCCGGCACCATCCACGAAAACATTGCTCTGGGGCGTCAGTCTGCAACCCGAGAGGAAATAGATGCTGCCGCGAAAGCCGCCCGCGTGACAAGTTTCCTGAAAAGCCAGCCCAAGGGGATTGATACCCAGCTGGGGCAGGGCGGTGCCGGACTCTCCGGCGGCCAGCGCCAGCGTGTGGCCATAGCTCGAGCCTTTGTGAAGGATGCCCCCATTCTGATACTGGATGAAGCCACGGCTTCGCTGGATGCAGAGAGTGAAAAGGAAATTCAGCAGGAGCTTGATTCCTTGGCTCAAGGGCGTACAACTCTTATTGTGGCTCACCGTTTCAGCACGATCCGCAATGCTCATCGTATTCTCGTGTTCGACCACGGACGCATCGTGGGCGATGGCCCACACGCCGAGCTGTATGAAAATTGCCCCCTTTATCGCGAACTGTATGACCGCCAGGGTGCGGTGGAACCCACTGCGTGATGAAAGACGTTATCTCCGTTATATCCCGAGCCGAGGGCGCTGCTGCGGTAAAGGAACTGAGCAGCCGTAGCACCGCAGCCCTGCTGGCGGACAGTGAAACGGCTCTTTATGAGCACTTGAAAGCCTGCCGCCTGCGCCATGTGCGCCGCATGGTAGAAGTGTCGCGCGAGGAAAAGCTTATTCTGCCTCACTTCACCGTTTTTGTGGATGACACCCCTGCGGATGTCTATGTGCTCAGTGTCGCCAATCCTGATTCTCCAGCCGGGCTGACGAGTGAGCAGTGCCGATATTGTGAGCAGCGCAAGGGCAGGGCTACCTATGTGCTGCCGTGCATTGTGCAACACTTGCGAGAGAACGTCGCGCGCTGCGTGGCCTTGCCTCCGGTGCAGCTGCGGCTGGCGGATTCCTGGCTTGCTACGGCAGAGGTGCTTCAGTATCTGCCGCTCACCTACTCGCGCGAAGTGGGCGTGTCCATGCCTTGCAGTGCGTGGATTCTCAAGAAGAGCAACCTGTTGCGCGAGGTAGCTAACAACGGCATGCGCCTTTACCCGGTAGTGAGCCGCTTTGCCCATGCCGGCCACATGCCCGAGGAGCTTGAGATTCGCGGTTCCGGCACGGAAAGTCCGCTGATGCTTACCGTGACAGCGGGGCGCTCCGGCGGCCGTTTGCAGTTGCTGTATGGTGATTTTTACTCGTCCGACAACGCTGTTAATGAACTGGTGGTGTCGGCACAGCCTGCGGAGGATGAGCCCCCGCTGATTAGCCTGAAGGCCGATGACGGCAGTATGTATCATGCGTTGTGTGCTGAGTTGCAGATGTTTCCTCTGCATGATTGGCTCCGGGAGCGTTTTACCTGGTCATTGAGTCTGCTCAGCCACTACATGTCGAGGGTGCAGCCCGAGGCCATGACGCGCGGCTATGATGGGGCGCGGATATGCGTTGTGGTCAAGAGCTCTCGGTACTGTACGCTCTGCGGCCTGCCGCTCTGCCATGTCGTGGGCACGAACGGGGCGCAGACCGTCAATATCTACGCGGCTGTGTATGATTCGGACGCCCCTCTGCCGCAACCCGGCGACAATATCTGCGCTGAGGGTGTGCTGTACGCTGTGCCGGATGCTAGGGTGGTAGTACCTCAGGCAACAGCTCCGGAGCCTGAGCCTACGCCGATTCCCGAGCCCCGACCCGAGCAGCCTGTCCCGCTGGCTGATGCCGAGCTGCTGCCGCTCAGTCCGATGCTGGCTGTTGTGGCCGGCGGATTGTTGCAGGCCGGCTATCGGTGGGCTGTACCTTTCAAACCCATCTTCCGCCATGGGTTGCCTGAGCTCAGAATGCAGGCGCCGGATGGCCGCTTGCTGCTTGTGTTGGTTGATACCGTGGTGAAGGGCAAGCGAGACAGCAACGGCTACGCCCGCTATGAGCCGGATTCATACCCGAAACATCTTGCTGCCGCCCCTCCGGATAATCAACCTGCGGATGTTTTGTTTGCCACGGTGACCCTCAGTTCTCTTCCCAATGGTTCGTACCGTACGGAAGTGAGCCTGCATGGTGCTGTGCCTCCTCACTTGGCCTTTAGTCCGGTGGTGACGCCGCCCCGCGCCCCCGAACTTTCTGAGGAAGATGCCGTGCTGGCTTTTGGTGAGATGATGGTGACGCATGATTTTAAGGCACTTCTGCCCATGTTGCGCGAAGATTTGCACTATGAAAGCGACACAGCCGGGCTGAGCTTCCGCAGCCGATTGGATTTGCTGCGCCACCTGCGAGCCTGTTTTGACAACTGGCGCAAGCGTGGCGAGTTGGGGAACCTGAGTTTCCTGCTTTCCAATGTGGAAGAAAACGGTCGGTTGCGTCCCTGCATTGTTGCCTGCCAGAGCGGAGATATCATCTCTGCCACCGTGTGCGATGTGCAGGCCGGGCGCATTACCGCCATCCGCTCTCTGGCCGGTAGTGCTCTCGATACGCTCCAACCACCTGATACCTCAGCATAACGATGAATATCCCAACGTACTGGATTCGTGAACGGCGCATGATTGAAGGGCGGCGCATACGCCTTCGCGGTATTTCTGCCGATTCTCAGCAGGATGCCCGGGAGCGCATGGAGGCGCGAGCCCGTTTGTGGCAACAACTTCTGACGGCGCCGGCCGGCTCTGTGCCTGTGGAGGCGTTCCGTGCCGAGTTGCGGCGCCTGGATGGTGAGGCTTCTCCCTATAGCTCCGCCATTCTTGAGCCGATTGAGCAGCAGCCGGATGCAGATAATATCATCACCCGCAATCGTTATGGCAGCCTTGTGCTCAATTCCATAAGTCTTTGCTTCGTGGATGTGGATCGCTTCCGCTGTGGATTCTGGGCTTCTCTTTTCGGCGGCAAAAAACGTGAGGAGCAGGCACTTCTCGAAGCCGTTCGCAGGGAATGTGCCGCCGATTGTACCCTGTCGGCTCGCGTGTATCGCACCGCTCACGGTTGGCGTGTCATGTTGCGGGGCGAGGGGCTTAGCATCGGCTCCGCGCGTGAGGCCGAGCTCTTTTCTGCTTTGCAGGCTGACCCGCTGTATGCCGAGCTGTGCCGAAAGCAGCTGTGTTGGCGCGCCCGCCTCAGTCCCAAGCCCTTTTATCGGGGGCTGAAGCGCTACCCGCTTGCACAGAGCTCCGTCCATCGGCCCGAGGAGTGGATCTCTGCTTATGAAAAAGCGACAGCCGGGCTTGCCGTCTGTCGTCTGCTTGATTCATTCGGACCACCCTTGCACGACGCCATCGTCGAGTTGCATGATACGTTCACTCTGGCGAGAAAGTGCGACCTAGAGCTGGCTTAGGACTCCATCAGCGGCCCAAGGATATCCGTGAGCTCCGCGTATGACCCCACTCGTGCCAAGGCAGGGCGCAGGGGCTTGGTGCCGGGGATGCCTTTGGCGTATGCCAGAAGGCGGGCACGCATGGCGCGCATGGTAACGATTTCCTCGCCATAGTGCCCGCTGTCGATAGCCATGCGGGTATGGCGCAGCATAAAGCGGAGTTTGTCGTCAGCCGTTGGTTCGGGGGGGATGGAGCCTGTTTGCAGATAGGCTTTTGCACGGGCAAAGAGCCAAGGGGCATTCATGGCTGCCCGACCAATCATGACACCCGAAACAGCTGTGTTTTCCCTGGCTCTTCGGACATCTTGCGGTGTCGTGATATCGCCATTGCCGATAACGGGTATCTGCACCAGGCGCGCACAGGTATCAATCATGTCCCAATCCGCACTCCCGCCATATTGTTGAGAGCGTGTGCGGCCATGGATGGCGATGGCCTGCACGCCGGCATCTTGCAGGCGTACTACGGCTTCGGGTGCACAAATACTCTGCGGATCCCACCCGAGGCGGATTTTCGTGGTTACGGGGCAATCGCTGCCGAGCTCCTTCACCACTGCTGCGGCAATACGTTGCAGCAGCGGCAGGTCACGCAGCAGGGAAGAGCCGCCGTTTTTGCCTACCACTTTGGGTACCGGGCACCCGGCATTGATGTCCAGGAAGTCGGGCTTCATGGCATCGACAATGATGCGGGCGGCCTGCGCGGCGTGCTCGGGTACTGAGCCGAATATCTGGATACCCAGCGGTCTGTGTTGCTCCTCAAACTCCACGTATCGGCGGTTGCGCTGCCAGGCTTGCAGGACACCCTCGGCCGACACAAACTCCGTTTCCATCACATCGGCTCCGGCTTCTTTGCAGAGAGTGCGGAAAATCGGGTCTGTCACTCCGGCCATCGGAGCCAGATAGAGCGGGAACTGATTGTCAAACCACGGCAGCGACATGCGCGCATGCTATCATATCGGGGCGGTCTGTGCAAGCCCGAATCCGCTTTTTTATGCATCTCGGGGGCTCATGACTTCAAAAGGGATTGCCAAAGTCTGCCTGAGTGGGTAGAATGAGCCCGAGGAGTTATTATGATGAATTTTCGACGGTTATTTCTCATGTTAGCTGCGGTTGTGCTCACGGCATGCCAAACGCAGCAGGGGCAGCCCGACACGCCGATGGTGGGGGAACAGATTGTTACCGAAAACCGCTCCGGGGTTGTGGTGCGCCGTAAGGGTAAGGTGCGTGGACTTGCTCGCCGTTCTTCCTCCCGCGCTGCATCAGTCGTTGAGCGTGCTCGCACGCCGCGTGCTTATGTGCCTCGCAAGCCGGGGCGCCGTGTGTCGCACGTCAATGTGCCCGGTAAGTATGTGGCGCTTACCTTCGATGACGGCCCCAGTGCTGCCTATACGCCGCAGGTGCTGGATATTCTGAAGCGACACGGAGCCCGCGCCACGTTCTTCGTGGTGGGTCGCAGTGCTGCAGCCAACAAGGGGATACTGGCTCGTGCCGTGTCCGAAGGCCATGAAATTGCTAATCACACCTACAGCCACATCAAGATGACGGCCAAGAGCCGCCAGGCCGTGGCCAATGAGATTGAGCGCACCAACGCTATTATCAAATCCGCCACCGGGTATTCTCCCACGGTCATGCGTCCGCCCTACGGAGCCGTCAACTCCGGGCTGGTGGATATGATGTACAACCGTTACGGCTTTTATACCGTGTTGTGGGATGTTGACACCCGCGACTGGCAAAAGCCCGGCGTCAGCAAGGTCGTATCGCGTGCGGTGGGGCAGGCTCAGCCCGGCTCCATCATTTTGCTGCACGATATTCATGCCTCCACGCTGGCAGCGGTGGAACAGGTCGTCACCGGCTTGCAGGCTCGCGGATACAAGCTTGTAACCGTGTCTCAGCTTATTGCTATGGGGCGCCGTGCCTCCGGCGATGTGAGCCCGGCCTCCCCGGAGGGGGCGGTAACTGCACCCGCCACCGGTGGTGCGGACATTCAGCCCGTTGCTGCCACGGCCTCGGAATCACTCTAAGCACCCATTTTCATCATGAATCAAAATCAGATTGGAGCCGTGCATCTTGTCGGTGCCGGCCCCGGTGATCCCGAGCTGATTACGCTGAAAGGTCTGCGCCTGCTGGAGTCGGCGGATTGTGTTGTGTATGATGCGTTGGCGGATGCCGCTCTGCTGAGCCGCTGCAAGTCGGGGTGTGAAACCATCTATGTCGGAAAGCGTTCCGGTAATCACGCTTTGCCTCAGGAGCAGATAAATGAGCTACTGGTGTCCTGCGCTCACAAATACGCGTCCACCGTACGCCTGAAGGGCGGCGACCCCTATATCTTCGGGCGCGGAAGCGAAGAGGGGCTTGCCCTCTTGGCTGCCGGGGTGCCCTTTGACGTGGTGCCGGGCATCACATCAGCTATTGCCGGCCCCGCCGCTATCGGTATTCCGCTGACTCACCGCGGGATATGCTCCCAGTTCACGGTATTTACCGGGCACGAAATGCCGGGTAAGGAAGAAAGCTCGCTCGATATACCGGCTATTGCCGCCATCCCCGGCACCAAGGTGATTCTCATGGGGATGAGCCGTCTGCGCACTACGCTTCAGGCTCTGGTGGAGGCCGGCATGAATCCGCAGACACCGGCAGCTGTCGTGCAGTGGGCCACGACTCCTCGCCAGAAGTGGGTGGAGGCCACGCTTTCCACCCTGGCAGATGCTGTGGAAGGAGTGCTTGGATCGCCTGCGGTGGTTGTGGTAGGCGATGTCGTGGCATTGCGCGCTCGGTTAGGCGGCGCCTCGCCCCTGCCGCTGGCCGGTAAGCGCATTGTCGTTACTCGCACACGCGAGCAGGCCAGTGCCTTGTCTGCCCGCCTGACGGCACTGGGGGCAGATGTGCTCGAAATGCCCACTATCCGAATTGTGCCGCCTACCGACCGCAAGGATTTTGCAGCTGCGGTTGTGGACAGCCCTCATTACGACTGGCTTATATTCTCCAGCCCCAACGGGGTAAAGAAGTTCTTTGAGGCGTTCTTTGCTGTCTACGAGGATATCCGCGAGCTGGGTGGTGCACGCATTGCAGCGGTGGGCCCCGGTACGGCAGCTGAGCTCAAAAAATATGGTCTGATGGTGGATGTCATGCCTCGCAAGGCCGTGGCGGAGGAGCTTATTGCAGAGTTTGACCGCAAAGGTGAAGAATTCGGCGGTGTGGCCAATGTGACAATGCTCTGGGTGCACAGTGAGAAGGGCAGAGATGTGGTGTACAAAGAGCTGATGAAGCGACAGGCTATTGTGGATGAATGTATTGCCTACAATACCGTGCCTGAAACGGAAGACCCCACCGGTGCACGCGCTCGCTTGCAGGCGGAGGGCGCCGATCTCATTACCTTTACCAGCTCAAGCACCGTGCAGAACTTTATGGCACTTAACATTCCCTTGCCTCAGGGGTGCCGAGTTGCCAGCATAGGCCCTGTCACGACGGCTACCCTGCATGAGTTTGGGGTGGAGCCGGATGCCGAGAGCCCGGCGCATAATATTGATGACCTCGTTCAAACCATTGTGAAATATTTTGGAAACTGACCTGCAACACTCGCCGCAGATGGTGTGCCTCGGGCTCAACTACCGCACTGCGCCCATTGAAGTGCGCGAGAAGTTTTCCGTGCCCTCGAAGCAGCTGGTCGCGCGCAATGCTGTGTTGGCGGCTTTGCCCGGGGTGCAGGAGTGTGTCCTGCTTTCCACCTGCAACCGCACCGAGCTTTATTACTGGTCGCACGAGCCGGTCGCGAGTCACGATGCCATACTGGCGCATTTTCTCGGCGGTGTATCGCAGGGGGAGCAGCAGGCTACCTGTTTTTATACCTACGAGGGTGCTGATGCGCTGGAGCATTTGGCTTGCGTGGCTTCCGGGCTCGATTCCATGGTGGTGGGCGAAACAGAAATTTTCGGCCAGTTGAAGGATGCCTATCGCGCGGCAGTGGAGGCCGCTACCACGGCTTGCTGCGCCAACCGTATCTTTCAGCGCATTTTCTCCATAGGTAAGAAAGTTCGTACCGAAACGCGTATCACGTCCGGCCCCACTTCCGTGGGGGCTGTGGCGGTACAGCTTGCTCACAATGCGCTCGGCGGGCTCAGTGGCGCCAATGTCCTTGTGGTCGGAGCAGGGGAAATCGCGCGCAGCACGGCTCAGAGCCTTCGTTCCCGTGGTGCCGAGAGTATTTTTGTAGCCAATCGCTCCTATGACAGGGCAGTCGACCTTGCGTCTCAGGTGGGCGGGCGTGTTATTCGTTTCAGTGAGTGGATTCCTTATCTCGAACAAATTGATATTGTCATTGTATCCACGGCGTCACCCGTCTATGTCGTGTCGCCGCCGGTTCTGCGGGAGACTCAGGCCACGCGAGCCGGGCGTCCGCTTTTCCTGATAGACCTCTCCGTTCCCCGCAATGTTGACCCCGCCTGTTCCGGTGTTTCCGGGGTGCATGTCTACGATATGGATGATATGCAGAACATGGTGGCTGACACCCGCCGTCAGCGCGCTGCCGAAATAGCCGGCGGAGAGCAGCTGGTACGCAGCTGGGTCGCAGAAAATGCCCCGGATTTGCTCAGTAGACCCCGTTTTATCGCCGCAGAAGAGAAAAAATAAAAAAACTTGTATATTTTTTCCTTTTTTTTTGAACACACAACAGTTGGGCAGCGTCATTAACTTTACGTACGCATACATCACGATTATGGAGCAGAAGGAAACAGATATCGACAGTATTACCGAGGAGCACCTGGTGGAACTGCTTGCCACGCTCAGAGTGGAGCCTGTGAAGGAGGCTGACTACGAGGAGCGTTTCCTGTTTGATCTCCGTGAGCGTATCGCCCGCGATGCTGTATGCCGTCCTGCCCGTGCACTGCTGTGGCAGCACCTGTTGCAGTTTTTCGGTAACCTGGGTCTGCGTAAGTGGGCTTGGGGTGCCGGTGTATGTTGCGCGGCCGGGGCTCTGACTGTTACGATGCTGATTCCGCAGCCGGAGGGCGCTCCCTTGTCCGTGGCTTCGGTGAAGGCTCCTGCGCCTCGCACGTCTTTGCCCGATGGGGTGTTCTCCCGTCTGTATTCTCCTGCATCGTCTGATAAATTTACCTGCATTTCCGTGAGTGGTGGCCAGCGTACGCCGTTTACTCAGAATCACCACGCTCTCAATGGCAATGTGCGTATTCTTGAGGTGGAGAATGTGGTTGTTTTTGAGGTGGAGCAGGATGACTTCCCCACTCAGGCCGGGCTTGCTCCTTTGTCTGATGCCGGAACTTTTTCTTCTGCACCTTTGAATATGGCAGAATAAGCACAGCCCGGTGCTGCATACCGCGCTGAGGCTTTCTATTTTGCGTTTGTCGTATTTCGTGCTTGCATTCCGGCTGTTTTTTTGCTATATATTGCGATGTGGAAAAGAAGTGCACCAGATGTGGTAATTCGTTTCAGGCATCCTCTGAGCTACAGGACGTTTGTTCAGCCTGTGTGAGTGATGAATTTTTGGCTGCGCCCGTTGCAAAAACGCCTGAAGTGGCGGAGGTTATGGCGCAGAACAAGTTGTTGCAGCGCCGCCAGGCTGCACGCGCCGCGCGCATGGGGCGTGAGTTTCAGTCCGGTTCGCCTTTCAGTCTGCTGGGTATGTTGCGCTGCAGCCTCGCCTTGGTGCTTTTCCTCATCTGTGCGTTTGTTTTCATGCTGGGGGACAGCGAAACGTATAAAACTCCCATCAATCAACTGGAGACGGAGTATCAGTATGTTGTATCCATCGGCACCTGTCTGCTGGCAGTTCTTTTCCTAATACCCTCATTCCGGTCGCACAAAGTGCTCATTTCGTGTCTGTCTGTTTTTATGCTGGCAATGGGCAGTGTGATGCCAATGATTTGGCATGCGCGTGAGCCTCAGTCGCCGGAAGTTGATGTGACGGAGCTGCCGACGGCGACGCCGCAGGAAGAGGATGCTGCCGCTCGGGGCGGGCGCATCCTTGCCGATGCGGATTTGGATGTGTTCCGCGCCCTGTGTGACGAGGCGCCTCGTGGGACACACATTGCCATTTTCATGACTCTTCAGAACTCCTCTACCCGCACCCAGGTGCGAGAGTCTCTCACTCGCTTGTTGCAGGCTGAATACACCCGTGCGTATACCCGTGCCAACGGTGCTCTGTATGTGGTGGCCAATGTGCGTGCCAACCGGGCATCTGCCGCGCGGATAGCGGCTCGATATGGCAGGGTGACGTATGCCAATGCTGATGCCGGCGTCTACGAGGTGGCATTCAGCCCCGAAAAGACGAATCTGGTGTGCCGCTATTCCTCCGAAGTGCTCTCCTCGCCGCAGAATCCTAACTTCGTGGCGGCCAACGTAAGCGAGCTAATGTGCCTGGATCCCATGCGTGTGTCCGCTGCTGCCAACATGCTGTCGTCCACCAATGTGCAGGTATTGCGTCACGATATCCGCGATTCCATTATTCAGGTGTTGCGCGACCCGTGGGATTCCGAACCTGAGACTTACCAGGCGCTTATGGATGCCTTGGTGGTGTATGCTCCGCGTGGTGATGCCGAGGCGCTGAAGCTGCTGCGCTCCTATTTCGATAGCAGCCGAGCGCAGCGCAAGGGCGTATCGCAGGTCGTCATGCGTCGCCTCATTACCGAAGACCCGGACGGTATGATGGAGCCCGTTGTGCAGCTTTGGTCTGCTAACCCCATCGCCTGGAGCGAGATGATTAGTGCTCTGGGCAGCCGCGCAGAGCAGCGCCTTATTGCTAAGGTAACTCTCAACACAGACCTCCAGCTGTTGGATTCCGTGCTGAAGTATCTGGCTGATTACGGCACTTCCAAATCCATCTCTGCGCTGGAGGCTCTCCTGGAGCATCCCGATTCTCTCATTCGCCATAAAACGGAAAAAACGCTCAATGCCATCCGTTCACGCGGCAATCACTAATACCCGGTATCCTTTTCGTTATGTCGACCAAGCTCGTTAAGTTACTGTGCGGCGTTATGGCCGCCATGGTGGGCGGTTATCTGGTTTCATATCTGGCAGATAACGCTTTTAAGCCGTCTCCGCCGGTAGTTCAGACGCCGCAAGCTACCATCGAGGCGCCTCAGCCGGTAGAGCAGCAGCCCGATGAGCCGGTTAAAGGCGTAGTGATTGATGAAGGCGGCGAGGTGAGCACCAATGACTCCGATTTGGCGGAACTCGATGCCGAAGATGAAGATGCCGATGCTTGGGGCGAGGCAGCTGATGACGGCGGCGCTCTCGTTGAACGCGACCCCGATTCCTTCATGCCTGTGGTGCGTCCGCCTGCTGAGCTGAAAGATATTCGTGAGGCGGATGTGCCGCTGTTGCCCGGGCAGGATGTGATTCCCGGTGTGTGCTCATCCGGGCGCAATGGCTCGGTGACTCGCAACGCCAAACGCCTGGCCGATACTTACGCAAAGGAAGAAAAGAAAGGGAAGGGGCAGACAAACTTCCGTAGCGAGGATTTTACGCCGGATGCCTGGCGCAAGCCTGATCTTATATACAAAGACCTGCTGGAGCGAGTGCTGGGTAAGCTGGGGGATTGCAGCGATGAGAAAATCTGGAAATTCCTTAGAGAGCCGGCAAATCGGTTGGATCTTGCCCGCATCAGCCTCATCCGCAAGGTCGGATATGAAGGCATTAAGCAGGTGACAGAGCAGAAGATGGGTGCTTCGCTTCTGTTTGAGCTTACCAGTGACCTAGATTGGCTGAATGGTGTGATGTTCTCCGGCCCCACCGATCGTCTGGGGCAGGGGCTTGTCTACATGGCGGCCATTTACTCCCGCTATTCGGAAGACCTGCAAGACCCCGTCGCCCGTCGCATCTGTGCCACAACCGCCTGCGAGTTTGCGCGCGAGCGTTACTCCGAGAAGGACATGCTGGCACGCTTCGCATACTACCACAAGAGCTACCGCGATGGTAAGCTCAATGTTATTTTTGATACCCTGCAATACTGGGAGACCCGTATTGTGTGCGGCAACCGCGAGCCCGGCGGTTGGGGTAGCCCGCAGTCTCTTGCCTGGCAACGCGACAATGTGCGCCTGCCTGCCGAGGGATATTTGGGGGCTTGCGGCCAGTTGGTGTATCGCCTGCGCAACGTGGCGGGTGATTCCGTGTTTTCGGATGATTACCTCGGCCCCATTCTTGAATACACTAAGAATACGACGGCCTGGGCTCACCGCGAGATTGGCGGTGTGTGCGGCGCCTGCTCCCACTACGGCGCCTATGCTGCATTGGCCGCCGGTATTCCGGCCATGACTATGGGCGAGCCCGGCCATTGCGCCTACGCCGTTCGCGTGGGAAATGAGTGGAAGATGAGCTATTCCATTTATTGGCAGCATGGCATGCACAAGGTGTTCTGGGGATTGCATGACTGGGATTTCCTCATTCTCATGCAGGATCTCTATACCGACCGCCACAAGACGCAGGTGTCTGACCAGCTGGTGGCGTTGGCTGAGCTACTGGCCTCGCGCCGCATGATGAAGAGCGCCGTGGATTGTTTTGACGCTGCCGTGGTGGCTCAGCCGCTCAACTGGCCGGCCTGGGCGGCGTATGCCGGTTATCTCCGCCAGAAGGCTCCTCAGAACAAGGAGAAGTGGCAGGAAATGCATGACCGTATCATTGATACCATGGCCGTGAAGTTCCACAACTGTGCGGCCACCATGCTCAGCAGCTACATCTACCCGCACCTCTTGCCGCTGGAGCCCGACCGCCGCGCCCGTAACAAAATGTTTGCCGCTTTCTTTAAGAAATGCAAGAACTTCGGTACCAACCGCTGGGATATCGCGCCCCTTCTTAATGCCCAGATGGCCGGTTGCCGTACTCCCGAGGAGCAGCTGGCTTACATGAAGGAAGCGCTCAATACCCTCATGGACAAGCCCGATTATTCCGGCGCTGTGCTCACATGGGGACTGGAGTTCATCGCTTCCGTTGCCGGGAATGATGCCGAGAATGAGAAAATGCAGGAGGAGTTCAGCGATCTCATTCTCAAGACGATGAGTCGTTCCCGTACGACGAAGAAGACGATAGATGCCACATGGGCCGCCTTGGGCGAGGCTATTTATGCCGCAGCCAGCAATGGCGATAAGCGCACCTTCCAGGCTATTGGTAAGCTCGCGCAGCGGAAGTGCCGCAAGATGTTCCCCAAGAACAAGTTCCGTTTCCGTGCCTTCCCGGGTAAACTCGTGTCTGCCAAGGGGCTTATCAGAACGGCCACCACGCTTTCGCCGGGGCAGATGCCCCATTGCTGCCTGCATTGGGCTGTGTTGCAGAAGACCGGCGGTAACATCCCTGCCAAGTTCGAGGGTACTTCCGGCATGACGATTGAGTTGGAGGACAACTCGCGCGTCAGCGGTGTTGTCTGTCTTTTTGGTGAGGCTGCCCGCCGCGACCGTGATTTCAAAATCGAAGTTTCCGATGATGGGCAGAATTGGGAGCAAGTCCGTGTAAAACCCGAGGTGTCCGGTGCGGTGCTGCGCGCAGATTTGCGCAAGCAGATGCCCTGTGCCCGCTATGTGCGTCTGCTGCGCGATGGGGATAAATGGGAATCGAACATTGTGGGGTTCTATGTGTACGGAAAAACTCTCAAAGATAAAAAGAAATCCTGATACGCACCTGATTTTTCGCCATGTTTAGATATTTCATTTTCCTGATGATTCTTGCCGTGGGGTGTCGAGCCTACGCCGCGGAATATCAAAACGCCTTATCTAAGGCATCCGAGCGCAAGCCTGTGGTGCTCTTTTGTTATGGGGCTAACTATGATAAGGTTAGCGAGGCTAAGTATGAGCTCTTCGTCAAGAAGCGTAAAATCATGAAGTACACGCGCGGTGCTGTTTTCCTAGAGGTGCCTGTTTACCAGAATCCCAATGAAAAAGAACTGCGCGAATACAAAAAAGTCATGGGGGATGCCGGGTTACCCGGCGGTATTTGGAGCTATCCCTGTCTTGCTGTGGTCGATGCTAACGGTATGTTGCGCGGCGTGGTGCAGTCGGCTGAGGAAATGAAAGACCCCGAAACGGCCGGGGCTGCGCTGGAGCTGATTATCGATGCTTATGGCGACCAGGAAAAATTGCTGAAAAAGGCGCGTCGCGCCAGTGGCAAGCGACAGGTGAGCGCACTGGCGGAAGCCGCTGATATGCGCGATGTGCGCATGCCGGATAATCCCCTCGGAAATGGAGCTGCTACCGGCTTGGGGACCTTGGCTACCAACGCTACCGGTATGCTGGAAGTGGGGCAGAAGATACAGGAAATGAGTCTGGCGGAGGCTGGTAAGTATGTGCGCTCTCTTATTGCGAATGGGTATTTTTCTCGCCGCCAGCGTCAGGAAATCATGGCTGCTTATTCCGGCCATGTGCGTCGAAATGGTGGTTCCGCCGCTCGCCTGCGCGCTATCTACACCGAGATGCGCAATATCGACCCTACATCCATTTACGGCGCTTATGCCGAAGGGGCTATCAAGCGCTGGGTAGAGCCCCGAGAAGCCGCCGGTGAACCGCCCTACGAACCCAAGCGTAGTTCCGGTAAAACAGCTTTGGGTGATACGCAGCCTTCATAGCATTTTATGACAACCGGATTCTTCGTGTTTTGTTTGTGCGCCCTGCTGCTGGTGCTGGGCTACAAGATATATGGTAAAGCCGCAGAGTATGTTTATGGACTGAAGTTCAACATGCTTATGCCCTGTATGAAACAACCTGACGGGGTGGATTATGTGCCTATGCCCACCTGGCGAATCTTCATGATTCAGCTGCTCAATATCGCCGGGTTGGGGCCTGTGTTCGGTGCGTTTGCCGGCTGCCTGTTCGGTCCGGTGGCTCTACTTTGGATTGTGTTTGGCTGCATTCTGGCCGGGGCGGTGCACGATTTCCTGGCCGCTGCGGCTTCTGCCGTGCACGGTGGCGAGAACCTGCCGGAGCTGGTGGGGCGCTACCTTGGCCGCCCTGCGCGATATGTGATGCGTGCGCTGTGTATTCTGCTCATGTTGTTGGTGGGGGTGGTCTTCACCTCCGGTCCTGCGGGTATGCTGCATGCTCTGGTAAGCCATGTTTCCGTGCTCGGGTGGTGCATCATTATCCTGCTGTACTATTTCCTGGCTACGGTATTGCCCATCGACGTCATCATCGGTAAAATTTATCCGCTCTTTGGTGTTCTGTTCATTTTCATGGCCATCGGGCTTGGTATATCGGTTTCATTCAGCACTGATATTGAGCTGCTGCCTTCTGTGGATTTCTTCACCAACGCGCACCCCCAGCAGCTGGGTATCTGGCCGATGATTTTTGTGACGATTGCCTGCGGGGCTATCTCAGGCTTCCATGCAACCCAGAGCCCTATGATGGTGCGTTGCCTGCAACATGCCCGAAACCTGCGCCCGGTGTTCTACGGCGCCATGGTGGTGGAGGGCTTGGTGGCTCTGGTGTGGTGTACGGTTGGGCTTACTCTGCGCGAAATGCCGACCGACTATGTGCTGGTGGCCAATGAAGCCGGCAAGCTCATGCCGCAGCTGGCCGAGGCCGGGCAGGCGGGAGCTCCGTTCTGGCAGCTGATCATGGCCAGTCCTGCCACTGCCGTGAACCAGGCGTGCACGACCTTACTGGGGCCTGTCGGTGCCGTTATCGCTGTGCTCGGGGTGGTGGTGCTGCCTATTACCAGCGGCGATACGGCCATGCGCTGCTGCCGCCTTATGGTATCCGATATTTTCGGGTTGGAGCAGACCTCTGTTCGCCGCCGTCTGTTGGTGGCTCTCCCGCTTTTCGCTCTGGTCATCATCATCGCGAATATCGACTTCAGCATCATCTGGCGCTATTTCGGCTGGGCAAATCAGGCTCTGGCCTGCTTCACTCTCTGGACCCTGGCTGTGCTGCTGCGCATGCGAGGCCGCTTCCACTGGATTGTTACCGTGCCGGCTCTCTTCATGACGACGATGTGTACCACTTACCTCCTTTGCGCGCCTGATTGTTATATCGGTATGCCGATTCAAACAGGTACGATTATCGGCGGCGTGGTGTCGGTGGTTGCTCTGGTGGGGCTCATCTTTATCCGTGCGCGCCGAGCCGCTGAGAAAAACTGACGTATTCACCCCATTTGCGCCTTGAAATAAGCGCCCTCTTGTGCTATTCTAATCACACAAGAGCATGGACGACCTTGATGAATACCAGAATCGTCGCAAGGCTGCGGAAGAGCGGCGGCGTATCAAAGCCGCACGCAAGGAACCCGTGGCTCGCAAGGGCAGCAGGTGGAAACGCTTTCTGCTGCGCGTCTTCATCGTTATGTTCGTCTTCCTGCTCGTCTGCGCAGTAGGTGGCTATGTCGGGTTTAATATCTTTACCGCCAAGTATCAGAAGTGGGCGGATGAGTTTGATTTGGAGGATATTAACAACCTCGACCATCCTTGCATCATTTACGACCGCAATGGCGAAGAAATAGGGCGTATCTTCGATGAGAACAGAAGTTACGTTACCTACGATAAGATTTCGCGCAGCATGATTGATGCGCTTGTCGCTCAGGAGGATAAGACCTTCTGGACGCACAACGGTTTTGACCCCATCGGTATTATTCGTGCGGCTCGTGCAGCTGTTTCGTCCGGCGAGGCGAATCAGGGTGCTTCGACCGTGACCCAGCAGCTGGCTCGCAATGCCTACGACCTGGAGCGCCGTACCCAGGCTCGCGGCGGCAGCCGCTATGAACGAAAGATAGTTGAGATTTTCCTGGCCATGCGTATTGAGAAGAAATACGATAAGCGCCAGATTATGGAGTTTTACCTCAACCGCATTTACTTCGGTCGTGGTTATTACGGCATCCGAGCTGCCTCGCTGGGCTATTTCGGCAAGGAACCGGCTGATTTGACCGTGCGTGAGAGTGCCAGTATTGCCGCTCTCATTAAGAACCCCGAGAACTATAACCCCATTCGCAACTTCGACCTGAACTTCAAGTGGCGCAACGACGTGATTGACCGTATGCAGCGACTCAATTACCTCACGCTTGCTGAGGCTGAGCGTCTGAAAAAGTTGCCCATGACGCTGAACCCCAAGCCCTTGAGCCGCCAGACTTCGCATCTGCATGCCGTGGTGCAGCAGCTTGCCATCGATTTGTTTCAGGACCCGGTTCGAGGCGAGGAAATTGTCAAGAGCGCAGGCCTCAAGGTCTACACCACCATTGACAAGCGCATGCAGGAAGCTGCGGAAAATGCTCTTGTCGCCCAGCTGGATGCCATCGAGTCCCGCAAGGACTACCAACACGTTAAGTTCGCCGATAAAAAGCACCCCGATGCCTCTAAGCACCGCTATCTGGATGGCTCCGTGTATGCCGTGGACAACAAGACCGGCGCCACTCTGGTATATGTGGCCGGTCGTAGTTTCAGCCGTGATAACTACGACTTCATCGAGCTGGGGCGCCGCCCGGTGGGTACGGCTTTGCTGCCGTTCCTGTACATGTGCGCCTTTGACAATGGCTACACACCTTGCAGCAGACTGGTGGATGACGCGCTCGACAACCGACTGGCAGGTATCGGCGGTACGGAGGGCATCCTGGGCGAATGGGGTATGGAGGTGTCCAAGGGGCGTTACCTCGATTCCGTGACGGCGCGTCAGGCGCTCTGCTGGTCCAAGATTGCCGCCTCGGCGCGTCTGGGTATTGCGCTGGCTTCTGACGCCAAGGTGGCCGCTCGTCCCTTCGTCACGACCCTTACCAACGTGGGTATAACCCCACCGCCTCGCAATCCGAACAGTACGGAGGCTCGCCCGTTGTACTATCCCCGTGCCTACTTGGGTACGGAGCCCATGAGCCTCAAGGAAATGGTGCTGGCCTATACCGTGTTCCCCAACTGCGGCAAGCGCCCGGTAGTGCCGTATATTGTCAGCAAAGTGACTGATAGTAACGGCAAGGTGCTGTGGCAGAACCCGCATGATCTCACGCGCCGCCAGGTCAAGAGCACCACTCCCTGCACGGCGTTCCGTCTGCATTCCATTATGAAGCAGTCGCTGCAGGAGGGCAGTGCTGCTCGCGTGCGCCCCTACTTGCCCGACAACTTCAAGGGAGCGGTGAAGAGCGGCTCCAACTACGATTTCTCTGACACCACGCTCTTTGGTTACGATGCTGACGTGACCTGCGGCGTGTGGATGGGGTTCCTGAATGACCACCATGCCATTTATCCCGAAGCCTTTGCCAGTGATACCTGCGCCCCGGTACTCGGTGCGGTGTTCAAGGCCGGACAGGGGCGTTTCCCCAATGCTGACATCGCCCCCCCGGATGATACGGAAGAGGTGGAAATCTGTCTTTCTTCCGGTCATCTGGCCACGAATTTCTGCTTTGAGAGCACCATGAAGGACGGTAAACCCGTCTATGAACGCCCCACTTACCGTGAATTTTTCCCCAAGGGTGATGTCACTCTCGGCATGTGCTCCGTGCATGGCGACGGCAGCCCCTCACTGGGCGATTTCCTGGAGCTGACGTCCAGCAATACCGGGTCGTCCCGCGTGCTGCCTGTGGTGCCGGTGTTGCCCAAGGCTGCGGCTCTGGTGGGTGAGGATCCGTACGGCTGCATCACGACCCTCAATCCTCGCTACAAGAGTGCGGATGATTTGGTGCAATCCGGCTCTTCTACGGCGGAGGAGGTGAACCTCACCATGGATGATGTGGCAGAAGATACCGAACAGGAAGCTATCGACAACAGCATCCAGCTCACACCCCCGCGGCCCATGCGCATCATGCCCGTGATGCCGCTGCCATTCTGATTCTTACATCTTATCTCTTTTCTCGCTATGTCCTCAGACTCTCAGACACTTGCCGCTACACAGGAGAAGGCATTCTGTATTAACATGGATAAAACGCTCTACGGCTCCTTTGCTGAAATCGGAGCCGGGCAGGAGACGGCTAACTGGTTTTTCCGCAGCGGCGGAGCCGCCGGCACGGTGGCCAAGACAATTTCGGCATACGACATGACGGTGAGTGATACGCTGTACGGCCCGGTGCGTCGCTATGTGTCGCAGGAGCGTCTGTTGCAGATGATGGACTACGAGTACACGCAGCTCATCAATCGCTTGGGTGAGAAACGCGGAGCAGATACGCGCTTTTTCGCTTTTTGCAACACGGTTAAGTGCAAGGGCTACCGTGATAATGGGCCGTGGAGTGCCTGGATTGGCGTGCGTTTCCAACTGCGTCCGCAGGCCGAGCCGAGCGACCTGGTGATGCATGTGCGTCTGCTGGTGCCGGACCACGATGTGCAGATGCGTATTCTGGGGGTTCTGGGGGTGAATCTGTTGCATTCGCTTTTCTATAAGAGAGAGCACATGGATGAGTTTGTGGCAGCCGTGGGCGACAACCTCGACTCCGGTATGTTCGAGATTGACTACATGCGCTTTTCGGGCAACGGCTTCAGTATGTTTGACAACCGCATTCTCGCGCTCCAGCTTGTGCGCAGCGGGCTGAGTCAGGCAACGCTGTTCTGCCCCGATGGTACGGTGGCTCAGCCGGCCGATTTCCTCTACAAGCGTCCCATCGTGCTGATGCGCGGCAGTTTCCTGCCCCTTTGCAACATTCATCTGGAGATGATGGATGCCGTGCGCACCAAGTTCAACGAGAGTCTGCCTGAGGCGCAGCATGAACGCGTGGTGGATATCTGTGAAATATCGCTTTCTAACCTGCTGCGAGGGGATGGCAAGGAGGTGGATTTGTTGGATTTCATCGACCGCGCCGATGCTCTGGCGGCCTGTGGCAAGACGGTGATGGTGACGAACATTACCCACTTCCACCGTATCTCGTCGCTGCTCAATCAATTCACGAAGGAACCCATTGCCATCGCGCTCTCCATCGGGCTACTGAACGAGCTCTTTAAGGATAAGTGGGCAACTGATAGTCCCGGTGGTATTCTGTCCGATATGGGCAGCCTGTTCCTCAACCGCACCAAGCTCTACGTCACACCGTGGATCAATCGCCGTACGGGCGAGTTCGTGACCGCCGGCACCTACGAGGCTCCGGCCAAGTATGCCCATCTCTACAGATATCTGCTCGACAACGCCAACATTATTTCGGTGCCGTACTTCAACCAGAAGCTCCTGTTCCAGACTCCCCGTGATATTATTCGCATGATTAATGACGGCGATAACACCTGGCAGGAATATGTGCCCGAGCAGGCTCACCGCATGGTAGACCACATTCGCGGAGTGCACTGATTTTACGCCGCAATACACTTATTGTAAATCATGACGTCTGACTTTCCCATCCTTGCCACCCGCATCGGCAAGCGCTCCCTTGTTTACCTTGACAATGCTGCCACCACCCAGAAACCCCGGCAGGTTCTGCAAGCTGAACTCGATTATTACGAAAAAGTCAATTCCAACATTCATCGTGGCGCTCATTATCTGAGCCGCCTGGCTACCGAACAGCATGAACAGGCGCGTGCCACTGTGGCGCGTTTTCTGAATGCTGCCTCCGAGCGTGAGATTGTCTTTACCTCCGGCTGCACGGCGGGTATCAACTTGGTGGCTCAGGTGCTGGCTCTTTCGGGGCTGGTGAGCGCGGGGGATGAAATCCTCGTAACGACGGATGCGCACCACTCCAACATTGTCCCCTGGCAGATGCTCTGCCAGCGCACCGGGGCTGTCCTGCGCCCGATTCCGCTCACCCCTGAGCTTACGCTGGATACGTCGGCATATCTCGGCATGCTGAA
Organism: Akkermansia sp.; assembly: GCA_030535795.1. Taxonomy (GTDB): domain Bacteria; phylum Verrucomicrobiota; class Verrucomicrobiia; order Verrucomicrobiales; family Akkermansiaceae; genus Akkermansia. The sequence continues at coordinate 77,503 of JAUNRE010000001.1, forward strand.
CCCTCGCACCCGCATTGTGGCAGCGCCCTATATATCGAATGCCCTCGGTGTCATCAATCCTATACCGCAGATGATTGCTGCGGCTAAGCGCAACCGCCCGGATTGCCTGTTCCTGGTGGATGGTGCGCAGAGCACGGCTCACATGGCGGTGGATGTGCAGGCTCTGGGCTGTGATTTTTATGCATTCTCGGGGCACAAGGTGTATGCTCCCACCGGCACGGGCGTGTTGTGGGGCAGGGAGGAGTTGCTTGCCCAGCTGCCGCCCTGGCTTGGCGGTGGCGAGATGATTAAGGAAGTTTCGTTCTCCGGCACCACCTACAACGACCTCCCCTTCAAGTATGAAGCCGGCACTCCCAATATCGCCGGCAATATCGTGCTGGCGGCGGCTCTCGACTATGTGCAGGGTATCGGTCTGAGCGAGATTGATGCGCATGAGCAGCGGCTCACCCGCTCCCTCTACGATGGCCTCACCGCACTGGGCGGTATCAATATTCTCGGCCCCCGCGAAGGGCGCGGCGCTCTCATATCCGTTGTCATCCCCGGCGTGCATCACTACGACCTCGGCACGCTGTTGGATCAGATGGGGGTGGCCGTCCGCACGGGGCACCACTGCTGCCAGCCGCTCATGCAATACCTCGGCACGACAGGGACGACTCGCTATTCGTTCGCCGTCTACAACACGGAGGCGGATGTCGCGGCGGCTCTCTCCGCTACTGAACGCGCCCTGAATATGCTGCGCTGAGTTGTGTTCCGAAAGCTCGCTGCCTATGAATCCCACTTTCGAATCTGTCCTGTCGCTGACTCCTGAGTCCATAACCGATATGGAGCCGATGGCCTTGCGCAGGCTGGCGGTGAGGGAGATTCGTGCCATGTTGGCAGCGTATCAGCGAGCGGGGCGTGCACGCAGCTGGCCGGCGGCTCTGGTGTTCGGGCTGTTGTTACCCCATTTTTTCGGCTCGGCTCGCGATATTGGGTGTGGTTGCCTGAATATCATCATCCCGTTTCTGGGGGCGGGGCATTTGCTGAGTGGCTCCTACCTTTTGTGGGGGATGCAGTTGGTCGTGTGCGTGGGGATTCCGCTTCTGCTGTGGCCGGGGTATGAGCAGCTTGGGTATGCCATAGGCGTTTCTTATGTTCTGGGTATTCTCTTTAACCTGCTCTCTTTCTTTGTGCTGAAGAAAATCGCCTTCGTGCTGCGCTGGTTGCGGTTGGCGGGCAAGGTGCGCCGCGGGCTCACCGGATTGCACGGGGGTACGAAGGAGCTGGTTCGCCCGTTCTTTGCGAAGGAAAGCGATTACTCCGCCTTTTGCGCCGAGCTGGATGCTCGGGAGGCGCACTACCGCCGCTTGTTGGAGTCGCTGCGGCCTGCTTTCCGTGTGGAGAAGTAGCGCGATGCCGCACGGAGCCCGTGGCGGATGAACTGGCATCATGGCGGGGAATTTTCTTGCGTGCCGTGAGCCTTGGGGGTAGAATGCAAGCGTTATGAGTACGATTTATGATTCTATCACCGCCGGCATGAAGACCGCTATGCTGAGCAAGGACACCGTGACCCTCGGGGCTTTGCGCAGCCTGAAGGCAGCCCTTCAGAATGCTCAGGTGGCCAAGGGCAATGCCCACGAGCAGCTCTCCGAAACAGAGGCTCAGAATGTGGTGCGCAAGCAGATTAAACAGCGTGAGGATGCTATCAGCATGTATGAAAAAGCCAATCGCCCTGAGCTCGCAGAAAAAGAACAGGCGGAGATTAAGGCTCTGGCCGCATTTCTGCCCGCCGAAATGAGCGAGGCTGATATCCTGCCGATTCTCGATGCTGTTATTGCCGAGTTGGGTGCCGTTTCCAAGAAGGATATGGGCCGTGTGATGAAGGAGATGCAGGCTCGCACCGCCGGTGCTGCCCCCGGTAAGCTGCTCTCCAAACTCGTGGGCGCTCGCCTGTCCTGACGCTATGTTTTGCGCAGTCATCGTAGCTGCGGGTAGTTCCCGCCGTGCCGGGTTTGATAAGCTGGCCGCGCCTCTGGCCGGGGAGCCGGTGCTTTGCCGCAGCGTGCAGGCTTTTGTTAATGCCGGATGCACGGCCGTAGTGGTGGTGTGTCCTCCCGAACGCTGGCAGGCTGTGGGGCTGGCAGATGCAGCATTCCCGGTGCCGGTGCTGCGAGTGGATGGCGGGGCGGAGCGGCAGGATTCCGTAGCGGCCGGGTTGGCGGCATTGCCTGCCGGTACCCGCTGGGTGGCCGTGCATGACGGCGCTCGCCCGCTCATCACACCGCAGGGCATTCGAGCCTGCCTGGCGGCGGCGGCTCAGACCGGCGCCGCTGCCTGCGCGCATCCTGTGGTCGATACGCTCAAACGCGCAGATGCCGCCGGCTTGAGCCTGCCCGAGAAGGTCAGCCGCGATTGCCTGTGGGGGATGGAAACACCGCAGATTTTCGATATCGACCTGCTGCGCCGCGCCTATGCCTGCGTGGCGGAGCAGGGACTTGTGGTGACGGATGAAGTCAGCGCAATGGAAACGCTCGGTATCGCTACACGGCTCGTGCAGGTGGGGGCAAACCTCAAGATAACCCTCCCGGGTGACCTGGAGCTCGCAGAGCTTATTTTCAACCATCGGGGCGAGGCATGAGCCTGAGCGGGCAGCAGGTATGGGTGCTGGGCGCGGGATTCCTGGGGGCGTCGCTGGAGGCTCTCTGCCGCCGCGCCGGAGCCTCTGTGCTGACTTTTGATGTCAATACCGCCGCGTCTCCGCACATTTGCGCCGATACCGCTCTGCCGGCTACGTTTGAGCGTGCCGTGAGGCTGGGGAATGCCGCCCCTGCTGCCATTTTTTGTTGTACGGCCACGCACGGTGGCTCCGTGGCAGATTACAGGCGTTGTTATGTGGGCACCGTGCAGGCGCTGGCCGAGGTTGGCATGGCCGGGCGCTGTGTGTTCTGCTCGTCTACCTCACTTTATGGCGGGGTGTCGGAGCGTTCGTCTGTGCTGGCGGAGGCTGAGTCTCTCGTATTACAAGCGGGCGGTTGTGTGGCGCGGCTGGCGCCGCTCTATGGGCCGGGGCGTTGTGAGTTGCTGCGCCGCCACCTTGCCGGGGAGCCGTGTCTGCCGGGGGCTCCCGATAGGGTGTTGAACTATGTTCATGTAGAGGATGCCGCCATGGCCTTGCTGCTTCTGGCTCAACAAGCTGCCCGAGGCATATATGCTGTTTGCGGTGAATCGTTTACTAAGGCTGCCATCTATCCTCTGCTCGAGCGCCTTACCGGTGTGCCAACCTCTGAATCCCGCGCAGAGCCGAGCCGGCGCTGTCACACGTCACGCCCCGTCGATGCCGCCTCCCTGCGAGCTCTCGGCTGGACACCGCAACACCTCTTCGCCGATTTTGTGGCATCGCAATTAGTGTAGCCCTCCGTTTATCTGAGCGGGAGGGTGGAGGCTAAGAGGAGGCCGAGGTAGTAGAGGCAGGCGAAAGCGGCGGGGGCGATGTAAACGGCGGTGTAAAGGACGCACCTGCCGCCGCCGATGCCGTGAAGTCGGTTGCTGTACTGGAGCAGGGCATGCAGCAGGGGAACAACGGTTGTGAGCATGAGCAGCGTGTCGGGTACCAGTCCCAGGGTGTGGGCTGTACGAATGACAAACAGTGTGACCTCGGCGCAGAGTTCAGGCCGGGCAATGCACAGTCCGAAAAGCAGGGCGAGAAGAATGACCGGAATAAACAGCAATACCGTGCCGATGCTGCATCCTCGGGCAATAAAATCCAGGCTTCTGTCACTGCGAGCTATGTGCATGGCGGCGTTTCTCCTATCCGGCAGTATATCAGTTGTAACAAAGATGTAAAGAAAAATCGGCATTTTCTCCTTTTCCTGATTGCTGCAATGTGTTACACTGGGGGTGCACGGTAACATGCGCAAGGATTACTACGAGCTGTTGGGAATTGAACTGAAGGCGACACCCGCTGAGATAAAGGCGGCGTATCGTCGGCAGGCCATGCGTTACCACCCCGACCACAATGTGGGGAATCCCGAGGCTGAGGAGCGTTTTAAGCTTGTGGCGGAAGCATATCGCACGCTGGGCGAGCCTGAGCGTCGCGCGGATTACGATGCCTGGCTGGAGCGCCAGTCTCGCTTGGGCAATGCGCCTGAGCTGGCGGCTATGGCATCTCGGCGCGGACGGCGTGTTTCGGTGCGCCATGCGTATGAGCGCAGGGAGCGCCGCGCGCGGCATAGGCATGAGGAGCGCCGCAGTGCCCGGGTGCCGAGCCTGTTCTCGCTGCGCCCGCATCGTGACCATGGCGTGCTGCATTTCGTGATGTTTTATGCGTTGTGTTTTGCTGTCATGGTGCCGTGGTTTATTGGTTATGCGGGCAGGGAGGCACCGCGTACGGTGTATGATGCCGCCGCGCAGAAACGCAATAAATTGCCCGGTGAATCGGACCTGCCGCCCGAGGTGCAGGAGCGTGAGTTGCGTAATTTCCAGGCGCGCATCCTGCTGGCAGCCGAGGGGGGCGAGCCGTGGGCTCAGTTTCGCTATGGTATGATGCTCTACCAAGGATATCAGGGCATGGAGCCGAATCGAGAGGCCGCCATGAGTTGGTGGCAGAAGGCGGCAGACGGTGGCCATGTGCCATCGGCTCGCATGCTGGAGTCTGCACGCAAAGCGGCATCCGAGGTGCAGGAGAAAGGGGGCGAGTGAATATATATCAAAAGCCCGACTCGCCGGAGCGGTCGGGCTTTCGGAAGTGGGGTATTCCTGCTAGGCGGGGTGTCAGTGCCACACCAGCCCCACGGCTTCGCGCAGGCGTGTCATTGTCTTGGCTGCTTCCTCGCGGGCGCGTGCGGCGCCATTGGTCAGTACCTCTGTCACATAATCCGGGTTGGCTACAATCCACTCGCGCTTCTCGCGCGCGGTGCGGAAGTATTCCCAGTACGCTTCAAATACGTCCTTCTTGAACTGGCCGTAGCCCACGCCGCCGCGTTGGTGAGCGGCAATCATCTCCTCGTACTGCTCCTGAGAGGCAAAGAGCTTGTAGATGGCCAGGATGATGGAGCCTTCGGTGGGTTTGGGGTCTTCCAGCGGAGTGGCATCGGTCACAATCTTTTTGTTGATGAGCTTGCGCAGGGGCTTTTCCTCGCCGAAGATGGGCAGGGTGTTGCCGTAGCTCTTGCTCATTTTCTGGCCATCCAGGCCGGGCACCACGGCTGTCACCTCGCTGATGATGGCTTCCGGGAGCTTGAAGATGTCTGCCCCGAAGGTGTCATTAATCTTGGCCGCCAGGTCGCGCGTGACCTCCAAGTGCTGTTTCTGGTCTTTGCCTACGGGCACGGCATCGCTGTTGTAGAGCAGGATGTCGGCGGCCATGAGTGCAGGGTAGGCGAAAAGCGCATGGCTGGGGGAGAAGCCCTTGGCTACTTTGTCCTTGTAGGAATGGCAGCGCTCCAGCAGCCCCATGGGGCATACCGTGGAGAGAATCCAGGCCAGCTCGTTCACCTCGGGTACGGCAGATTGGGAGAAGAGAACCGCCTTGTCGGGGTTCAGGCCGCATGCCAGGAAATCCACGGCCAGGCTCCATGTGTTTTCGCGCAGCTTGGCGGCGCTTTCCATGGTAGTCATGGCGTGATAGTTGGCAATGAAGTAGAAGGCCTCGCCCTTTTCCTGCAACTCGACGGCGGGTTTAATGGCGCCGAAGTAGTTGCCGATGTGGAGCTGGCCGCTGGGCTGTAATCCTGTCAGGAATCGCATGATGTTGGTCAGTTAGATGTCGTTGAAAAGTTAATTGCTGTTGGTGAGCACGTTGTCGATATAGTTGCGCATGGCTTCGCTGCTCTTAGAGCCCTCGATGGTGCGCAGTTTGACGCCCTCGGTGTACAGGATGGTGGTGGGCACCTTGGTGATGCCGAACTCGCCGGCCAGCACGGGGAAAGCATCGGCGTTCACTTCCACCACTTGCAGTGCGCCTTTTTTCTCTTCAGCCAGCGCTTTGAGAGATTGGCGCATGGCGGAGCTGTATTTGCACCACGGGGCGGTGAATACCAGCAACAGGCTGCGCCCGGAAACACCTGTGACCTGGCGGATGTCGTCTCCCTTGTAGTCGCTGTAGAGCTCGTATTTGGGTGCTCCGGGCAGGCCGGTGGGGATGTTGAGATCCTTGCGCACCAGCGACTCCAGCGATTCTCGCTGGGGGTTGGGGGCGGGTCGGGTCGAGGTGGTGAACTGTGCCGCGCGTTCCGCTCGCTCGGCGTCAGAGTCCTCGCATCCCGTCATCAGCATGATTGCCGGGGTGCAGATGAGCAGCAGTGTATGGCGCAGCGCTTTCAACATGCCCTTATTTTCTACCTTACAGGGCTTTTTGTGAAGCCTGTTGTGTGTCATTTATCCCGCTTTTCGGGGGAAATGAAGCGCAGCACGTCTCGAGCAGGCAGTTGCATGGGGGTGCCGCTGCCCGGCAGGAGCAGGCGACGGGCTTTCACCCGCTTTAGCCGAAAGCTGCCGAAGCGCGCCAGTTTTACCTCGCCATCTTCCCGCAGGCCATCTTGTATGGCGCGGGAGACTGCGGTGAGGGCGAGCTCTGCCGCGCTGTGAGTGGCCGTGCCGCCCAAGGCTCTGCGTATGAGCTCCAGCAGTTTCCGGCGGTTCATGGTGCCGGGGGCGCTCATTGGGGCTGCTCGATGGGCATGCGGTTGAATTCACGCCCGGAGATGAGGCCTGTTTCACGGCAGCGCTTTAAGCTGCTGAAAAAACGGGTGTTCAGCTCTTTGTATGCTTTGGCACGGTGTGGGTTTGCCTCGAGGATGCGGGCGACCTCACGGCGTGTATCAGGGTTATGGCGCATGTGGTTGACCGCGAGGTTAAGCCTGCTGTGCAGGGCTTCAATTCGGTCGGCTACGGCTGCGGCTCCTGCGGCATCGCGTACGCTGTCCTGCAAGGGGATGAGCTCCGTGCGGATGATGGTGAGCAGGTTGAGGTACATCTCGGCGTGCTCGTGGGGGCTGAGCAGGTCGTACGGGGTTACATCGCTGGGGGGGAGTTCATTGGCGCTGCAGGGCAGCATAAGGCCGGCTGCGATGAGCGGGAGAATGGTGTGGCTGAGTTTCATGACAGTAAAGTAGTGGTGGATTATTCGTTGCGGCTGCGGGCATTCAGCAGAATGAGGGCGTAGTAGACAAGCATGGCGATGGAGGAAAGAGCTGCTGCCACATAGGTCATGGCGGCCCAGCGCAGTGCCGTGCCTGCCTGGCCATGCATGACCCGATTTGCCAAGCCGGAGGCGTTTAGCCAGCCGAGTGCCCGGCGCGAGGCATCGAACTCTACCGGCAGGGTGATAAGCGCAAACAGCGTGGTGGTGCCGAAAAGCGCCAGCCCGATCCAGGCCACTGTCGTGCCGCCGCCCATGGCCAGCAGGGCAAGCCCGCCCATCAGCACAAACTGCCCCAGGCGGGAGCCGATGTTGACAAGCGGAACCAATTCGCTGCGCATCTTGAGCCAGGCGTAGCCGGTGGCATGTTGCACGGCGTGGCCGCACTCGTGCGCCGCTACGGCCATAGCGGCCACTGTGGCTTGCGAATAGACGGTGTCACTCAGGTTGACCGTACGGTTGACCGGGTTGTAGTGGTCCGTGAGCTCGCCGGGGGTGTGCGTTACCTGCACATCATGCAGGCCGTGTGCTGCCAGCATGCGGCGGGCTACCTGCGCCCCTGTGTAGGGCGCGGGCTCGGCTGAGTATTCGCGTACGCTTGCCTGCATGCGGCTCTGGACAATACCGCCTATGAGCCCGCAGAGCAGGATGAGCCCCAGGCCAATGAACGTCGCTCCTCCGTACATGCTGCCTCCGCCGGCGGACATGAAGCCCGTCTGTTCGCCGTATTGGGGAGCATATTGAGCCAGTGTGGTAAAAAGTTCTGCAATCATCGTCTGCTTGTATTCTATCATAGTAGACTCCTTTTGTCGCGCCTTTGTTCACAGGTATGGCGTGTTTTTGTGCCCCATGCTCATGGGCAGGTTTCGCCTCCGGAAAAATTGCTTGACTCCGTATGGCTGTATGTGATATTTTGTCGGCATGTTTAATAACGTACTTTCCGTTGCTCTGGGGCTGCTGGGGGTGGTGACGACAATGGCTGCGGCAACGACTGCCGACGGCTCTGTCACATCGGCGGCTGTTACAGAGGGGTGGGTTTCTCCGCATGACTTGAAGCTGGAAGAGACGGCTCGAGTTTCTCTGTTGCCGTTCCCTCAGCGTGTGGAGTGGATGAGCGGTGCGCTCGATGTGCAGGGGCGTGAGCCGCGTCTGGTGGGCGATGTGGATGAGTTGCTTCATACAGCGCTGGAGGATTACCAGGCTGACCGAGTGCAGGGCAATGGATTTTTTACCGTAGAATGCCGATTGCAGCCCGATGCTTTCCCGGCGGATAAGGCGGAGGAAGGATACCGCCTGCGCACGGACTTGAACGGGGTGAAGTTGACGGCCGTAACGCGTATCGGACTGCTCCGCGGTATGCAGACACTGTGCCAGATGCTGGCTACGGGCGCGGGGAAGCTTCCTTTCTGTAATATTGAGGACTGGCCCGCTTTCCGCTACCGAGGCTATATGCAGGACTGCGGGCGTAATTTCCGCAGCGTGGAGCGTCTTAAGAAAGAACTGGCTCTGGCGGCGCAGCTGAAGGTCAATCTCTTCCACTGGCACCTGACCGACTATCCGGCCTGGCATATTGAGTGTAAGTGCTATCCTCAGCTCAATGCACCGCAGCATCGCACGCGCGATAAGCACGATACCTATAGCTATGAGCAGATTCGCGAGGTTTTTGCCTTTGCGGCTCAGCGCGGTATCACCATTATACCGGAGCTGGATATGCCCGGTCACAGCGCTTATTTTGACCGTGCATTCGGCTTCAAGATGCACTCGCCCAAAGGCATGAAGATAGTGGGTGAGTTGTTGGATGAATTCTGCCGCGAGATACCGGCGGATATCTGCCCTATCGTACATTTCGGGGCGGATGAGGTGCGTATTCCCAATGCTGCTCAGTTCGTGGACTTTGTGACGAAGAAACTTCTGAGCCATGGGCGCACCCCGATGCAGTGGGCCAGCAACCGCGATTTGCCGGTGGGTGAGCACTCCATCGAGCAGCGCTGGGGCGAGGGCGCGGATATGGTGGCAAAGTCTATCCGCCCCGAGCGCATCAAGCGTAAGGCTTTCGACTCCACCATGGGGTATACCAACCTGCTTGACCCTGCCATCCTGGTACGCCGCTATTTCTTTATGCGTCCCTGTGGCTCTGCCAAAGGAGATGATAAGAAGCTGGGCACTATCATGTGCATTTGGCCTGACGGCAAGGTGGATAACAAAGAATATATCCCCGGCATGTGCACCATGTGGCCGGGCATGATGGCCATGGCCGAGCGCGCCTGGAAGGGCGGCGGGGCGGATGGCGATCATTTCCCGCTGGAGATGCCCGCCGCAGATACGGTTCCGGGGCGGGCGTATGCGTTGTTTGAGCTGCGCATGCAGGCTCTGCGCAAGGCTCAGTTCGCCGGCGAACCTTTCCCCGTATGGCCCGAATCCGGTATCAGCTGGACGATTATCGGCCCCGTGAAAAACGGAAACGTAGAAAATATGCGCAGGAATGTGATTGACGGGCGCATAGACGGCGTGGATATGCGCCAGGCTCACTGCGCGAACCTTTATTTCCGCACCCGTCCCGATACCGGGTACTTGGGGCTGTTCCCCGGCATGCGTGCCGGCCATACCATCTGGGCCGTCACCACCATTCATGCAGATAAGTCGGGCAAGCAGAAGTTCATGATCGGCTTCGATGCGCCGGCTCGTTCCAACCGCCGCTGGACTGGTATTCCCAAAAAGAATGCATGGTCGCAGACAGGGGCGCGTGTGTGGCTTAACGGCATGGAATTGCAGAATCCCCGTACCTACCGCCTGGCCGGTCAGAAGTCTCACCCTGGCAATGCCTGGAACTTTGAGCAGCCCCTCGACCCTGAGGAGGTCTGGTGGATGCTGGAACCTATTGAAATCGAGCTTTCTCAGGGCGAAAATACCTTCGTTTTCGAGCTTCCCTATGTGGGAGAACACCATTCCTGGGGTGTTTCCCTCATCCCGGTGAGAGAGTGATGCTTTTTTGAACGGATTTTCACGGCGGCCGCACTTTGGTATTGAAAGTGCGGCCGTCGGTGGTTATAATTCCTGCCATGAGCCGTTTTGATGTGATTGAGAGCAAGATGAAGAGCGTGGGGCTGTCCGAAGCTGCCATCAGTGCATTTCGCCACAGTGTACAGGTCTTGGAAAGCAAGCAGAGCATGCTGATACCCGAGGCTGATATCGTACCCGCTGCAGGCGTGGAGGATTGGGATTCTCTGGTGGCTGCAACCCCTGCTGCCGATGCCGATTTGCTGGCTCAGGCGGTGCTCATCAAACTGAATGGTGGTCTGGGTACCGGCATGGGGCTGCAGAAAGCCAAGAGCCTGTTGGAGATTAAGCCCGGTATCACCTTCCTCGACCTTATCGTGCGCCAGGTGAAGAGCCTGCGTGCTGCTGCCGGTTATCCGGTCAACCTGTTGCTCATGAACTCCTTTTCCACCAGCGAGGATACCATGGCCTACCTCGCCCGCTATGCGGAAGATGGTTTTGCCGATGCCGACAAGGTGGAGATGATTCAGAACCGCGTGCCTAAGTTGTTGACCGATACGCTTGAGCCGGTGAGCTACCCTGCCAATCCTGAGCTGGAATGGTGCCCGCCCGGCCATGGCGACATTTACCCCGCGCTGGTGGGCAGTGGCTGGCTGGATAAGCTGCTGGCCAATGGTGTCAAATACGCTTTCGTATCCAACTCCGACAACCTGGGGGCTCAGATGGATACGCGCTTCCTGCGTTGGTTTGCCGAGAGCGGCGCTCCTTTCGTGATGGAGGTAACTCGCCGCACCGAGGCCGATAAGAAGGGCGGTCACCTGGCTACCCGCGCTGCGGATGGCCAGCCGTTGCTGCGCGAAGTTGCCCAGTGCCCGGAGGCGGATGTGGCTGATTTTCAGGATATCAATAAACACCGTTTCTTCAATACTAACAACCTCTGGATTCGCCTGGATGCGCTGCGCGATTACCTGGCAGCCAACGGCGGCGTGCTGCCTCTGCCGGTTATCCGCAATACCAAGACGGTGGATCCGCGCGATGCTGCATCGCCCAGGGTCTACCAGCTGGAGACTGCCATGGGCGCTGCCATTCAATGCTTCACGGGGGCGCGTGCCGTCTGTGTACCCCGCAGCCGTTTCTTCCCGGTAAAGACTTGCAGCGACCTGCTGCTCCTGCGCTCTGACGCCGTGGTGATAGACGATGCCGGCCTCATGTCTCTGGCGCCTGAGTGCGGCGGTGTGGCCCCCATTGTGCAGCTGGATGCCAAGCTCTACAAGCTGGTTGATTCGCTGGACTCTCTCGGGGTACCCAGCCTGAAGCATGTGACCAAACTCACCGTCACCGGCTCCCATACCTTTGCTCCGGGTGAGCCTCTCAGCGGTGAGGTGACGGTGTAACCCCTATGCCGGTCTCTCCGCAGAAACGCAATGAACTCCTCGAGCGCATGAAAGCGCTCGGGGTCGTTGAGCGTGATTTGGATGAAACGTTTGTGCGCGGCAGCGGCAAGGGCGGGCAGAAGGTGAACAAGAGCAACAATTGCGTATGTCTTGTCCATCGTCCTACCGGGCTCGTTATCAAATGCCACCGCGAGCGCGAGCGGGAGATTAACCGCTTCCTGGCTCGGCGTGCTCTCTGCGATGAGCTCGATCATCGACTTAACGGCGCTCCCAGTCCTAAGCAAATGGAAGCCATCCGTGCTCGCAAGCGCGGCAGCTTGCTGAAGAATATCAGCATTGTGCAGCGCAAGAATGTGTAAAGCCATGCGTTGGTATAATCAGCGGTTTAGTGCGATTATGCCAGCTAAATTGATGTTTGTAGAGGAAAGAACAGCTCAAGTTACAACGCTCTAATTATTATAGTTCAGCGGTGCCTGCACCGCCGAATTTGAAAGCCCCGCACGGCGGGGCGACAGCTCATAGGCAGGGGTGAGCGAGCGACAGCTCGCGTAACCCCTGTTACAGGAATAAGTAGAAACGGAGCCCCGTTTCACGGGGCTCTCAATATTTTTTTACTCAATACCCGGGGTTTCCGCCGCTGACGCGGCGTCACCCCGCGCTATGTGCTGTCGCCCTCCGGGCTGATGAATTCCGCGCCTGGCGGCGCATGGGTAGCAGAGCTTAGCTGCAGTTACTGCCCGCGCTTTAAGCCGCGGGCACAAGCGGTTGTCTTAGCTACGCATACCCGCGGGCGAAAGCCCGCCGAACTTTCAAATTCGACCTTCGGAATTCGACCTTCATACTTCCACAAATTGCTCTTTCCCTAATTGTTCCAACGCGTATTTTCTTAATATTTGAACGATGTTTCTGTGTGTGACGTCTAACATTGCGTTATGAGCGAAACGTTGAAAAAACTTGCGGCGTGGGGCATGGGGGTGATAGGGTGCATGCTGTACCTTCTGCCGGCGGTGAACAGGTTTTATGTGGCGTGCGTTTCGGGGAGTGATGATGTTTGGTTTCAGATGTGGTGTTACCTGTGGGTTGCATTGGCCGGGCTTTTCCTGCCGTGGCTTATCAGCCGGAAAAGCACTTGGGGTGTGTGCCTGGGGGCTGTATTGGGAGGTACGGCATCGGTGGTGTTGCTGTCTGTTGCCTGCGAGGTGTGGGGTTCATATTCCGATTACCAGCTGATTGACGGTTGGGCAGGTGAACTGATAGCACTGGTGTTCCTGTGGGGTGGCATCGTGCTGTTCGGGCTGGCCGGATTGTTACCGTGCTTTCGCCGCAACCTGCGCGCCGCAAGCGCAACCGAGCGCAAGTGGCTGCGCTATGGCGGGCGGGTATTCGTGTCGGTGCTCGGCGGCTTGGGGCTGATGGTTCTCACGATACTGGCTGCATGGTGTGTAGCTTTCGACCGATACGATTTATTGTGGTGGGAGTATGTCTTGCTTTGTCCGCTGAATATCGCGTTATTTGCGCCGATGTTCTGGCCTATTGCCGAGCTGCTGCCGAGCGGGCGCTGGCAGCGCGTGAGCTTCCGCCTGTTTCTGTATATGATGCTGCCCGGCCTTCTTGCAGCTGTACCGGCTCTGTTCTTGGACGATATTATTGCCTACCCGGGCGATGATTTGCTGATGGTGCAGCTCATCGTGTCCGCGCTTCCTCTTGCCATTGGCGTTCTGCTGTGGCGATATGTTCGCCGCCGCATTGCGGAAAGCGCTTGTGGCTCGGAGCAATAGCCTATGCCCGATGCCCTGAGCAGTGGGATTCGAGCCAAAGCAGCTGCTGTTTCAGTTCTGTGCCGCCTCGGTAATGCCCTGTCGGGTTGTGCAGCGGCAGCACCCGGTGGCAGGGGCGCAGGATGGGCAGGGGATTGCTCGCGCATACGCTGCCCACGCAGCGGGCGGGACCCAGCTTGCCGTAGGTGGTTGTGTGACCATAGGGAATAGCGCACATGCGGCGCAGAATCTCCTGTTGTAGTGGTGTGCCGACCGCGGGCGCCAGCGGCAGCTCGAAGTCTTTGCGCGTGCCTGCCAGATATGCAGCCAGCTGGGCAAAGGCCTGCTCATGCAGGGAGCCGGGGACGGGCTCCGGTGCCATTGGTGCCTCGCAGGGCAGAAAAAGGCGGGTGATAAGCCCGCCTTCCGATTGCAGGGCAATGCGCCCTATGCTCAGTTGTTTACTTGTCAGCATCCGCTTTGCGTTGCTCGGCTTCCGCTTCTTCTTGCAGGGCTTTTTTATTGAGCCTGTTCACCACAAGAATGGGGACACCGAAGGAGAGGATAAGCACCAGGGGAATGAACCCGAAGAGGAAGAGATTGAGGTAAAGCGAGCAGGTGGGGTCGCCGGCATCACTGCCGGCACGCCACCAGCGGTACATTTGCGTGGGGCTCCAGTTCAACCCGGAATTGGGGGTGATGTGCAGCAGTCCTCGGCGTGCCATGGCCTCGATGACTCCGCGATCACTGGCGATTTTGTACCAGGTGTTGGCCAGCTCGGGCTCACCCACGCTATCATAGTATTGCCCCAGCTCCCAGGGGGCGCGGATGTCATCATAGCGGTCGCTTGCGATGCGCAGCATATTCAGTGCGCGCTCTTCATCTTTCTCTACCCCCTCAGCTCCGGTCAGCAGGAGCCGGGCTGCGGCGGTCATGGCCTCCGGCACGCCCATGCTGGCGGCTTGGTTGAAGGCTTCGTAGGCTTCTCTTGCCTTACCTTCTGCCAGCAGCAGTGTACCTTTGTGGTAAATGGCGGGGGGGATGTTGGCCGCGGCGGCTGTGTCCAGATAGCGGCGCCCTAGTGCTTCATCCTTCGGTACGCCTTCGCCTTTCAGGTAGGTTGAGCCCACCACCCAGGCCATGAGCCCATCCTTTGCCTCATCAGCCAGTTTGCGGGCGTAGGAGATTCCCTTGGCTATGTCTTTTTCGACACCGATACCTTTCACATAGCAGCGGTACAGCTGGCTCCATGCCCAAGCGTTGTCAGCCTGCTCCATTTTAGCCACACCTTCCGTGGCATTTTTAGCGGTGCCGATACCCATGAGCTGCATATAACCCTGCCAGTAGAGGGCATTACTTTGCTCCGTCGTGAGGGGGGAGCTGAGCTGTGCCGTGTGGGCTGCGTATTGCGTGTAGGCCTGCTTGTAGAATTTGTCGGCTTCTGCCGTGTTGCCCTGCTGCGTGAAGATTTCCCCCAGAATGTAGGCGGCGGACGGCAGGCCTGCCTCGGCTGCGCGGGTCAGCCAGGTGACGGCTTTGCCGATATCCTGCGGCATATAGTCCTTGCCTTTCAGGTAGGCGGAAGCGAGCAGCATCATCGCTTGCTTATCTCCGCTTTCGGCTTTGGCGGTAAGCTGTTGCTCATAGCGCTGCGCCCAGCTTTTGGCCTCTTCGGTTCGCCCTTCCAGTGCGTAGGCGGTGTAGAGCTGCTGTGTGGCATCTACATCGCCGCTCTCGGCCTTTTGTTTCAGCTCGGCCAGGTCGGCTTCAATATCATCAGCGGCGGTGGCGGTGGCGGGGGCGTTCGGCGTCGGTTCCTGTGCTGCCAGCGGGGCAAGGCTCAGCAACCCGGCCGCCAGTATGCGTGTGTAAAACTTCATGTTGTTGAGATGGTGAAAAGTAGGAGTTTTGTTCATGTGCCTGACACAATAACATCCGAAAAAAGGCTCCGCTTTTGCGGAGCCTCGGTGGTGTTCTGCTTACTCGCCGCGTCCTTTATTGTAGGGACGTCGTTTGTTGAAGCTGCGAGTGTTGCGGCGCTCGCCGAATGAGGGGCGCTGGCTGAAGCTCTTGCGCTCTCCGCGCTCACCGCCGAAGGAGCGGCGCTCGCGGTCGCCAAAGCCACGGCGTTCACCACGCTCGCCTCCAAAGGAACGGCGG